>CBDUPW010000187.1:0-13935 GCA_965369205.1 uncultured Polyangiaceae bacterium | reverse complement strand
TGATCCTGCCGAAGATCCCCGTGCCGGGTTCCCTGGTCACCGGCGAGGTCGCCTACGCCGCGGATACCGCCGTCATGGGCTCGCGCAACCGCGCTGAAAAGAAGCACAAGAAGTAAAGGGCTCCCAGAGCGCGGGATTGCGGCGCGGAATGCAGTGCTCCAAGCACGCAGCAGCACGGCCGACGCGGCCGGCCTTGACGGCGCCCCGGTTCTTCTCCATTTTCCCTGACTCCGCGCCTGTAGCTCAGCTGGATAGAGCATCGGTCTTCGGAACCGAGGGTCGTAGGTTCGAATCCTACCGGGCGCGCTAAGCGGCGCGATCTCATGGCTTGCGGCTGGCACCGCCACTGACCTGAGCCGACGAGCTGCGTGCCAAGCTCAGCGGCAACGACGAGAACGAACGGCTGCGTCTGCTCGGAAAGATGTTGCGTGAAGCTCGGGACATCGACGTGTGGCACTTCACGACTGCCGAGGAAGTTGCGCGCGCGCTGCCCAGTCTTGGTCGCAGGCTCGGCCGGAGACGGGCATTCTGGGAGTTTCTCATCGACGGTTGGCGCGAGGACGGCATCATCGCGGCCTGAAGGCGGTCCGGTAGCGGGCTAGACCCGGAATTGGTTGTTTGTTTGGGTGTGTCGGCAGGCTCGTCATCGGCCCCTCGCGCGGCACGCTTTCTATTACCGTCCAAGCCGGGCTACCGTGCGCGGCGCATGCCGAGCAACTCGGTTCCGCCGCCGGCAGACGTGATGCCCAACGAGAGCAGCATCGATCCCGATGCTTGGCTCAGCGGCGTGTGCTGGACAGTGATCGCGCTTTCGGCGGCGCAGATCCTGCTCTTTGCTTTCGGTCGCGATCAGAGCATCTACGCGACGGTCGCGGACGGCATCGTGCATGGGCGCATGCCCTACCGCGATGTGTGGGACTTCAAGCCGCCCGGCATCTTCCTGGTCTACGCCCTCGCCCAGGGCGTGTTTGGCAAGACCATGCTCGCGCCGCGACTGCTCGAGGTCATTGGGCTGGTGGCGATGGTCTTCGGCTTCCGCAAGCTCGGCCACACCTTCTTTGGACAAAAGCGAATCGGGCTCGTCGGTGGCGCCCTGGCGGCGCTGATCCACGCGCAGCTCGAGTTTTGGCATACCGGGCAGCCGGAGACCTTCGGCGGCATGCTGACGGTCGCGGCAATCGTGGTCACCACCCACGACTTTGCACGACGCTATCGCTTCCTGCAGTGGGCCTGCGTCGGCGCCTTGTTTGGTATCGCGTTTTTGATGAAGCCGCCCCTGGGCGGCGGCGCGATCGTGTGCGCCGTGTATCTGGCGCGCCTCGAGACCCAACGCGATGGGCGCGTATCTCGGGGGCTGCTCGCATTCGTCAGTGTGGGACTCGCGAGTCTGCTTCCCATCGTCGCCTGCGGCGCGTGGTTCTACGCCAAGGGCGCGTGGCCGGCACTGGCGTGGACGCTCTTTGAATTCACGCCGGGCTACACGCAGCTTGGTTGGACCGGCCGTGGCGCCGCGGACATGTTTTACTGGGGGTTGGAAGAGGCATTCTTCCGCTTCTCAGCGCTCTCGGCCTTTGGCGTGATCGCCGCGTTCGTGATCCGACCGACGCACAGCCGAGAACGCGAAGGCATCTTTTTGTTGCTCGGCATCATCAGCGTGCACGTGGCGGGCATCGCCATGCAGGGCAAGTTCTTTCAGTACCACTACGCGGCGACTTTGCCGCTGATCGCCTTCATGGGCGGCTTGGGTCTGTACAAACTATGGCGCCGCTGCCTCGCGGGCGGCGCCGGCGGCGTGCTGGCTTTTTTTGCGTTCGTCGTCGTGGCCACCAGCATGCGCATCGCCGTGCGGGATCTGGGCTCATTTTGGGACCGCGCGACGCTGCGCACTAGCTACCTGCTTGGCCTTTCCAACCTGCACTCCCGGGAGCTGCTCGACCGAGAGCTGTACAAGGTTGCCGACTACAACTTGGACGAAAACCGCGCCGTGGCGACGGAGATCCGCCAACGGGTTGCTGAGGATGCGTCGATCTACGTGTGGGGCTTCGAGCCGGGACTGTATTGGCTGGCGGAGCGGCGCGCGTCGTCACGCTATATCTACGACGTCGCTCAGCGGGTGCGCTGGGATCGCGAGCGCGCGCGGCGCGAGCTGATGGAAGACCTACGCAAGGACCCACCGCAGCTGATCGTGGTGCAGCACGGTGACCGCTTCTCTTGGGTCACCGGCGACGAATACGACTCCGCAGAGGCCATCGTCACCTTCCCCGAGCTCGAAACCTTGCTCCAAGACCAATACCAAAAGACCAAGAGCATTGAGGATTTCGACTTGTACGAACGCGCGCCGGAATCCGCGCCCCCGGCTCCGTGAGCGGCGTCCCTAGTGCTGCCCGCGGCGCAGGCGTAGTCTGAGCAGACATGACGCGCCCGGAAGAGCCGCTGTCTCCGCTGATCGGCGTCGCCCTTGACGATGAAGCGCAGCGGTTGGACTGGGCCGTCGCGCGGGTGTGGCAGGTCATGGGCTTCGTTGGAGTCTTTGGCGGGCTCCTGGTTTCGGTTGGCGTCGCGGTGCCGCTAGGCCTGTGGGTCGCACTGATGTCCGCGGCCTACTTCTCTTGGTTTTCGTTGGTGCTGCTTCTCTTGCGTGCCGGCAAGGGTGGAAGAACCCTGACGATCCTCGCGACAGTGGTTGAAGGCACGGTGCCGTGGTTTTCCTTTGCCATCTTGGTGCAGGTGCAGGGCGCGGCGTACGCGCTTGGTTCGTGGCTGCCACCGATGCTGTTCGCTGCGCTGATCGTGGCCAGCGTGGTTCGACTGCGCCCACTGACGCCGCTGGTGGTGGGGCTCTCCAGCGCCCTGGCCTTCGGCGCGCTCTATTTCTTCTGGGCGCGTGGCGCGCTGCCACCAGAGCTTGCGGCGCACCCGCTGTTCCAAACCAAGATCCAAGTCACGCGCATGTTCTCCTTCGCGCTGTCGGGCGTGCTCGGCTCTCTGGTGTGTCAAGGACTGCTCACGGTGATCGGCCGCGCGGAAAGCTCCGCACGTGCAAAAGACCTATTCGGCAAGTATCGCATCGTCCGCCAAATCGCCTCGGGCGGCATGGGCATGGTGCATGAAGCGCTGTACTGTCCAGAGGGCGGCTTCGAGCGTCCGGTGGCCATCAAACGCATCCATCCGCATCTGGCAGAGCAAGACGACTTGGTCGAGTCCTTCCGGCGTGAAGCGCAGCTCTCCGCGCGCTTGGTGCATCCGAATATTGTGCAGGTCTTCGACTTCGGCCGGGTCAGCGATACGTACTTCCTCGCCATGGAGTACGTGGAAGGCATGACGCTGCTCACGTTCATGAAGCGCCACCGCGCCCACAAGAGCGCGTTGCCAGCTCCCGTCGTCGCCCATATCGTGCGGCAGGTCCTGCACGGACTGGCGTTTTCGCATACGGACGCGCGGGGAGCCGACGGTCTGCCCATGCGCGTGATCCACCGCGACATGAGCCCAGCCAACGTGCTGCTGTCTCGCACGGGCGCCGTGAAGATTTCGGATTTCGGTTTGGCGCGCGCCCTGCGCGACGCCGTCTCCACCAAGACGCTCACTGTGGCCGGGCACGTCGGCTATATGGCGCCGGAGCAAGCGCGCGGCGAGTCCCTCGATGCGCGCTGTGACCTGTTCGGCCTAGGCGTCATCGTCTGGGAAATGTTCGCAGGCACTCGGCTGTTCTTGCGCGACACCCAGGCCACGACTCTGCTTGCGTTGATCGCCGACCCGGTTGTTCCCATCACGAGCTTGCGCGAAGATCTCGCGGACGGCTGGAACTCCTTCATCGATTCGGCCCTGGCACGCGAGCCCAGCGGTCGCTTTGCTTCCGCCCGCGCCATGCTGACCGCGCTAAACGCGCTGTGCCCGCCGCAACCCACGGACATCGACCTGCTGCGCGCCGCGCTGGGCAGCGCAGAGCTGGCGCCGGCCGCTCCGACCGCCGATCCCGAGTCGGTCACCATGGTCGACGCCGGCCCGCCGCGTTCCGCCCGGCCAGGACGATCCGAGAGTCAGCCGCCGTAGGGCCCTGGCTGCGGCCTCGATTCAGCCCGTCATGAACGACGCCTCGGCTGCAACCAGACTAGGGCACCGTCCACTGCGTTTCGACGTTGAGCTTGCCCGTCCAGATGTGCGGGATGTCGCCGCCGTCGAATAGCGTCCGGGTGGGGCCGTCTAGGGTTTGCACGCCGCCGGCCCAGCGCCGACTGGCGTTTTCGTATGTCCAACGTACGGCCACTTTGGCGCCGGTTTCAAAGCCGGGGCGGCGCGCGGTGGTCGTGCCCGCGCCGCGTTGCATTGGGTCGAGGCTGAAGCTCTGGGTGAACACTCTATTTTCGCCGGGCGCGAGGAGCGGAAAGTCTTTCTCGCTGATCACGTAGCCGTGCGGACGCGGAGTCGGGACCAGCAGGGGCGGGCCGTTCGATGGTTTCATCACGATGCTGCTGATGCCCCAGCGAAAGGCGTCGGGTGCGGGCAGGTAGATACGCAGTGGCTGTTGCGTCAGGTTCTTGAAGTGCAGGCGTGCTGTGCGCATCGGGATGCGCTCCATCTTCACCTCGTCTGTGATTTCGATTTGGATCTGAAGCCGTGAGTCGCCCGCGACGGCGAGCCCGCTGGTATCGATTTCTTTGGCACTCATTGCGGCCTCCGGCGGCGCATCGGCATTGCTCGGCTTAGAATTGCGGCAACTTGCAAGCACGAGTGGCATCAGAAGCAGCAACGGGGCTAACCTCCTCCACCTGCAGCATCTGACTCCCCGCCGTGGGACCCACTTGTCGGCCATGGTCGAGCATAGTTGTGCAACGGAGCTTTGCGCGCAACCGGACCGGCGTCGGCAAGGAGAGGTTAGGAAGCCCAAGCACTCCTGCCGAACCAGAGTCGCGTTGGTATTAGAACGCCACGCCCACCGTCATCGGCACGAGCACTGTGTTGTCGCCCTCGGTGAACACCAACGACGCGCGGAGTCAGGGCTGGATCCCGATCGTGTCAAACGGGATCTCCTGGAAACCTGGAATGCTGAAGGCCGGTGAATTGGGTTTCAAGTTGAGGTCGAGCTTGGCTTCGTCGACAAAGAGCGGGTCCGTGTCCCCGAGATTGTCGGCGTTCTTGGCGTAGGAGGCGAGCGTGCCCGCCGAAGCATTGGCCCACTTGCCGTTTGCATAGCCCACGTTTCGCGAGAGCTCCGAGCCTTCGGGCTTGAGCCAGTGCGAGGGAGGCGAGCTGAGAGCTGCCCAGTCATTTGGGATGGCTGCGCATTCGGGCCAACGCGAGGCCCAAGGCTCTTTTTGGTAGCCGACGGCGTTGAGCTTCTCGAGCAGGTTCCAGCTGTCACCGGGCGTGTTGTTTGGCACATTCGCCTGATCGAAGCAGCGGCTGTCTGCTGTCAGCGCACCACCGCTCTTGGCGATGATATTGTTCAGCATGATGTTGTCGCGACCGCCACCGTGTTGGATCCCGTAGCCGGAAATATTGTAGAGCACGTTGCCCTCCACGCGGATCCCACTCAGACAATCGTCGAGATAGATGCCCTGCACGCCGTAACCCTCGAACCACGTGTGCAGATCGTGGACGAAGTTGTGCCGGACCACGTTGCCCCGTGCACCCCAATCACGACCTGCGTAGATGGCACCGGCATCACTCGAGAACTGACACACATGATGGATATGGTTGCGCTCGACTTGGTGCTCGTTGCCGCCGAAAAGAATGGCGGAGTGCGGCAGGTCGTGGATCGAATTGTTGCGCGCGGCGTTGCCATCGCCGCTGAGGCTCACCGCCGGACGGTAGGTCCACTCCCAGCGAGACAGCTGATGGAAATGGGAGTTTTCTACAGTGTTTTTTCCTGGGGTGAGCGAAGCACGATCCCCGCCGGAGAGCCGGAAACCGCCGTTGCCAACGCCGTGCACGTTGCAGGAGCGCACCAGTTGCTCAGTTCCAGAGATAGAACCCGCATCTGTGCCGGCATTCCGAAGCGTGAGCCCAACCAGCTGGTTGTGATCGCCTCCGTCGACGCGGACCAACTGGCTGCGGCCCGCCTCCAGGGTGAAATCCCGCAGCTCGACGAAACTCGCACTGCTCAGCTGCACCAATGGCGACTCCAGCAGCGAGACCACGACTTCGGCCGACGAGAAGTTGTTGGGCGGCCAGAGGTAGAGGGAGCCCGTGCTGCGGTCGAGCCAGTACTCGCCGGGCAGTGTGATCTCCTCGGGCATGTTGTAGGCGTAATAAGGTTGATTGGCAGTCGTGCCGTATCCCGGTGACTCGGCAAGGGTCACCGTCTTGCTAGCGAGGTCAATGCTCGCGGCGGCGACGTGGCAGTCGGCCCAAGCGTGCTTCCAGAAGCCGTGAAACCACACGCTACTCAAATCTGCCCAGCGCGAGGGGCGATCTCCCGAGTAACGCCAGACCGTGTCCGACACGGATTCACGGATGCTCGCGAAGCCGTGATTGATTTCATCGGGGTTGTGAATGCTCACCTTGCCGGAAGCGCCGGCGGAAGGACTCATGGTCCCGAGCTCTTGATTGTAGAGGTACCACCACGGATTGGCGTCCGCCGGGTAGCCGGTCGTGCCGGTGGTCAAAAACCACGCGGTAAAGTCCTGGTTCTGGTAGTTCCAGCTGTGGCGATACAGCTGGTACTGCAGACCGGCCACGAGGCCCTGGCGCGCGAAAGCGCTCACGCCGTCTTGCACGCCGTTCTTCACGTAGTGCCCGGACACGTCCGGGGACGGCGCGCCAAAGAGATCCACCGCGCTTGCCTGCTCCAGATTGGTCGGCACCGTGTTTTCCGTCGCATCCGGCCAGCGCGCGAGGGTCATGGGCGCGCCGCCGACAAAGATTTCAAGCGGACCTTTGGATGCCGCGCCGCAGAAGCCGCGACGGGAAAGCGCGCCATAGTTTGTGATGCCAAGCGTGGGCAGCGACACTTCGAGCACCTTGCCTTGCGCCGCAGGATCGAGCCGTGAGTAGATCGCCGAGCTCGTGCTGATCGGCTTGAACTCGCTCGGTGAAACGCTCACGCCGCCCACGAAACGTGCAGTCTCACCTGGGTATCCGCGCCAGACCACGGGCTTTCCCTGGCTTCCGGATTCCGCCGCACCCAGTGTGAGTGTGTCCGTGAGCGCATACACTCCGTCGCGAAGCCACACGACGACTCCGCCGGCGGGCAGACCCGCAAGAACCAGCTCTTGCACTTTTTCCCGAGCGCGCTCGAGGGTCTTGAACGGCGCCGCCAGGGTGCCGGCCGCGGCATCGTCCCCGCTGGGGCTCACGGCGACTTCCGCGCCGTAACTCGTGCAGTCGCAGGACGACCAACCGCTGCCGTCGGGTGCACAGCGACGGGAGCCCAGCTCAGAGCAGCTGCCGCACTTTTCCGTGAGGTTCGGCGCGCATGCGCTCGCGCCCGCTCCGCCGTCAGTGCCTGCGCCCGCGCCGCTGCCACCCGCTCCGCCGTTGCCGGAACCTCCTGCGCCTCCCCCAGCGGCGTTGCCGCCGCCTCCGCCGCTGGAGCTCTGATCCTCGGACGAATCGCACGCGCAGCCGCTAGCAAACAGGAGGGCGAGCACGGCCACAAACAACGTTGCGTAACGGGAACTCGAAGGTTGAATCATCGCGGCGACCTCAGCTCGATTATGCACAGAGTTTCAGACGCTGTCGTCGCTCAGCTCAGCGCTGACGCTCATCGCGCGTGGCGGGCGGCAGGGGTGGGGACCGTTTCGTCCGTCCGCTCACCTTGGTGGCAGTGGAACCGCCTTGGTCCAAAACGGGCTCACGTACTGCTGCGCGATGACTTGTCCCGGTACCCAAAACGGAGCGCGGCTTGGGTCAGCGGTGCCGCTCTCAAGCTTCTTGCGGTCTATGGCGGTGACCCATAGGTGTTTGCACTGTTTCTGACCTTGCACCAGCCCGCAGCTGGCGTTCTCCGGGCTCGCAGGCGAGAGGCGATGGCCGTAAGGGCGCTCGGAGGCGTAGGCGAGCCACAGGAATCGACTGCCGACCGTGGGTGCCCACTGGGACCACGTACTGCTCCAGTCCCCCGAGGGTCCGTTCGAAGCACCAGCGAGCTCAAACACCGTCCCGTCGCTGCGTCGTACGATGGCAATGCGGCCCGACAGATTGATCAATGTCTGCTGGGTATGGATCGACCACCAGCCTTCTGCGCGGGTAAACGCCACAGCCTTTCCGTCAGGTGAGATCGCGGGCAGGACGTTGTTCTCGCCCGCGTTGGGCTCGCTGCTCGGGGTTTGGACCAGCACCTTGGGATTGGCGAAGTGGAACGCCTTAGAGCCCGAATCGTAGGTAACGTTGGCTTCGACGATCGAACCGAGTGTCACGTCGTCCCCCACTTCCCGCACAAAGTGTTTGTCACCGGGGTACGCAACGAACGTGACGGTATCACCGAACCAATCTGGCATCAGCGTGTGGTGACCGACAGCGGATGGGATCGCCGCGATGGCCTGCGCCACGTCGCTGGGGACGGTTTGATTGGTGTCTGGATCGACCAACTTGAGCGTCACATTGCCGGCCGTGTTCTGGGCGACGTCGTCCGGCACGGACAGAAGCATGGCCGGGCGCTGCGTGCTTTCGCTCGGATTGAACGCAGCGTAGGTCCCGCGGACGCCGGGAGCAGGCACGATTTTCGACGCGAACGACTTGAGCGTCTCGTCGTAAGCGAGCGTGCCGATCATGAAGTTAGTGCTGTTGTAGGAGTAGGAAAAACGCTTCCCGTCCCGGGACACACGATGACAACCCGAGCAGGGTTGTCCGGCCGCGAGGGCCGGGCTGTCGTTCGGCAGGGGAGTTTCGAGCTGATTGATGATGTCCAGCACAGCGAAGGCACCCTTGGAGGTGACCCAGACATAAATGACGCTGTCGTCGATCAAGTCCGCGCTGACGCTCATCGTGCGGGGCGGGCTGGTCTTCTTCCCGGTCGGTCCGACGCCTTCGACAACGAGTTCGAGGTCCAGATCCGGTGCGGCGAGGCTGATTGCGTTCCAGTTGGCTGCGGGGATTTCGAGTTCCCTCTGCGTTGTGTAGAAGGTGAGATCGAGCACACCAGTCGACTTTACCCCGAGGCGATAAGACGTGCTGTCGCCGGCGATGCTCCACTGCATCTCGATGGGCGGCAGGTTGCCGGGCACGACTGTGCCCTCTTCGGGGTACTCGATGCTGGGCGCGCTGGCAGGATTGGGATCGGCCGTGGCGGCATCGAACTGCGCCTTGGTGGTGGCGTCGGTCCCGGGAAGATATACGTCTCCGCTGAGTTTTACGACGAGATCCGTGCTGGCGCTGGCCCCTTGATGCGTCGCCGTAACTTTGGTTGTGCCGCCAGCTTCGGCGAGCTTCAGTGATCCGTTTGGTCCAAAGCTGCCGAGCTTCGGATTTGCCAGCGCGAAGGTCGCTTGGGAGGTTACCTCGGTTTCTTCTCCACCCGCCGCAGGCGTGGCGAAGGCTTGGAAAAGCAGGGTTGGAGTCGGCTGGCCGATGACCACCGTCGCCGTTGGCGTAAGCGGCGTGATGCGCAGAGTGATTCCGCTCGTCGCATCGCTGCTCGCGTCCGTAGCCCCGCCCCCACCACCGCTTGCGTTGGAGGCAGTGCCACTTGAATCGTCACCGCACGCGATCACGAGGATGACCGTGAACAGAAGTAACCAGCTACGCATCGCTGCATGTTACCGCCGCGTCCGCCTGCGGCACAAGGCAACCCCTACCCAGCATTCGATCCTCGGCTCGTCGGCTGCGAAAGCGGAGGGATGTGTTGTGTTCAGCGTACGAGCACAAGCTGCTTCAGGCAGCTACGAGAAGAACACCATTGCCGCGGCGATCCCTCCGGCCACGACCACCACGGCGACAACAAGCATGAGGATGATGCGCCGATCTCTGGCTTCTTCTTCGGCTTGGGTCCGCTGCCCAGTGCTCAGATCGCGCAGCTCGTATTCACCTACGGAACGGTAGCCACCGTCCTGAGTTCTCTCAACCCTACCCAGGAATTCGACGCGGTCCCCAGGCAAGAGCCTGTGGTCCCGCCGTCCCAACTGCCCTTTGGTTGAGTGCGGCGAGTCCATCGCCTCCTCGAAGCCCACCGGGACGTCGCTACAAGACGTCGTATAGCTCGTCTCCTGCTCCAGCTTCAGTCGCTCTGGCTCCAGCTCGACGCGGCCGTCTTCCGTCCTCAAATGCAGCCCGGCGCCAGCCTGTATTTTGCACTTTGCAACCCGAAAAACCCAGGCCTGCTTGGTGTCGGTTCCGCGGGACACCATCTCTTGAACCGTGAAGCCAACGTCCGTGCGCAGCGCGGCGTAGGTCGTACCCGTGTCCGGGTCAGTCGCCACCCGTTCCCAAGCCGCCCGTGCCAGCCGTGCCACCGCTCGCAACGCCACCCGTTCCCACGCCGCCCGTGCCAGCCGAGCCGCCGGTTGTAGCGCCTCCCGTTCCGGTTGCGCCAGCACCTGCCACACCCCCTTGGCCACCGGTCGGGGGCCCGCCGCTGGCACCCGCTCCCGCATCACCGCCGGCCCCCGCGACGCTTCCGCTGCCCCCGGCACTGCCTCCTCCATAGCCGCCCATTGCCGCGTCCGCCGCGCCTCCCGTTCCGAAGCCGCTTGCACCCGCCACGGCGCCGCTCCCCGGCGCGCCGCCAGGTTGCCCGTCCGAGCAGCCAGGGCTACCGCAGCTTGCGACGAGTGACGCCACCGCAAGAGCGCGAGCGTGACGGTTTCGGAACTTGGTGCTTGGTTTCATCGCAGAGTGCTTTGGGCACGGAGCATTCAGAAATGCCACTCACCTAACAAGACGCGGGCGCTCGTCAAAACGTCACGCGACGAAACGCTTCGAAGCAAAGTTTCGATCAAGATCGCGTCGCAGCCGAGTTGAGGGTGAATCCGAGATAGGCTCGCCGCAACAAGTGTGAATCGGACAGTGTCCAGTTCACGAATCGTCCAGTGTTCGGCGCGTGGGCCAGGACCGGAAACGAACGCCCAGTGCATCGCGGGTTTGAGTCACCGCGCTCGGCTCAGCAAGCCGTTGGCATCGTCGTGCGCTGCAGCACTCCGGGCGACCGTGGGGCTGACGCATTGCGCGCGTCCGTCGGCCTCGAGAGGTAAAGGGAAACACTTCGTGATCGCATTCCTGGGGTGGTTTTCGGCACACCCGGCTTGGGCATTGGCGAGCGCGGTGGCTTCTGCGAGATTGCCGCCGTGACTCTTCGCAAGACGAAGCTTGCCGCGCTGCAAAGTGGCCTGTTCGACGTGCTGATCGTCGGCGCCGGGATCAATGGAGCGGTGTCAGCGGCAGCGCTCGCCGGGCGGGGCGCGTCCGTGGCGTTGATCGACCGCGGCGACTTTGGGCACTTCACCAGCCAAGAGTCCTCCAACCTGGTGTGGGGCGGCTTCAAGTATCTGGAGGGTTACGAACTGCCGCTCGTCTTCGGCTTGTGTCGCTCTCGCAACCGCCTGATGCAAGCGTACCCCGACAACATCAAAGAGATCGGTTTCTTGGCGGCGTTGGATCGCACTGCGCCGTACGCGCCGTGGTTTGCCGCGTTGGGCGCCACGGCGTACTGGATGATTGGTCTGTTTGGTACCAGCGGTCCAAAACTGTTCAGCGCCGCCGGCGTGAAGGCGGAGGAGCCGGTCATCAAGACGGACACCTTGCGCGGTGGCATTCAGTACCAAGACGCCTACCTCATCGACAATGATTCTCGCTTCGTCTTTTCCTTCGTGCGCTCGGCTTTGGACGCTGGAGCCGCCGTGGCCAACTACGTCGAGCTGCTCTCGGCACAGCGCGCTGACGACCGATGGGTTGCGACCCTACGCGACGTGGACAGCGGCCAGACCTTCAACGCGTCTGCTCGTATCCTAGTAAACGCCGCCGGCCCCTTCGCCGACGAAGTGAATAACTTGTGGGATGTGCGCACGGATCATCGCATCGTCTACTCGAAGGGCATCCACCTAGTCGTGCCTCGTTTGACGACCACGCGCCACGATCGCGTGCTGGCGTTCTTCGACGACACGCAGCGCCTGTTCTTCGTGATCCCCATGGGGCGACGATCTGTGATCGGCACTACGGACACCCGGGTGGATACGCCGTTCACCCGGGTAGACGACGACGACCGTGCGTTCTTGTTGGAGCAAATCAACCAACGCTTGGATCTCAAGCAGCCGCTCTCCAAGAAAGACATCATCGCGGAGCGATCCGGAGTGCGTCCCCTCGTCGTGCGACGTGAGGGCAGCGATGACCTGAACGTGGATTGGACGTCTCTGAGCCGCAAGCACGAGATCGAGAGCGATGCCGAGCGCAAGGTCGTCACCATCTTCGGCGGCAAACTGACGGACTGCCTGAATGTTGGCGAAGAGGTAGCCGCGCAAGTGGAACGGCTGGGCGTCCCGTTGGAACCCGACCTGGCCAATTGGTTCGGGGAGCCGGCACCGGCCACGCGCGTGGAGTTCTACCGCCAAGCGCGGCTGATGAAGCTGGACGGTCTACGCAGCAAGCCGGACACCGAACCCCTCAGCGATCGCTTGTGGCGTCGCTACGGCCGCCGCGCCTTCGATCTGCTGGAGGCGGTCCGCGCCGATCCCAGAATGGGCGAGGACATCATGGGGTCGACGGACTACCTGCGCGCCGAGCTTCACAACGCTGCCGAGCACGAGATGATCGTCAAGCTCGACGACTTCATGCGTCGGCGCTCGAAGATCGACCTCGTGGTTTCGGACGAAGCCATCAAGAACTCCACCGGCCTACGCGAAGTGGCCGACATCTTGTTCGGTGAAAAAGCGCAGACCCGCCTCGAAGAGTACTTTCGTGAAAAAGCGGAGGGCTGATTCCGTCGACCATGCAGTCTGACGCCGGCAACGGCGCCGAACCCAAAGTCGACGAGCGCGGCCTGAAGCCGTCGCCCGTTCGCGAGCGTTGCGTCCACTAGGACATCAAGGTCCTTTGTAAACCTTGGCTCAGCGTGCGCGGCCACGGCGAGACCGCCGACGATCAGAAAGCGCACCCGACGGTCGATCAACGCGCACAAGAACTCGCTCCAATCGGGATCTAGAGAGAGCCTCACCGTACCATGCCTTTCGCAGCTCCCCCACGAGGGAGAGTCGCTCTTCGAGCGACAGTGCTTGGGTGTCTGCACGCCCGAGAACATCCGCCTCCGCGAACGACTCGACCCTGCGTGCGACGCGCTCGATCTTCATGGACTCTAGTCTGCCGCATCTGGCGCGCCTGACAAGAGCCTACTGGGTCCTGCGCTCGTAGATCAGGCGCCGAATTGACCCCTGCGCCTTTCGTGCCGGGTTCGCGACTTGGGAGTACCTGTCCTGCGCAAGTGAACTCCACAGGCCTACGCGAAGTGGCCGACATCTTGTTCGGTGAAAAAGCGGAGACCCGCCTCGAAGAGTACTTTCGTGAAAAAGCTGCCGACGAAGCTGCGCCGCGAGACTGAGGTCGCAGGCGTGGTGCTCAATCCCGGAGCCAACATGAAACTCAATTGCGACACGAAAAACACCACCTTTGATGCGTCGCCCGAGCAGCGAAAGTGGATCGTAACCGCACGGTCGCGGGGCCTACCGCTCGCCATGTACGACTGCCCGCTTTGCGGAACCGGGCACGGCATCAAGTTCACGGCGGAGACCCTGACCGAAAAGACCAAAGACTATCCGTGCCCTGGTCCGATGGGGGCCTGCAGTGGCGTGGTAGTGTACATGGACGCGGGTCTGGAGCCTGATGGCGCTTCATTCTGGGGGTGTGGCGAATGCGGCAACGTGTGGACGACCGAAGAACAGCTTCGAGCAGCTATCGCCGCGAGTTCGAGCTAGTCTGGCGGCGGTCGCTTCTCGCGTGGACGTTCTGCCCTAGCTCTTCACGGGGCGAGGCAATACGCTCTGCCTCGCCTTGAGCCCATTGCGCGTGCCACTA
>CBDUPW010000186.1:0-14001 GCA_965369205.1 uncultured Polyangiaceae bacterium | reverse complement strand
ACCGGGGCCACGCTCAGCCCGCGCACGCCGAGGGTCCGGTGTTGCTCCCCGACGGAAACCCCAGCCGCCGCAGGAACAATGAACCCCGTCAGCGCCGGCTTGTGCCCTTCGTCAGCGCGATTCGTTCGGGCGAACACCGCAAATACATCGGCGATGGACCCGTTGCTCACCCAAGGCTTTTCGCCATTGAGTTTGAAGCGGCCGTCGGCGTCGTCCCACATTGCCTGCGTACGAATGGTCGCGGCATCGGATCCCGATGAGTATTCGGTCAGAGCGAACGCGGCAATGCTGCGCCCACTAGCCAACTCCGGCAGGTGGCGAGCCTTCTGCGCCTCGCTGCCAAAAGCGTCTATGGCGCGGGCACCCATCGCGCCATGGGCGAGCAGCATCAGCGCAACCGCTGGATCGAGTTCCGCCACGCCTTGGGTAATGCGAGTCGCACCAAACACGCTGAGACCAGCGCCCCCAACCTCCTTGGGCAAGTGGATCCCGAAGGCCCCCGCGGCGCGCAGTTTGTCGAGGAGCAGCGCTGGGATTTCTCGATCGGAGTCGATCTGCGCCGGATCGTGGTCGGCAAGCGCCAGAGCAATGCCCTTGGAGAGGGCGCGCATTTGTTTGGCCTCGTCGTCGCCAAGGCTCGGAAATGGGAACACGAGGTCATCGGCGACCACACCGAAAAAGGCCGCTTTCATGAAGCTCTGCTCGCGGCTCAAGACTCCTCCTCCCGCTTCGGCGGCACCGGCGAGGATGGCACCGGTGCTACTTCCGGGAGCGGAGCCGCGCGCAGACTGGTGCCCGTCGCCATGTCGGGCTCGGGAGGCGGATGCTCGGTCGCGGACGGGTGGATCTCGATGTCGGGCACGGAATCGCGCACCGCGGTCGAAGGCACCCCAAATTCTTCAGCACGTTGGGCTTGCCACTGATACTTGATGCGGTGGTGGTGCATGTTGACCAGCGTGTCCACCATGCGCGTGGCGATCACGCGCAGGTCCGGCATTTCCAAACCGCTGTCGTCGAGTTGCCCCGACGAGAGCTTGGTGAACATCACGCGCTGCACCATGTGCTCGAAGGAACTGCGCTCGGGCGGATCAATAGTGCGCGATGCCGCCTCGATGGAATCGACCACCATCACGATGGCCGTCTCTTTGGTTTGGGGCTTCATTCCGGGATAGCGGAAGGCGTCTTCCGTCAGCTCGTTGGGGTTGCCCGCCTGCAAACACTTGTTCCAGAAGTACTCCACCAACTGGGTGCCGTGATGAGTGTACGCGAACTCCACAACCGGCTCCGGAAGCCCGCCGTCGCGCAGGAGCTTCGTACCCAAAACCACGTGCGCCATGATGGCGTCCGCGCTGGTTTCGGGATCCAGTTCGTCGTGGGGGGAGCGCTCGTCGGGTCCCAGGTTTTCCACGAAGTACTTGGCTTGGGCCGACTTGCCCAGGTCGTGATAGTAGGCACCCACTCGCGTGAGTAGTGCGTTCGCGCCGATGGCGCTCGCCGCCTGTTCAGCGAGATTTGCCATCGCCCGGGAGTGCTCGTAGGTGCCCGGCGCCTCCTTGCTGAGGCGGACCAACAGCGGTTGTTCGAGATCCGAGAGGTCTACCAAGCGATCCCGCGGAACCTCGCCAAGGCCGCGAGCCACGATGTTGCGACCGAGCGCGCCGAGCACGCCGCCGAGAAGGCCGCCACCTAGGCAGCCCAGGATAGGAGACTCCGGCAGTCGCAGCAGATCTGCGATCACGTCATAGCGCCCATCGAAATTCACTACGATGGCCACATATACGAGCGCTGCCGCAAGCCCAGCCAAGAAACCAGAGAGCACCATCGACCGGGAATGCTTGCGGTCAAAGTAGAGCAGTGTCGCGCTCATGCCGCGGGCAAGCAACACGCACAAGAACACCAGATCCAGGTCCAGCAGCGACGCCAAAACAAACGCCATCACGACGGCGACCAGGAACGCGGAACGGCGGTCGAAGTTGGCCGCGATCCATAGCGGCACGGCGGCCACCGGGATCCAGAACTCGGGCAAGGAGGTAAACAGCAGCATGGCTTTCGCCACGATGGCGAGGCTGCCCATCATCAGCAGCAGACCCACCTGCACTCGCAGCAGCCGCAGTCGGCTCTGGCCGAAGTTGCGCAAGTACGCCGTCAAGGCCATGGCCAGGGTGAAGAAGATCGCAAAGGTCGCGGCCAACCGGGGCAGCTGGGGCGGCCGGCGCGCAGATTCGTAGAGATAGGCCGTCCAATGCACCGGCGATTCGGTGCGCAGCACGGTTCCTCGAGGCACCACGTTGCGGGCATGGGGTTGGCGCAAGTTTGCGCGAGCCGTCTGGTCTTGGGTGAGGCGCGCCCCGAAGGGCACTCGCAGTGTCACGGGCGTCGCGGCACCCATGGCGGGAGCCCAGAGCGAGACGTAGTGGTCTCCAACATGCACAGCCGTAAGCACCGCTGCGAAGAGCAGGCTCATGACAAGACCCGGTACCGGGCCGGCTTTGACGCGCGTTCGCAGCATGGCGCGACGCCAGACACGGCGCTTCCTTACAAATTGACGCTAGTCCGTTCCATCTTGCGACGGCAACGACAATTCCAACCGTCCCGGGAAAACCGGCGATTTTTCTGCAAGTTCTTGCTTGTCGGCCCGGCTCTTGCTACCCGAAAGCCGTGGGGTCCATGGATGCGATGCTCGCAGCGAACGGCGCCTCGGGCCGGATCGCATTGATGGGTGTGCTCAATGCCACCCCGGACTCCTTTTCTGACGGCGGCGTATACGCCTCGCCGAACGCCGCCACGGAGCGTGTGCAGCAGATCCTGGACGAAGGCGCGGACATCATCGACATCGGCGGAGAGTCCACCCGTCCCGGGGCCAAGAGCGTGCCTGCGGTTGAGCAAATCCGCCGCGTGAGCGCCGCCCTCGGCTACAGCGTGGCCCAAGGCGCCGTCGTGAGCATCGATACCGCAAGTCCAGAGGTCGCGGACTTCGCCCTGGGGCAGGGCGCTCAAATCGTCAACGACGTTTCCTGCCTGGCGGACCCCGAGCTGGCGGACGTCGTCGCCCGCCGCCAGGCGACGCTCATCATCATGCACAGCCGCGGACCCATGAGCCGGATGGCTGGCTTCTCGGAGTACCCAGAAGACGGCTACGCGGACGTCGCGCGGGACGTTGCCGACGAGTGGCGAAAAGCGCGAGATATCGCGGTAAAGCGCGGGGTCGACCCCAGTCGGGTGTGGTTCGACCCGGGCATCGGCTTTGCGAAGAACGCTACGCAGTCCATCGCCTTGCTCTCCCGGCTCGACGAGTTCCAAGAGCTGCAGGCGGTGACCGTCGTCGGGCCCAGTCGCAAGTCGTTCATCGCAGCACTCGACGGAGCGCCACCCGCCGAGCGCCTCGGGGGCACGATAGCCGCTTGCCTGGAGGCCGCCGCGCGTGGCGCGCATGTGCTCCGCGTGCACGACGTGCTCGCCGTTCGCCAAGCCTTAGACGTGCGGCGCGCCATCGACCAGGGTACGATGGAGGACAAACTCCGTGCTTGAGCACCTGATTCAGTACCTGACAGAACGCAGTCTCGGCCAGATGGCCCGAGACGCAGTTGACATCCTGTTGGTGTACTACGTCTCGTATCGCGCGCTTTTGGTGCTGCGCGGAACGCGGGCGATGCAGGTCGGCCTCGGCCTGGCGCTGGTGTTCGTCTTCTTTTTGGTGGCGCAGTGGCTGCAGCTGGTCACGGTCGTCAGCATCCTGGGTGAGCTGATCACCAGCATTATCTTGGTCATCGTCGTCGTATTCCAAAACGACATCCGCCGAGGCTTGATGCGTGTGGGCAGTCGCGCTTGGCTTTCAGGCTGGTCGCGCGCGAGAGAAACGAAGGTCATCGACGAAGTCGTGGAAGCCGCCACGGAGCTGGCGCGCCACCGCATCGGGGCGATCATCACCTTCGAGCAAGAAGCCAACCTGGACGAGTTCGTTGGCAGCAACAAGGGCATCAACATCGACGCGGAGATGTCGAGCGAACTGCTCGTCAGCTTGTTCATTCCCGAGGGCATGAACAAACTGCACGACGGCGCCGTGATCGTACGCAACCTCCGCATTGCCAAGGCCGGCGTGTTCTTTCCAATGCCCGAAGGCAAAGTCATCGACGCCAGCTTTGGCTCCCGGCACCGCGCATCCATTGGCATCACGGAAGAAACCGACGCCGTTGTCGTGGTCGTTAGCGAAGAGCGCGGCACGATCAGCTTCGTATTCAACGGCAACATCGCGAGCAACTTGGACGGCCCAAAGCTGCGCGCCATGCTCGAGGCAATCTTCAGTCCCAAGTTCCGTAGCAAGAAACCAAAGAAAGACCGCCGTTCGACCCTGCCCAGCGTGATCAGCGAGGCGGTCGCCGAAACCGAGACAGAACCCGAAGCGGAGCCTGTCGAGGAAACGTCCGAGCCTCCGGCAAGCGAGCCCCGCGCGCGGGAGAGCGAAGCGCCCCCGGCCCCATTGCGACAGCGCTCAGTTGCCGAAGAAACGCCCCCCCCATCTCGCGCCACAAGCATTCGCACGCCCGTCAGCGGACGCCCTCCCGACATCGTGGAGCTTGCTCCCGAGTCCGCCCGCTCACCCGCCCCGCCCGCGCCATTGCGACAGCGATCGGTCGTCGAAGAAACGCCCCCGCCAGCCATCACCACGCCGCTCAGCGTGCGCCCCATCGAATTGATGCCCGCATCTCCTGAGCTGTCCTCCGGCGACGAAGAAGATGGCGCCAATAGCGAACCGTCCCCCTCTCGAGGAGGCGACGCATGAGAGCGGCGAAGATCTTTAGCTGGCTGGCGAACTGGCTGCGCGAGGCGTTCACGTCGAACTTCGCGCTCAAGGCACTCGCCTTCACCTTCGCCTTGGGACTTTTTGCCTACCAAAAGGGACAAGAAGACCTGCAGCAGCGCACGATCCCGGTCGGCGTCGTGATGCGATTGCCGCCGGAGTCTGCCAAGCGCGAGCTGATGACGCCGATCCCGGCAAGTATCCACGTCACGCTCCGGGGTTCCACCCGAGAGCTCGATCGCTTGATTCAGGGTGGTGCGGCACCCGTCGAAGTCGACCTGCGAGACGGACAAAAAGAAAGCATCACCTTCGAAGCCGGCATGTTCTCGTTGCCCGCAGAAGTACAGCTGACGATCGTCGACCCACCGAGCATCAACCTCGACTGGCAAGACGTGGTCACCCGGGGGATCCCGGTACAAGCGTCAATCACCGGCAAACCGGCGGAAGGTTATGTGGTCAAAGGAGAGCCCGAAGTCGAACCGAAGCAAATGACGGTTCGCGGTCCGCAGAACCTGGTCGAGACCATGCAGTTCGTGCGGCTGGCCGCCTTTGATGTGTCCGGGCTGACGGAGGGCGTCTATCGCCGACCCATCGCCATCGACGCGCCCCCCAATCGCATGAGCTACATCGGACCGAAGACCGCAACGGTGAGCGTGGTGATCGCCCGACGCGTGAGCGAGGCGCGCTTCCCGAAGCGCCCCGTGGAAGTGCTGGGCGTGCAGAATGGCACCGTTTCTCCCCGCACCGTCGACATTACGGTGATCGGACCTCCCGAGGTCGTGCGCGCGCTTCGCCCGGAGCAAATCGTGCCGCGCGTGGACCTGAGCAAGCTACCCGGCTTCGACCCAGAGAAGATGAAACACGGCTCAACCACTGCCAAAGTCGTCGTGGAACTGGCCCAGGCGGACGCCGAAATCCAACCGCCAAGCGTCAACGTCAAGTGGTGAGCACGCGTAGTGCCGCTCTGGCGATGACCGCCCCGCTCCAAGCAGCGGAACCCGCCGGCGTCAACATCACGTAGAGATCGCGGCCCCGCGCACGTAGTCAGCGACGGCGCTGCCGCGGGCGCGTGCGTCCACGTTTGGGGCGCCACGCCCGGTCTGGAAGTCGCCCGCGTGCACCAATCGAAAATCCACGCTGAAGCGGGTGCGTCCAGATGTCTGACGCAGTGTCTCGTGGAAGTGGGCGCCGGAGAAGATCAGGATCTGACCACGCTTACAGGCGAAGCCGTGAGGCAAGCCGGTTTCAAAGGGGCCCAGGGCGCCGGGATAGTGCTCCGTCCGGCCCGCTTCGCGGTCTTGCCAGCCGATCTTCAGGTCCCAGCCTTTTTCCACCCAGGCGCGGTACTCGAAGTTGTGGGAGTCATTGGCGACCGCACGCGCGAAGCAGTCCGGGTAGAAAACGAAGGTCTCGCTTGCAGCGGTGTCCGCCAGCGGGATCCACCAAGTCACCAGCGATTGCGGGTGCGCGTACCAAGTGTCGCGATGCGGCGTGTAGACCGGGGCTGCGCGAGGGTTGTCATGTCCACCACTCTCGACCACGCGCAGCCGCAGCGGATCGCAGAGAAATCCCTTCGGATCGTGACCCAGGCTTTCGACAACGCGGAATAAAGCAGCGTGCATGTCCGCTTCCGTGAACAGGCGCTTCCGCAACGCTCCCAAGATCCGGAAGTGGTCCGCGCTCTGCCCGCAGTAGATTGCTCCAGGATCGGGCCCGAGGGCGTCCGCCAGCATGCCCTGCACGGATTGCGCCAGCTCGTCGGAAGCGGTGGTCGGCGGCAACAGGAACACCTCCCCAGCGTAGAGCGCATGCAGGAAGTCGCACGTAGCCCCGGGAGCACTCCCTTTGAAGAAGCTCACCTTGGCCTCCGCGCACGAACGATGCAACGCGGGCTATCTGCGCTCAGCTCTGCGCCGGAAACATCGCCCCAGTAGTGGAGTTCCTCAAAACCGACCTGTCGCAGCAGCTCTCCGAGTTGGTGCGGGAGATACAAGCGTACTTGGCTGTGGCGCTCGACACGCTCGCCAGATGGGGTCACAAAGCTCCAGGTCTTTTCCAGACGCCCGCGTTCCAAGCACAGCACGCTGTCGCGAGTGAGCGTCACCACACCCTGCGCTGTATTGCGCTGTGTGACCACGCGCGGGGAAAAGCTGCTGAGGATCTGCGGCACATTGAGCCAGTCAATCACAAACGCGCCGCCCGGCACCAAAGAGTCGAAGGCGCGGGCGAGCATGCGAGCGTTCTGCCGATCGCTGTCAGCGTAACCGAAACCCGTCCACCAGTTGAACGCCGCCTGGCACGCAATGGGCGACGCCAGCTCGAAGGCATCGCCAACCAAGGCCTGAAGCTCAACCCCTTCCCGTGCAGCCCAAGCCCGCGCGCGGTCCACGTAGTGTGGCGCCTGCTCGATGCTGACGACGCGCATGCCTGCCTTGGCTAGGGGCACGGAAAGGCTGCCGATGCCCGCGCATTGGTCAAACACGGTGTGGCCGGGACGCAATCCAAGCGCCTGCGTCAGGAATTCCAGCGTGTCGCTCACAGCGTCTGGGCTGCGTTCCAAGAGCACGTCCGCCAAGACGTCGTCATATAGCGCCACCCACCACGGTGCTTCACCCGCACTCATGCCTGCTTCTCCTCCAACAGTGCGTCCACTGCGGCGCGCGCTGCAGCGAAACGCTGTTCGAAATTGCCCCGCAGGGTGACCACCTTGCGATCCGCTCGTTGCAACGCCCGCTGACATGCGGAAAAGAAGCCGTCGCGTTGTTCAGGCAAGTAGCGCACGGGATCGGCGACCCAGGGCACGTCAGGTTCGAGCAGCAGGGTCAGGTCGTAGCTGCGCCCTGCCGCCGCTTGAACCACTACGTCAGGCACTCGGCCGAACAGCGCATCGCTCCACAGCTGGGTCGCCAAAGGATCCGTATCGCAGAACAGAATGCGATTGGCGCTGCGCGCAAGGGCGTCCTCGGCGCAGGCTTGCCCACGGGCAATCGTCGCCATGTCCTCGCCACGCAGATCGCCGGCGCGATGTTCCAAAAACGCGCGGGCGTACTCGGGTACCCACTGGGTTTGGTAGTGCTCTGCCAGCTGCGCCGCCAGCGTGGACTTGCCCGTGGACTCCGGACCGAAGATGCTGATCCGAAGCGCGTAGTGTGCGCGGACGCAGGGCGGTAGAAACGCAAAGTGCGCCAACGGCCGCTCGCGAATGGCGCTGCCACTGACGGGCAAGGCGGCGCGCGCCGGGTCGACGACGACGAAGCGCGCTTCGAGTTCGTGGGCCAGACGCTCGCCATAGCGCTCCGACGCGAACACGAGATCCGGCGACTGCGGCAAGATGCGCTGCAAGCTCCCTCGCCAAATGGCCCAGAATTCAGGATGCTCTTCGGGGCTCTGAGGGTTTTCGTCTGCCAGGTGCAGCACTTGAGCGCGCGGACAGAGCTCCCGCATCCACTCGAGGCGGAGCGGCCCTGGGATGGGTTCCGATTCGAGGGTGCCCACGACAACTGTCAGCTCCGAGCAGAAGTTTTGGGCGAACTCCAGCAGGTACAAGTGCCCGGCGTGGGGGGGCAGGAACTTGCCGAGCACCAGCCCACGAGTCATGCGCCGGCCTCCAGCGCCGCCGCCACCATGCGCTTCAAGGACGCGACACTCGGCGCTGCAATGGCGCGTGACACGCGGGCGCTCTGCTTGTCGCGGCAGAACGTTGCGTCCGTTGCCTGAAATAGATCGAGCCCCCGGTGTTGCACGCCCGGCAGCCCGCGGCACAGCGAGAGGTATGCCAGCGCTGTACCGCTGTCGGAGTAAGCGCGGGCGGCCAGCCCCTGCCAGTCGGCAGCATCCAGCTCGCGTAGCGGGACGCCGCATTGCGAAAGCGCGTCGACCAGCATGTCCAAGGTTGCGCTGGTATGGTTTGCAATGTGAAACGTCTGTGTGCCTGAGCCCGGGCGCAGCAAGAGCTCCACCAAGATCTGCGCGGCGGCATCGACGGGGGTGACATCAAAGGAGAGTGCGCCCAACCCACGGGGCACGGCACCCAGACGCGCTAGGCCGCGGATCAGGTGGCCCAACTGATCCGTCGCCGTCCCCTTGCCAGTCGCGGAGTGCGGCGTGATCAGGCCCAGACGATAGATGGCCTGGGGGCCAGCCGGCGGCGCGCTCCGCACCAGCTGTTCTGCGACCCACTTGGATTGTGCGTAGCCACCGCGTACCCAACGGGTTGCCTCCAGCGCGTCGTCTGCCGAAAATGAACCCGTAGCGCGGTCTGTCGACACGAACACGCTGAGCGTGGACACATAGTGGAACACCTTTGGTATCGCACTACGGCAAAAACGCAACGCCTCCAAAGTCCCGAGCACATTGGCCGGGCGCAAGCGCTCGTAGCTCTCCACAGCGTGCACGCGGCCCGCGCAATGAAAGACCGCTTGGATCTCCCGGGCCAGGGCCGCGTAGCGACGCTCCGATAGCCCGAAATGCGGCAGTGCCACGTCTCCGACCACGACGCGCAAGCGCGCCAGGTTTTCGTCGCTGCAGCTCAAGCCCGTAGCGGAAAGCGCGCGCTCTAGGCGTGCCTTGCCGGCGCCTTCATCCGCAGCACGCACCACGCAGGCAATGGGCCCGGTGGTACGACCCAGCAGTTCGGCCAGAACGCGTGCGCCAACGCTGCCCGTCGCGCCGGTGACGAGCCAGGCCGCCCGCGCCGGATCGGATCCCGGCGCCATGCTGGCGGCGCCGCAGCGGGGCAGCTCGCTGACCAAATGCGCGGCATCCTTGCGCAATGCCCTGGCGCTACGTCGATCACCCTGCGCGCCGCTGCGAAGCACGGCCAGCTGCGCCGCGAAATCCGGACGCGCCGTGATCGCGGCCGCCGACAGCGCCAGACCGCGGCTCTGTGCCAAGACCGCAAGCTCGACAACGGCCAGGGAGTCCCCTCCCAGGGCGAAAAAGTCGTCGCCGGTCCCGGCGCTCCCCACGCAAAGCACCGCGCGCCACATGGCTGACAGCTCCTGGGCCAGGGGCTCCCGCGCCGCTGCGTCTCCAATCTGCCCTTGGGCTCCGAGGGCACCGATGTCGCCGGCTCGTGATGCCTCCGCGTGATCCTGCGTCAGTGCGGCGTAGTCCACTTTGCCACTCGTAAGCCTCGGCAAGCGCGGGACACAGCGGTAGTGGCGCGGGCGGAGCCACGGCGGCAGCACCTGGGCGACGGCGGATTCGATCGCCGCCACATCAAGGGTTTCCGGGCTCAGCGTCGCGCTCAGCAGCCCGCGTGCGCTCGATCCGACGCGGCGCTGCACGATGGCCGCTTCCTGGACCCCCGACAGCGCACACAGCGCGGCCTCGATTTCACTGGGTTCGACCCGGACGCCATTGACCGATAGTTGGCGATCTACCCGACCCAGAAACTCAAAGTCCGCGCCCACCCGACGCACGCGGTCGCCGCTACGGTACCAACGCCGTCCGGCCCGCTCGACAAAACGCGCTCGTGTCAGCTGCGGATCTCCAAGGTATCCGAGCGCCAGTTGCGCGCCCCCAATGTACAACTCGCCTTCGTCGGCGTCCCCGCCGGCTTCGTCGACGACGGCGTAGTGCGTGCCCGCTAAGGGCTGACCAAGCATGGGCCGCTGCCACGCATCGGCGTCGATGACGCACAAACTGGTGCACACCGTTGCCTCCGTCGGACCATACACGCCCACCACGCGACGAGTCCGCGCCCACGCGCGCAGCACTTGGGGTGGGCTCGGCTCGCCGCCCACCACCAACGTCGTCAGACAGGGCGGCGCATGCTCAGGCGCGTTCAGCCGCAGCAGCACTGGCGGCACATCTACGTGGCTGATCCGATGCCTTTGTGCGCGATCGAGCCAATTGCCCACGTCGTCGATGACGAGGGTCGCGCCGGCACACAGCGCCGTGGCCACGTCGGATACGTGGGCGTCAAAAGCGGTGGAGTGTAGCCACAGCACGCGGCTGCTCGAATCGAGCTCGAAGGCCGCGATCTGCGCTCGCACCAGCAATGGCAATCCGCCCTGAGGCACCGCGACGCCTTTGGGCGTACCGCTGCTGCCCGAAGTGTAGATCACGTATGCCAGGTCGCTGGCTGCCGTCGCGACTGGGCCGGGCTCGCGGGGCTCGCGCGCCTCCCACACCTTTGCATCCAAGCCTCCAACGCCGATGACCCGCGCCGCCCGCGCTTCCCGGAGCATCCTGGCACGCCGCGGCGCCGGAAGCTCTGGCGGCAGGGGCAAGAACGCCGCGCCGCTGAGCCAGATCCCCAGGAGTGCGATGACGTAGTCAGCGCTGCGCGGCAGGGCCAGCCCGACAACGCTGCCCGGGCCAACGCCTTGCCGCATCAAGTGCCACTGCACCGCCCGGGCGCGAGCCAATAGTTCGCCATAGCTCAACTGCCGGCCCGGCTCCTCCACCGCGGGGCGCTGGGGGGCGGCGAGCGCGGCATCCAGCATCGTCTGCACGATGGGCACAAAACTCACAGTCCGTACTCCTGACTCAGCAGCGCCGCCGACAAGAGCAGGCACAAAGCCGGATCCCACGCGATGCGCTCGCGCTCAGCATGCCCCGGGAGCGCGGCGAGGGCCGTGCGCAACTTAGAAGCGTCCACGAAATCGAGCCGCTGCAACAAGCCGCCACCAAGCACTTCCGAGAGTAGCTCTGGCTCGAACAGCGTCAGCGGCGGCGCCACAAAGGGATGCTTTTGGCGCTCAAGCACCGCCGGCGGCACGAGCCCCTCGGCACACTCGCGCAAGATCGCCTTCTCCTGCCCGTCGCGAATGCACAGCTCGAGAGGCAGTCCGCGCACGGCTTCGAACAGCACGTGGTCCAACATGGGCACGCGCCCTTCCAGACTGCTCGACATTTCCATGGCGTCACCGAGGGTGCGCAAGATGTACGTCGGCAGCGCAGTCTTGCTCCAAGCGTAGCGCGCGACGTCCACCGGCGCGCGACCGCGCATGGCGTCAGGCGGACACGCGCTTTGCACCAACTCGAGCAGCGGATCGCGATCCACAAAGGGCCGCAAGAAGTCTGGCCGCAGCAGCGACGCTACCCGCTGGCCCAGGGTCGCCTTTGCCGAGAGAAAACTCGGCGCAAAGCCCAGATGCCTCGTCACGCCGTCGAGGCTCAAGCCCGTCCCTTCCGCAAGCATCAGTCCCGCTGAGGCGCGGTTCGTCGCCGCCAGCCCCTGCGCCACGCCGAAATCCTGACGAAAATGCGCGTAGCCCAGGAACACTTCGTCCGCGCCCTCCCCGGTCAAGACCACGCGATAGCCCGCGTCCGCGACGTGCCGCGCGAGCAAGTACTTGGCGGCAATGTGCAGGTTGACGGCCAGGCCCTCGCCCTGCGCCACGGCGCGCGGTAGCGCATCTAGCAGCGTGCGCGCCGACACACGCAGAGTAGATAGCTCCGCGCCAATATGATCGGCCGTGGCCTGGGCCAGCGCAGCTTCGTCCCAGGCGCTCTGCTCGAAGGACACCGTGAAACACGAAAGGGGCTCCGCGCTCCGACGTGCTGCGAGCGCGGCCACCACGCTGGAGTCGATGCCGCCAGAGAGTTGCACGCACAGCGGCGCGTCGGCCACCAGACGCAAGTCCACAGCTTCTTCGAGAGCCGCGCGCACTTGGGCCCGCGCGGCACCCGGCGGAGCGATGGCATCGCGCGCCAACGGCAAGTCCAGATCCCAGTACGTGCACGTCTGCAATGCGCCGCCCTTCCGCGTCAGCGTCTCACCCGGACGCAGCTGTCGGATCCCAGCGAACAGCGTGCGGTCCGCCGGCACGTACTGCGCATGCAACGAAACAAACAGCGCGTCCAGATCCCAGCGCGGCACCACCCCCAAGGAAAATAGCGCTTTGGCCTCACTGGCAATGCACAGCGTCTCGCCAATCTGAGCGTAGAGCAGCGGGCGCACACCGAAGCGATCTCGCGCGGCCAATAGCCGGCGTCTTCGTTCGTCCCACAGCACGAAGGCAAACTCGCCGCGCAAATGCGCCACGCAATCGTCGCCATGCTCTTCGTACAAATGCACCAACAGCTCGCTGTCCGAACCCGTTCGGAAACGGTGCCCACGACTCTTGAGCTCGCCCCTGAGACGCGCATGCTCGTAGAACTCACCGCTAACAACGGCGATCACGCTCTGGTCTTCATTGCGGACGGGTTGAGCGCCGTCGTTCGGGGCGATGATCCCAAGGCGCGTATGACCGAGAGCGGCGCCTTCCCCCACGTACAGTGTGGCCGCATCCGGTCCGCGGTGCGCGAGCGCATCCAGAGCCGAACGCAACGCGAGCGGCTCGAGACGCGGTCCGAACTGGGCAACGATGCCGCACATCGTCAGTCCTCACCACCGATGCACAGCAGCGTCTTCTTCGATTCATCGCCCCCAGCGTGGTCGAAGCAGGCAGCGAAATCCGCGAGTGCGAACTCGCGACCGAGCAGCGTCGAAAAGAAGGCTTGGCTTTGCTCTAGAGCTTGCATGGCCGTCGCGAAGTCTCCGTAGGCTGCGCCCTGCAACCGCAGCTCCTTTTCCACGATGCCTTCGAAGGGAAGCGAAAGCGACGCGCCGCGACTCTTGAGCACCAAGCGTCCCTCCGGCCTCAGCGCTTGCACTGCCCACCGGAGCGGCGTGCGTGGATCCGAAGTTTCGACCACGAAGTCG
Source organism: uncultured Polyangiaceae bacterium (assembly GCA_965369205.1). GTDB lineage: Bacteria > Myxococcota_A > Polyangia > Polyangiales > Polyangiaceae > JACKEA01. The sequence goes on along the minus strand of CBDUPW010000186.1, from coordinate 547 downwards.
TAAGCGCTTGCGTCGGGAGCGCCTTGATCGCCCGCCCACGCCGTGACATCGAAGTCGGTGCGATCGCGCAGCAACCGCAGCGCCAGCGCGGTGAATCGATTGTCGCCAAAGACGAGCCCGCGGCTTCCCGCACCAAGATCAAGCAGCGCCATTTCTACGGCGATGGCCGCGGCTACGGGCTCCAGGTACGCCGCTACGCGCAGGCTCAATGCGTCCGGCACGGCAAGCACCGACGACGCCGGCACCGCAATGTACTCGGAGAAGCAACCGTGCTGCTCGCGCCCCAAGCGCCGCGGCGCGCTGCACACGCCGCCCGCGACGCAACGCGCGCACGTCCCACACGCAATGCGCGGATCGACGCTCACGCGGTCCCCCACACGAAGCGATTGCACGCCTGGGCCCAGCGCCTCGACAAACCCTGAAAACTCGTGCCCCAGCACCAAGGGCGTGGCGACACGGATCTTGCCCGCGGCCACAGCCAGGTCCGTGCGGCACACGCCGGCGTAGGCCACGCGGATCACAACACTATGGTCGGACTCCAACCCCG
>CBDUPW010000185.1:0-14069 GCA_965369205.1 uncultured Polyangiaceae bacterium | reverse complement strand
GCAACACATCGAGCGCGCGATCGAAGGCCGTCGCCAAGCTTCGCCTTGGATTCGCATGGCTCATCAGATCCAGCACGCGCTCCAACTTGTCCTTCGTGTCCGCCATCATCGTGAACTCCACGTGGAACCGCTCGGCAGAAGGCGGCGCGACGCGACCGCGTTCAGCCTGGGTCATCCTCGCCGATGCCGTTCCTCCGGCCGCCCCATGCGCGGAGCCCGCTCCCGCGCCGCCCGTCGCTCCGTGCGCGGAACTCGCATGCGCGCGTGCCGCGCCTCCAACGCACGCATCGCGAGCAGCCGCGAAGGCAAATACCGGTCGAATACTCTCGGGCACATCCGGTCGCGGGAGGCGTGTGCGCAGCAGCAGCTCGATCTCGGCTTTGCTCCGACCCGCTGCTGCCGTCAGTAGCTCCAAGTGATTGTCGTCCGTCAGTTGAGGCTTCAGCAACGCCAGGCCCGTCAGGTGCAAGCGTCCGTCCCGTACGAACTCCAGCGCGGCCGGAAAACGCCGACACGCCCGCGCCGCGGCGATGTGTCGCACCGCGCTGCCCTCGCTGAATCCGAGCTTGCGCAAGCAGAAATCGTACATGGACGCATACGCTTCCTTGATGTGCAGCTTGCGCGCTTCCACCTCGCCCAAGTATTCGAGCAGCCGCGCCGTGGCCCGGTTGCGCGAACCCACCACGCCTTGGATCTGAGACAGCAATTCGGAGTCGGACAAATCTGCGATCAACATGGGTACAGGCATACACCCGCTATTTTTCGTCTCAGCATTCGCTCACAGCGCGTGTTTCACGCCTCGATCGCCGCGCGCGCCGATTTCTTTCCGCGCGCGGCGGAGCGTCGCATCTAAGCGTTGCAAACCCTGACTTGCTGGCGCGCTGCGCTCTCCAAGAACGAAGCGCCGAAATTCCTGTCAATCCAATTCGCAACTATTTCGAGTGCAATACAGTTTCGTTCGACCGCGGCGCGCGCGGCTCGTTGATAGCGCGCGTCTTCGTGCGTCTTCGCGCGGCCGTCACGCTTCGTGTTCGTGGTGCAGCTCCGCATAGAACGCCACTCGTTCGTATTGGTGGTGCACCGCCGTGAAGGCGTCCGAGCCTTTGCGCTCCGCGCGTTTTCGCGCGGCCGTCACTGGGCCCGCGCGCGCCTGCGCCCAGCATCGGTTCGCGCTTTGCTGCTCACGCCCATCGGGTCCGCGCCCCAGCCGTGCGCCTGCGCGCCGGCAGAGAGGCGGATCCAGCGGGCCTCTTCAAAGGACCACCCGCCTCGGAGCCCCGACCTTCGGAACGAGGCCGGTGGCCGGCGCTTCAGTGTCCCGGACGCGTCGCTCCCGTTCGCGGGTCCCGCGCATCGCTTCCCTGCGCGGCAGCGGGTTCCGGCGCACTGTTCGTGCGTAGTTCCGGAAACCTTGCTTGGTGCGCAACCTGTGACGCCCACGCAAGCACTCCCCTCTGCCGCGGAGCTTTGCGTGGCTGCGCCCCATCGCCGCCCCGGCCATGCACCCCCCCCAAGCCCCGTCGATGCTACGCTGCCACGTGTGTACCGGACACACAGGCTGCTGTTTGCGTTTGGGCTGGCTCCAGTCACCGCGCTGCTCTTGCTCGCATGCAGTTCGGAAGAGAGCGGCACTCAAGCGAGCTCCGGCGGTGCGGCAGGCAGTAGCGGCGCGGCCGGTGGCGGCGGCGCGGCCGCAATGGGTGGTGCAGGAGGAAGCGGCGGAGCGACGGACGCTGGCGCATGCGCCCCCATCGCCGCCAAGTCTAATTCGGACGTTCCCTACGCGGCGATCTCCGGTGTGGACCCGAACTTGCTCAGCTTGGATGTGTACACACCCGCGCTTAGCGATGGCTGCGCACAAGTGCCGATCGTGATCTGGGTGCACGGAGGCGCGTGGGCGATCGGCGACAAAACGAACAGCATTGGGGACAAGGTCAAGCTATTCAACGCGGCGGGCTACACGCTTGTCAGCGTCAACTATCGCCTGTCGCCCACGAAACCAAGCACGGATCCGAATCGCGTGATGTACCCGACGCATCCCACGGACGTTGCCACAGCGGTGCGCTGGGTGAAGGACCACAGCGCCGAGTTGCACGGCGATCCCAAACGCATTGCGCTTCTCGGTCACTCCGCAGGCGCGCACTTGGTCGCGCTTCTCGGCACAGACGAGAGCTTTCTCGCGCTGCATTCGGAGCCACTGTCGACGCTTCGCTGCGTCGGTTCCTTCGATACCGAGGCCTATGACGTTCCTGCTACTCTCAAGACGGCGAGCGCTCAGCAAGTGCAAATCTTGGAGAATGCGTTCGGTACGGATCCTGGGGTGCAAACCAAAGCGTCTCCCATCTTTCACGTTGCCGCCGGCAAAGGGATCCCGCCGTTCTTGATCGCGGTCCGAGGCGCCGCCGATCGCCAAGCCACCCAGCTTGCGTTTCAGAAGGCCCTGGTGGACGTCGGTATTTCCGCGGACACCATCGACGCCGCCCAGCTCAGCCACGAACAAGTGAACAGCAGCATCGGCGCCAGCGGAGACAGTGTCATGACGCCGAAGATCATGGCGTTTCTAGACGGCTGCTTCGCGTCGCCTTGATTTTTTTGGCGGGCGCACCTTGGGCGTCATCGTAGCCGGCGTTCTGGATGCCGTAGTGCGTCTTCGTTCCCTACGGTCGCGGGGGCGTGACCTCTATTTCGCGTAGGAAGCGACCGATGCGACGGAAAGCGTCGCTGCGGCCCACTTGGAGCAGGTGCCCGCCCGGCCAGGTGTCCAGCGGCGCGCCGAAGTGATGCGCCAGGCGTCGGGCGTGTTCGACTGGAGTGATGCGGTCGGCTTTGGCGCCGACGACAAGCACGCGTTTGGGATCGATGGCCGGCTTTCGTGCCAGCGGGCTCACCACGCGATGCACGGCTTCGAGGGCGTTGTGTTCGAGAGCGGTTTGTTCCGCGTTGTTGCCTAGGCGGCCCTGGTCCCGGGCGAAGTCGGCCACGGAGGCGAGGGGGATGATTGGGATCGCAAACGACAGTTCTGAATCCAATGTCGCCGCAAGGGAGGTGGTGTAGCCCCCGAGGCTCATGCCCATCAAGCCGACTTTGGAGTGGCCGCGCTGACGAAACCAGTGAGTCAAATCCCGCAGGTCCGCCATGGCTTGGCGAAAGCCTTCGTTAGTGATGCGGGGGTCGCTAGACGGAAACGGTGGCGTGCCGTTGCGACTGGGGTCCGCGCGCACTCCATGAAACGGCAAGATGAAGAGCGCGACGTCCAGACCGATCTTGTTCAAGAAGGGCAGGGGCCAGACTCGCTGCTCCATCTTGTAGGCGCCGCCCAGGTAGCCGTGGATCAGGATCGCGACCGGTCGTGGCTCGGGGCCAAGGAAGAGCCGTGCCGCCGCAACTTGGTTGTGGGCGAAGCGGTGGTAGCGGTCGTGTACGTCGTGGACGAAGGTTGCGTCGCGACTGGGCCAGCTGGCGTCGAGGATCTGGTGCCCGTCGGCCGTCCAGCGCAGCGCGGACAACTTCGGTTCGATCGGACGAGGCGAGCGGAAGAAGTCGGGGATGCGGTCGTCGGTGTAGAGCCCGGCCAGCGCGCGCAGCGCTTCCATGCGCTGCCCGTGATCCAGTCCTTCGGAGGGGCTCTTCTTGCGGCGTCGTGCCGTTGCTCGGCCCGCCGCGATCGTGGCGGCTCGGTCGACGGCGGCAGCGGCACTGCCGAGGAGGCGTTTGGTGGCGCGTTGGATCACTCGCGCAATATAACCACTGCCCGCGGCGCCGCTGCGTTGCATCTTGCAGTGTTGCGCCCGCCGGTCCCTGCAGAATGCGGGATGCTTTGCGGCCAATCACCGCATTTTGCGGGGCTTTTTACCACTCCCAGCTGGCCTGCGGCGTGCAGGGGGTGGTGGCTATGGATCCTCAGACCCAAGCCTCCAGCGCGCCTGCCATGCACAATGCTCTCGGGCCGCTGATGTTTCTGATCGTGCCCTTAGTAGTCGTGCTTGTGTACGGGTTCCTGGCTCAGTAGGGGTCGGCGGCGCCCGTTGCAGAATGCAGGCGCGCCATGACCCGGAGTTGCAACATGCGGGAGCGCACGGTGTCCGCCGTGCCGCTTTCCCCGTGAAAACCCGGCAGGATGCTGTGGCTCGGCGCGTGCATTGCGGAGGGCATGATGCAAAGCCCCGTGAGCCCTCGGGCTCCCAAAACGCCTCCCTCGCTGATCATGCCGCCCGCGGTCGACCCCGTGCTTCGGCGCGAGCACACACGCGCCGCGTTGGCTGGGGACGAAGCGAACGCCGTGGTGTTCCAAGAGCCAAAGATGGAAAGCGCAGTGAAGCCGCTGCTTTGGTTGCTGATCCCCTTCGCGGCCACTCTGCTGTACGGGTTCGTCAGCAGCTAGTGCGGTGTGTCAGAAGCACCAATCCAAATAGAACCGTCTGGCGGTAGTGAACTGTAGGAAGGCGGAAGCACTAGGCATCCGCGAAGCGGATGGGGGAGAAAACCGCGAAGCCGATCTTCCGGGGCGCCAGCCCCGAAGAACGGCTGGTGGCCGCGCCGCTTTCGGCGCGGCTGGGCGAAGCCCAGCGCGTCAGTGGCAATCCGAAGGATTGTTGCTGACGAGACAGCCCACTAGTTTCGAAGCTTTTCGGATGCCCCTTGCATTTTGCGGGGGCGTCGCCATGATTCCTCCCAGATTGTCCGCGCTGCGCACACTGGTGATTTGGGTGCTGGCCGCCTACGCGGCCGTGCTCGCGGTGGGCGCCGGGCACACTCAGTTTTCCTTCTCCTGGCAGTCGGAAGCGGTCGCCCGCGACGCGCATGCTCAGATGGCGACTCTGCGCGGTCTGGCCGAGTCCGAAGCCCCGACGGACCCCGACGGCGAATGGCCCGTCCTGCCGCCTGAAGGGGTCCGGATCCAGGATCGGGTTCCCAAGCCCGCTCTCTTTCACGCGGCCAGCCAGGCCGCGGTGTTCTCACGTGTTCCGCCCACGCCGATCGCGCGTGGTCCTCCTCGACATAGCTGAGCGGCGGTCGCTGCTCCCTACCCGGTCGCGTCGTCGCGCGGCCAGACGCGTCGTGCCGCTCCTGGCCGGCGCGAAAGTGGGTCATCAGTTTGTCGAGGTGTGTCGTGTTGAATCATGAAGAAAAGCCATTCGTATCTCTAGTCGGGTTTCCAGACGAAAAAATCGCGTCCGTCGTAGCGCAGCTCAAGAAGCGCCGGATCGACCACCGCGTCATAAGCGACGCAGCGGGTCGGACGGCAAAGGGACTGTGCATCGCATATTCCGGCCGTCGTCCGGAACTGCCCGGGGTGGTCCCTGCGCTACTGCGCGCGGGTCACCCGGTGGTCGTCGCGTTGGAGGCAGCCGACACGCTCTTGGCCCTGCAAGCCGGGCGCTTGGGTGTGCTCGATGTATTTGTACTGGGTGGCGAGGCGGCACCTTGGGAATCGTGGCTCGCGGTCCCCACGGAGGGCGCAGCTCGTAAGTTGTGGCTCTCGCGCAGCCGCTCCATGCAGACCGTGCTTGACGTGCTGCTACGAGCGGCAAGCACCGACGCGCCGGTGTTGTTGCGGGGTGAAAGCGGCACGGGCAAGAGCATTCTGGCCCGGGAGATCCACGCCAGCAGCGCCCGGCGCGACGCGCCCTTCATCGAAGTGAGCTGTCCGTCACTGCCCGAATCGCTGCTCGCGTCGGAGCTCTTTGGACACACCCGTGGCGCGTTCACTGGCGCCGTCAAAGATCGCGTGGGTCGCGTCGAAGCGGCACATGGTGGCACGCTCTTCCTAGACGAGATCGGCGAACTCAGCCCGGAGCTGCAGGCGAAGCTGCTTCATTTCGTGCAAGAGCATCGCTTCGAACGGGTCGGTGAATCCCATGCGCGCACCTCGAACGTACGCATCGTGGCGGCCACCAATCGTGATCTGCAAACGGAGGTCGCTGAGGGGCGCTTCCGTTTGGATCTGTTCTATCGACTCAGCGTCGTGGACGTGCGCCTGCCCAGCTTGCGGCAGCGCCCAGAAGACCTGGCGGATCTCGCCGAGTCCCTGCTGGCGAAGTGCGCCTTGCGCCTGCATCGCCCCGTTCCCACGCTCTCTGCCGCCGCCCTTTCGCTGCTGGCCACCCATGCCTGGCCGGGCAACGTGCGTGAACTGGAGAACGAGCTAGAGCGCGCCACTGTGCTTTGCCCCGGAGGCGAGATTGAGCCGATGCATTTGAGCGACCGGGTGCAGCAAGCACGTCCGAATTCCCCCTACCTGGGTGGAGCCTTCACCATCGATGCCATCGAGAGCGAGCACATCGCGCGGGTGCTCGAGCGCGCAGACAGCTTTGAAGCGGCCGCCGTCGAACTTGGTATTGATGACTCGACGTTGTGGCGCAAGCGCAAGCGCATGGCCGAAGGGGGCGGTGCGCGTCGCACAGCCCGCAGGTCAAACGGAAAAGTGTCGCCAAGCCATCAAGACGACCGACATTAGTACCGTTTACGAGACAGCCCGCTAGGTGGACCGCGACAGTCGTTCTTGCGCCATGGTGTCGGCGATGACGTCTGTGGGCTTCATCGCCGCTTTGGCGCGCTCAGCGATCTCGTAAATAGTGTCGTAAATCTGCATGACCTTGGCGCGGGATTTGGCTTCGTCGTAGCCCTCGATCTCCGTGGCGACGTTGATCAGGCCACCTGCGTTGATGGCGTAGTCCGGGGCGTACACGATGCCACGCTGCATCAGGTCGTCGCCGTGGCGTGGCTCGGCAAGTTGGTTGTTCGCCGCGCCCGCCACGATCTTGCATTTGAGCTGCGGGATGGTTTCGTCGTTCAAGGCGCTGCCCAAGGCGCAAGGAGCGAGCACGTCGCACTCAGCGCCGAAGATGGTGTCCAGCGGAACGATCTCGGCGCCAAATTCACGCTGCGCCCGTTCGCTCTTTAGTGGGTCCACGTCGGCGACGGTCAGCTTCGCGCCCAGCGCATGCAGCTCTTTGCAGAGGTGGTAGCCAACGTGGCCAATGCCCTGCACAGCAACGCTGAGATCCGCAATGTTTTCGCGCCCGAACACGAACTTCACGCAGGCTTCGAGGCCGCGGCGCACGCCCAGGGCGGTGTACGGGCTGGGGTCTCCAGAACCACCGTGTTCGGGCTTCACGCCCGTCACGTGTTTGGTCATGGTGCGGATGATCTCCATGTCCTCGATGCTGGTGCCGCTGTCTTCAGCAGTGATGTAGTGTCCTCCAAGATCGTTGACGAACTTGCCAAAGGCGCGGAACAGTGCGGAGCGATCGAATTCACCCTTGGGGCGCATGATGACGCTCTTGCCGCCGCCCAGGGGCAAGCCCGTGATGGCTGCTTTGAACGTCATTCCACGTGCCAAACGCAGCGCGTCGACAATGGCGTCCTCTTCCGTGTCGTAGTGGATGAAGCGGCAGCCCCCCAAGGACGGGCCGAGGCGCGTGTCGTGGATCGCGACGATCGCCATCAAGCCGGAAGCCGAGTCGCGGTTGAGATGCAGCTCGCCGTAGTCGTATTTCGCGAGAAGGTCGAAGACGCCCATGATGCCTCGTGTCGGTGAGTGGGGCGCGGAACATAGATCAGGCGAAAGTGCAGAAGCCATTCGGAAATCCGCTGCGTCTGTGCCCGCTCATGATGCAGTGCGGCATGCGGGCCAAGCGCGCAGATTTGGCGTCGCTTCGCGTCGCGCCGTGGACCCTCGGGGTCAACCGTGAGTGGCCGTTCTGTTCAGTATTTGGCGTCTAGCGTCGCGCGGTCTGTCCTGCGGGATGGTGCGTCGGGCTCGGAGCGAAGTCGAACTGCACGCTCACACGGCCGCCTACGGAACTATAGCCGTCATAGTCAGCCCGGGATTCGAGCGCGCGCGCCACGCTGATGTAGGGCCCGATTGCGAGCCACGGCATGGGGCGCACGTCCACGCCGACCTCGACGGCGAAGTCAGCACGCCACGGGTCTTCGGCGCCGGTGACATGGACCGCGCCAACGGACGCCGCGAGCCAGGGATCCACGACGAAGTCGTGCAGCAGGTGCAGCGCCGCCCTTGGACCAAAGCGTTGGAACGCGAAATCGCATTGCGCATCCGCAGCACAGTCATCGGACATCGAGACGCTCGACGTGACCACGTCGGTGTAACCGCCCAATGTGAGACTCGGCAGCACGCGGTAGCCGCCGGTGAAACCCACCAGCGCGTGTCCAGCGCTACTGCCTTGAGCCACGGCTCCGCGCGCACCGAGCTCAAGGCGTGGGCTTTCTGTGGGAGCGTTTGCGGATTGCGAGGTTTCGCCACCTGGGTCGAATTGCATACTTCGTGGCAGCGGGGGCGGAGCGTCGTCGAGGTCGAAACTGGACGCTTCTTGTGCCAGAGCCGGGGCCGACATGCATGTCAGGCAACAGAGAAGTGCGCTTCGCAGGAGACAGGACATGCCTCATGAAAGAGCAAGCTGCGTGCCGCTCTGCTTCGGGGCGGAAAAACCGGCAATCCCGCCGCCATTCGCCACGACGTCCGCCCACGGTGTAGACGCATTGCTACACAGTGAGGCGTCTGCGCAGCACAACGCCTACTTGCGCACTACGACGATGGTCTTGCGCTCGGCCGGCCCCGTCACGCCATGCCAGCCCGCGGGCACGTCGGGTTCGACCCAGGCCCAGGTGCGCGCCGCATCTGCGGGAGACAGTTGGATGTTTCCTTTGCCGTGTTCGATGCCGAAGCGATCGTGCCAGGTGGCGCCGTGGATCAGTTGCCCACTGGAGAGCTCGATGGCCCAGGGCAAGTCGTAAGTCTCGTGGTAGTCCTCGGCGCTCTTGGGGTCGAGCTTTGCCGCAGTGATGTGCTTGCCTACCACGTCAAAGGTACCCTGGGCCGTGGACGCGCTCGTTTGCGGATCGCCCAAGCGGTCGCGTCCCACGCTGACCAGAGTCGCGAACACTGGTTTGCGACCCTCGTAGAACACGGCGCTGCCCGTGATGATGCTCACGTCGATCCACTTCTGATCGGCAACCGCAAAGTCGGGATACGTGTTGCGTCTCCGCACTGCGGTGACATCGCGGTGGCGCACGTACTTATTATCCGTCGTGGCCCAGTACTTCAGCGGTCCGACGGTGCGGAAGCGACCCGTGAGCGTCAGGATCGTGTGGTAGTCGAGCTTGCCAAGCTTGTCGGCTTCGCCCTTTTCGACCTCCCAGAAACGAATGCCGCGCTTGACGATGAAGCCCAGGGGCAGATCGTTTTTGCCGTCGACGGCGACCCCACGGAACTCGCTGCCCGTGGACGGTTCGAGATCCGTAGCTCGAACGAATCGCCCGTTGGTCGTCAGGCCCAGGCGCTGCATCTTGCCTTCGGGATCCAGCGCGGACCACGAGCCGACGATGGCGAGCGTACTGCGTGGGCGCAGCTTGCCGACCTCTTTGACGGCGTTGTCTTTGTCTGCGTCGCGCTCGTAGATTGGCGTTTCCTTACGCGCGCGTGCGTAGGTGTACGGGAGCGTTTGCTCCAGCTTCGGCGTTTGTGCCATCGCGGCTAGCGTGGGGTGACTCAGATCCGTGGTGGCGGTGTCTCCCGCACAGACGAAGCCCTTGGGACGCACGGCGTACCACCCGCCCTCGCAGCCTTCTTTGGAATAGGGTTCCTCGCTGCGCGCCACCAGCGCGCCGGCGTGCAGATAGCCCAGCTGGCGTCCGGTCTGACTGGGTCGCTCCAGCACCGGAACGACCTCGGCGACAGCGCCGAGCTTGGGTCCGTTTTCCGGCGGGGTCGGAACGTTCGGGATCCCCTGATCTCCAGCGGCCTTGGAAAGGTCCGGAGCCTCGTCGACGCCGCCATTGCAGCCGAAAAGCACGCCTGCTGTCGCGGCGACTCCGACCCATGCACGTAGTTGAATGCCTGCCATCACCCCCTGGGCTGTCATGGATCGCACTCCATGGCCCAATTTTCTTCAGTCACGCCTCGGAAAAACCGCAGCTTTCCGGGGGCAAGCAGTTCGGAGCGTCGGGGCTCAGCTAGGAGGCACGCAGGCCTTCCCGTTCTTGGCACCATCGACGAACGTCACGTTTGACGAGCAGTTGGCCTCTTCGGTGGCGGATCGATTGCGGTTGCACTCCGTCTTGTCGGTGCAGACCCGAAAGCAGTAGTTTTTTGCCGGCGACGTATGCGCCACGCAGCGTGAGCCGTCGGGGCAGTCTGCGTCCCCGGTGCAGCCCTCCACACCACAGTAGCCGCCCTTGAAGCTGAGGCAGGTTTGGCCCTGCTCGAAGCAGTCGTCGTTCTTGGTGCAGGTCGCGCCAATCCCGTGTTTGTCAGCTTCGGTGCCACCGTCGTCCTCGTCTCCGCCGCAACCGACCCCCGCGCCGAAGGCGGCAAACACCACGAAGAGAGCCAGTCGTCCCATGGCGAGCATCATAGCTGAAACCCCGGGGGCCGTCCGCGGCGTCTGCCCCTGGGGTGTGCACTGCCGCCGCAGCGGACCCCTCGGTAGCCGCTGCACGCCGAACTCACAGCTCCCGAAGGCAGGCGCGCGCGGCGTAGTACCCGCACATTCCGTGTACCTCGACTCCCGGATGCGCGTCGCTGGACGCCAGGTAGAGTCTGGGCACCGCAGTGCGTGAGTCATGGCTGTGGAGAAGTGCGCCGAGGCTCGGTCTGGTGCGCCAGCGCGGGCTCGCATCGCTCCGGGCGCTTTCGTTCCGCTCCGGGAGATCCACGGGGCTGCGGGCGCTGCGGCTCATGATCTTCCTTCCGAACCCCGGAGCCAGAGCTTCGATGCGGGCGACGATGCGGTCCGCGAAGGCTTCCTGGGTGCTGTCCCACCCGAGTTCTAGTTGCATGGGGACGCGTGTGGAAACGCATAGCGTGTGCTGATTGCGCGTGGCGCGTGCATCGTCGACCAGGCTCTGTTGGCCAACGAATAGACAGGGGCGCTCCGGCAATCGTCCCTGCTTGACCTGCTCAGTAAACGCCCGCAAGTCCGCCAGGCTCTCGGCCGCGTACACGACGGCACTCTTGCGTGCGGCGTCCGCGACCCAGGGCACCGGACCGCTGATGGCAAGGTCGAGCTTGAAGGTCCCCCAGGATTGGGAAGCCGCGGCGGCGCGACGCACGCGCCGGGGTGTCCAGCGTTCGTCGAGCAAGCGTAGATACATAGCGGCTTCGGACGTGTCCGCGATCACCGCGCGCTTCGCCCGCAGCTCGTCGCCGTGCTCAGTGCGTACGCCGACGGCGCCGCTGCGGTCCGTCACGATGTGATCGACCCGCGTGCCCAGGCGCAGCCGCCCACCGTGGGCTTCCAGGATCGTGACCAGGGCGTTCGTGATCGAACGCGCGCCCCCCTGAGGGATTGCGTTGCCGCCGCTACTTGTCGCGAGTCCGAGCAGCGCTCCATATCCGGCACCGAAGCCGTCGTCCGGGCCTACGCCCAGGTGCAATCCCAGCGCCGGCAATACGCGGCGGGCGGCTTCGCCCTGAAAGAGCTTGCGTGATAGCGCGCCACTGCGACGCAGCACGAGCCGCCCGAGGTGCCAGGCATTCGCGAGCCCGACGCGCAGCAGCCGCGCGATGCCTGGTGATTCCAAGAGCGCCGCGAGCAACCGAGGCTCGGCCTGGGCGTACCAGTCGGCCAACGCCTGCCAACGCCTACCGTCGTGTTCGTTTCCGAACGAGCGCAGAGCCGCTTCGCGATCGCGCGAGATGCTGGCGCAGCTACCGTCGAGAGCGGGGTGTGCGCTTTCGATTGGCGCTCGCAGCCAAGTCACACCGTATCGTTCCAGCTCCAGTTCGATGAAGGCGGGACTCGTGTGCGCAAAGGGGAAGAACGCTGCGCCCACGTCGTGCACGAAGCCTGGTTGCGTCAGCGCTTCGCTGCCCAGGGATCCGCCGGGTCGGCGCGGGCTTTCCTCGAGCACCCACACGGACAGTCCTCGTTTCGCCAAACGACACGCGGCGACGAGCCCGTTCAGGCCCGACCCGATCACCAGAACGTCAGGATCCCGCACGGCCCTCCATTAGTAGCGCGCCGCTCGTGAATCGCGCACTGTCGACCGAACCCACGTGCCGAGTCGCACAGGGGCTGTTTGCGCCGCTGATGGGGCAGCCCGGGGGGCCGCGAACTCGCCGCAGCGGCGCAGAATGCCGAGATGTCGTCGCTCCGGTCCGTCGGCAGAAAAAAAACCAAATTTTTCTCTCACTGGAAATCCGCGGGATATCACGCACATAGGACTACTTGCACCTACATGGTCCTACAATGGCTCCTGTTTCCCTTGCGTCGTGCAGGGGATACTGCTTGAAGTCAGCCATCCCGGTTTTGGGGGAAGGAGCTTTTCCGATGCGAATCTTCAAATCTGCGGCCCATGTGGCCTGTGTTCTTCTCGCCGCTGGCGCGATCGCCGCCTGCAGCAGCTCAGATGCTTCCGCTCCCGGGACGGGCAACGGAACCGAGCCCGACCGCCCCCCGAACCTCGGCAAAGCCGACGCGTGGGACTACAAGAACAACCCCCAAAAGTTCGCGGACTTCTTGGACAAGGACATCACCTACGCGATGGCCGATCTGCCCCGGGAAGGTGTCGCGAAGAACACTCCGTGGCCGGACACCTACTGGCCCACGTATCAAGACAGCACCAACCATCGTTGGCAGGGCCCCGGCACCCTCAGCCCCCTCGAGAAGTTCGACAAGGCGTTCAACAATTGGGAAGACACGCCCGAGTTCATGGCGCTTAAGCCCTTCGACGGGAAGAACTGCACCGCGCCGTGGGACAAGGAATATTACGACCGTCTGGGACCGGCCGCGAAGTACCAGAGCGCGAACAAGGGCAACGCGCGCTCCCGCGACGGCGTCGATAGCGACGGGGACGGAACCGTGGACGAGTGCGACAGCGAGAGCAACGACGGAGTCGAATCCTGGTGGGGCCTTTGCCACGCCTGGGTGCCCGCGGCCATGATCGAGCCCGAGCCCAAGTTCCCAGTTGAACACAACGGTGTCACCTTCTACCCGGCGGACATCAAGGCACTCCTGCTCACGATCTATGATCGCAGCAAGTCGATCATCGTGGGCGGTCGCTGCAACACCAAGGATCCCGAGCGTGACGAAACTGGTCGCATCAAGGATCCGAACTGCCGCGACACCAACGCAGGCTCCTTCCACGTGATCGTCACGAACTTCCTTGGGCGCTACGAACTGCCGATCGCTGAGGATCGCACCTACGACTACCAGGTGTGGAACCAGCCCGTGCACGACTATAAGATCACAAAAAACGACGAAATCGACGCGGCGCAGGCCAACACGCTCTTGGGCGTGAGCGGCAGCGAGTACCAGTACAACCCGGACGCCAAGCGCTTCTTCGAGATCCAGATGACGATGCGCTACGTCACGGAGTCTGAGGCAGAAGATCATCCCTTGGTGCCGACGATCGGCAGCTACTTGCGAACGGATAAGTACCACTACGTGGTCGAAGCCGATGCAGACGGCAAGGTCATCGGCGGCGAGTGGGTCAACCCCGGCTCCACGCACTCCGCTTGGGGCTTCTCCAAGCAGCCTGACTTCCTCTGGACCAGCGTCGGACCGGCCGGCGAAATCACCAGCAACCCCCACATCAAGTACAGCGTCGTCAAGATGCTGAACGACAAGGCCCAGATCGACCCGAACGCACCGCCGCCGCCTCCAAGCGCTGGTATCTGCGGGGACAAGTGCTCCTCGAGCAGCCCGCAGACCGTCGACGGCAGCAGCTGCTACTGCGACGACGCCTGCTTCCAGTACGGCGACTGCTGCGAAGGTCGCGCGGAAGCGTGTGGCGGTCCGGCCACGGGCGGAAGCTGCCAAGGCCACTGTGGTCAAACCGACAACGCGCCGGGCTCCAGCCCGCCCAACCTGTGCTACTGCGACGCAGGCTGCGTGAACCGTGCTGATTGCTGCACGGACTACGGCACGCACTGTAACTGATCGGGAGCCTCCTACGGCTTGCGCTGGCGCCCGGATGCGTGTTGCACGCTCCGGGCGTTGGTGTATTTGGCGGACCGGCGCCGCATCCTGGGACATCAGCCGGACCGATTTCCGAGTAGAATCGCCGTGCGTTTCCGCCTCGGACGGCGCTGCAGGATTGATGAC
>CBDUPW010000184.1:0-14091 GCA_965369205.1 uncultured Polyangiaceae bacterium | reverse complement strand
GGCTTCGCCGATTCTGGCGTACTTCCCGGAAAAGCTCGACGCGGATTCGCTACCGTCTCAAGCCGACTACACCCAGAGTCTCCAAGCTGACAGCGCCACGCTGCTCGTCGACATGGACTCCGGCGAACTGGTTGCGCATTTCTCGGAGCTGGATCTCTCCGCAGACATCGAAGTCACTGACCGGCAACCCTTGATCTTGCGTCCGGCAAGCCATCTGCGCCCAAGCGGACACTACGGAGTTGCCATCACGAACAAGGTCGCGACCTTGGACGGCCCACCTCCCGCGCGCCCCGCTGGGTTTGAACAACTGCTACGCGGCGCCACCAGCAGTGATCCCCGCATCGAGCGCAGTCTGAGTGGCGCTCGCAGCGTTCTGAAAAAGCTAGAGAGCCACGGCGTGCTCGCAAACGACGTGCTGCTTGCGTGGGACTTCCGTACCGCCAGCCTGAAGCAGTTGACCCAAAACGCCCTCACCATGCGGGACAAAGCCCTAGAAAAGGCCGGCGCAACGGGCATCGGCTTCACGATCGTCAGTGTCGAAGATGCGCCCAACGCTGAGATCTTCAAGCGCATCCGCGGCACATTTACGGTGCCGAGTTTCTTGACGGAAAACGACCGCAGCATACCGGAGACCGAGCTCATGCTCGGCGCCGACGGCTTGCCGGAGATCGCCGAAAACGCCGAGTACCCCTTTGAACTCGTGATACCGGCAAGCGCCCCCAGTGGCGGGCCCTACCCGCTTTTGGTCTACGGGCATGGCCTGCTCGGCGCGGCGAACCAAGTTTCGAGCGGGCACGTGCGGCGGTTCTGCAACGACAAGGGCTACGTCTGCATCGGCACGGACTGGATTGGACTGTCCGAGCAAGAAGAAGGCGGCATTGGACAGAACAACGCCGCCTGGCTTGGTGTTCAGGACATCAATCGCTTTCGCTACGTCGGGCACCGGCTACAACAATCTCTCGTGAACTTCATGGTGCTCACACGCACTGCGAAATCCATCCTTGCGGACAGCCAAGCGCTATTGCCCGGGAACCTCAGCGCGGTCGTCAGCCCGCTTCAGGTCTACTACTACGGCATCTCCCAAGGCGGCATCATGGGCGCCAGCCTGCTTGCGTACTCCCCAGACATCGAACGCGGCGTCGTTCAAGTCGGCGGCTCCGCCTATTCGTTGATGATCCAGCGCAGCGTCAACTGGGACGGTTTTTTTCCTGCCATCCGCAACGCCTACCCCGACCGCGTGGACCAACAACTCCTGATGGCGCTGTGGCAACCCCCCTTCGATCTTTCCGAGGGCTCGGGCACCGCCTGGGCACAAGGCGCGCACGCGCCCCTGGCCGGTGCGGGCAAGAAGCGGCTTTTGAGCCAAATCGCCGTGGGGGACTCCCAGGTTGCGAACTTGGCTGCGGAAATCCAAGCGCGCACCATGCAAATCCCGCTGCTGACCCCCAGCGCCAAGCCCGTCTGGGGGCTGACCGAAACCAAAGGCGGAGAAACCGACGCCATCAGCTTCTGGGACCTGGAGCGCAAACCCCCTCCGAGCACCAACGCCACGCCGACTTTCGACAACGATGTGCACGGCGACATCCGTTCGCTACCCGAGAACCAAGAGCAAACCGATGTCTTCTTGCGCACGGGCCAGGTGAAGAATACCTGCGCCGGCGCCTGCTCGTTCCCCGGCTACTTTCCCTGAACCGCGCTCAGAAGCGGCCGCTCGAAAACACCATCGCCCCGCCCGGAACTGGAGCCACGTCCATGCTGCGAACTGCGGCCGTTTCGGGC
Source organism: uncultured Polyangiaceae bacterium (assembly GCA_965369205.1). Taxonomy (GTDB): domain Bacteria; phylum Myxococcota_A; class Polyangia; order Polyangiales; family Polyangiaceae; genus JACKEA01. The sequence continues at coordinate 12,312 of CBDUPW010000184.1, read as the reverse complement.
TTCTTCCCCAGATCGCGGATCAAGAAGTACGTACCGAGCCCGAAGCCAACGGCCGACACCCCAATGCTCACATTCGTCAGCAACTTGTTTTGGTTGAAGCGGTCGAAATCGTCCTGGTTCGGTTTGTCGTTGTAGGCGCTTTCAGCGTCATTGACGGCAAGTCCAAAATACACCGCGGCGCCCGCGCCGACGGCACCCACGCCGAGGGACACCCAGGTGATTGCGGAAATCCCCCCGCGCGTGGCCGATCCGTCTGCAGTCACGTCGTCGGCGTCCGGATCGAGCGCCTCGTCTTCTGAGGAGTCGTCCGCTTTAGCTTTGGGTCGCAGCGAGTCCACGCTGACGGTTCGGCTAGCGCCCGCGGCGATGTCGACGCGCTTGCTGGCGGCTCCGGAAACGTCCAACAGCGTCACGTCGTGCTCTCCCGGAGCCACATACACGCGTTGGTTGCCGCGGAACTCGTCCTCATCGATGCGCACTCGCACCGATTCGTCTCCGGTCAACTGGATCACCGCCAACTTCGGCGAGAGCCGCGCCAGGTGATCCGTGGCGTCCTGGCGGTCTTGCTCCCCGGACTGCGCTAGATCCAATACGCGCTGGTAGCTGCGCGCCGCCAGGGCCAGCTCACCGGCTTTTTCGTAGGCGTCTCCTGCGTTGATCAAAGGCGCAGGGTGCGGTGCCAGGCGGAACGCCTCTTCGAAGGCCCGCGCGGCCTCTTCGAACCGACCCGCCGCGAACGCCTTTTGTCCGGCTTTGAAAAAGCGCCGGGCGTCGTCCTTTTCCTCGGCGGCGCTGGCGGGCTGGACCGACCAGAGTGGCGCGGCCGCAGACAGACAACAGGCGAACGCTAGGGCGCGGGACCGACTGAAGATCACGAACATTCTCCTATTCGATGCTATCATGGTTTTTCACTGATGTTGGATAGCCGCAGACGTTCGGCACTCGCGTTGCTTGTATTTTTTGGCACGGCCAGCGGCTGTCTCAAGTCATTGGACGAATCCCTGCTCGATGCGAAGGACGGCGGGGCGGGCAGCGCCGGCGCATCCGGTGCGGGAGGCGGCGGAGGCACGGGGGCGAGCGGCGGCAGTGGAGGCACGGGGGCAAGCAGTGGTACCGGAGGCGGCAGTGGCACCGGCGGGGACTCCGGCACCGACGCCGGAATCATTCCCTGGGACCAGAGCAAGTATCCGGTCACGGTCGTGACCTCTACGCCCGGCGCGCGTTCGGTGATCGCCGCCGACGGTACGGACATCTTCGGCGCCGAGCAGGGCGCTAACCCCGCTCCCCTCACACGCTACGCCCTCAGCGGAGGCGGCGGAGTTCTCGTTCCCAACGTGAGCTTCAAGCAGTCGCAGGCCCTCGCCACGATCTCCGGATCCCTCAACGTGTTCTCCGCCGGCGAAAACGCCAGTGGCGCCGTGCTCGAGCGCGCGCCCAAAGTCGGCGGCAGCATCGCCACCGTTTCCACAACGGGCAGCGTCGAAACGCCAACGAGCATCTTCGCGGCCTCCGACAGCTTTGCCTACGTCACCGCCCAGGCGTCCTCCGGCACCGTCGCACTGCTCCGCTTCAACCTCGCGGGCGGGCCCGCGCCGGCGGAGAACCTATTCGTCGCAGGCAGCGCGGAGTCCGGCGGCCCCGTCGTTGCCACACCGGGTTGCGTGTACTGGGTCAGCAACGGCAACCTGTGGGTTCTGCCGACCAGCGGTGGCGCGCGCGTTTCTGCGCTTAGCACCGGCATCGCAGATGCCGTCGGCGTCACCGCAGACGCGGTGAACCTGTACTACACACGTTCGAGCGGAAGCGTCTGGAAGAAGCCCCTCGATCCCGGCTGCGTGGCGGGGTCGAAAGCAGAAACGCAGCTCGGCGCCGGCTTCGTCGGTATCGGCGCCGTCACCGCCTTCGAAGGCAGAGTCGCCTGGACGGCCACTGGCGATAGCGGCACCAACGCGGGCGGTGGCGTCTTTGTCGTCGCGGCTTCGGGCGGCACGATCACTCAAATCGCCAACGAAGAAGGCGGACCGGACTTCTTGCTCACTGCCGGCAACTTTGTCGTCTTCACCACCGCTGCAGGCGACATCCGCAAAGTCGGCAAGAATCCGAAGTAGTCCCGCCGTTTGTTTTGGGGTCGTGGCGATGTGCGCCGCGGTCGCACTAATCTAGAGAAGTGCGCCACTAGCCCGAGGCAAGAGGAACGTGGGGGGATTCTCTAGCGGCTACGCGTGCTCGCAGCGTGCCAGACGGCACGCCCTCGTCACTCGTAGGGATTCTGTCGCGGTGGCGCGGCAGTCGTCGGCACGGCCGGTTTCGGCGCCTCCGGCGCTTTTACCTTGGGCGGTGGCCGCCAGACCTGGCCTCCCCGGGGCCGTGGCTTCGGCGCGGCCGGCGCGGACGCGCTCGTCTCCGGCAGGGGCACGGACGCTGTGGGCGCGGTCTCCGGCGGCGCAGTCTCCGTGACCGGAGGCGCGGCGGCAGGTTGCGTGGGTACGGAGTTGGCAGCCTGACCCAGATTCATCACCGTGGTGCGTCGCTGCGGATTGAGCACGAGGTACAGCATGACGCCCAGGGCAACGGCGAGCCCGATCACACCGATCACGTAGCCTAGAATACCGCCGCGTTTGACGACGATGGTCGGACTCGGCGTGTAGCCGCCGTGGCTATAGGGCGGCGCGCTCTGGCTATGCTGCGACACATTCGAAAGCTGTGACGCGCTCGACAACTGCGATGCAGAGAAGCCGCCATCGTAGACGCCTTGGCCGGCGGGACGCGTGCCGCTCGTGCTGACGCCCGACGCCGTGGGATGAGACACCCCACTCGGCGACGACGCAGGACCGGAGATCGCGCTCGGGCTCGAGACGGAACTCACGCTTGCGTGGTCCTTCGAGGGTGGCGGCGCGGCAAGGGGATCACTCGGCGGCACGTTGCTGCCCATGGGCACGTCACCGTCTAGCGCGCGCAGAGCTGCTCGGATGGCTTTGCGCTTCTGATCCAAACGCGGCCCCAACACTTTGCGCAGGAGATTCGCGACTCCTGCCCGGGGCACCACCACGCGCTCGGACTTGAGATAAGCCTCCAGGGCTTCCCGTAACGCTTGCGCAGTTTGGAAACGCTTGTCGACGTCGCGCTCCAGGGCCTGCATCACGATGGCCTCCAGCGCCTTGGGATAGCGGGGGTCGATGCTCGTTGGTGGGGGGATCTTGCCAGAAACCACGAGATGCAGCGTCTCGGCGTCGTGTTCGCCGCGGAATAGGCGACGGCCCGTCGTGAGTTCGAAGAGCACGATCCCAAGAGCAAAGACGTCCGAACGCCGGTCGGTCTTCTTTGCCATCGCCTGTTCCGGCGACATGTAGCCGAACTTGCCTTTGAGCTGGCCGGCGCTGGTGACTTCCGAAACACGACCCATGGCGCGTGCGACGCCAAAGTCGACCAGCTTGATCGCGCCGTCCACGCCGATCAAGATGTTGTGCGGCGACACGTCACGGTGCACGACGTGCATCAAGGTGCCTGCTGGGTCGCGCAATTCATGAGCTGCGTGCAAACCCGCAGCTGCGTCGGCGATCACTCGTACGCCCATCTCCCAGGGGATCGCGCGCCGCTTGCCGGCTTCGGCGATGATGGCGTGTAGCGTGTCGCCCTCGACCCACTCCATGGACATGAACATCACGCCACGGTCTTCCCCCACGTCGTAGACATCAACAACGTTGTCGTGACGGATGAGCCGCACAATGCGACCTTCGTCCAGGAACATCTTCACGAATTCCTGGTCCATCGCCAAGTCGCTCAAGATGGCCTTGACAGCCACCAGACGGTCCTGTTCTCGGGTTGGGCCGCGTTCACGCGCGACCCACACGGTGGCCATACCGCCCCGCCCGATCCGCAGGAGCAACTCGTACTTGCCCAAACGCGTTCCGCGTCGCAGCTCTTCCGGGGGTGAGGATAGATCGATGGACTGCACGGTGGTGCCCTGGCGCCGAACCCGGACGGCTGGAGCCTTTGGCTTCATCGTATCAGGCCCGAATCGGCCCGCCCACTGTCCGACACGAACATGACCCAGACTTTTCTTCCGCACATTCAGCTACTTGAGGCGCTAACGGACTACATTGTGCGCGCACCGCGGCGACCCAGAACCGACGCGCAAGGCTGTCTGAAGTTGCTTTTGCGGGGCGCTTCGGGCAACAGATCCCGCCCATCATGACTGCGTTGAAAGAACTCGCTCAGGACGCCGAAAAGCGCAAAACGGTCGTCGATGACGCCTGTGAGGTGCTGGAACTCGAAGTCGGCGACAAATCCGGGATCAGCGGTTTGGCCATCAAGGGCGGCTACAAGCTGGTGCAGGGCGTCAAGCCGGGATTCATCCGAGAAGTCGTCGACCATCTGCTGGACGACTTCTTGGATGCCCTGGATCCTCTGTACCAAGAGGCGCTGGAACAGGGAAAAACGCCCGGCGCACACCTCCGGGCCCACGCCGCGCAGGTCGCGGACGCGCTGCTTGCGATCACCGACAAGCGCGCGGAGACGGCGCAGCGCGCGATGATCAAGAAGACCTACGAAAAGCTGCGCCCCACCGCCAAAAAGCACGTCGAGGCCGCGGCACCCCGCCTGGGCGCCATGCTTGACCGCCACGCGCCGGGCTGACGCCCTGCGCCAGCCCGCCGAGCCGGTTCTTGAGCGGGGCTCAGCCCGCGGGCCGGAGCGGGAAAGAATGACGCGAGACGCCGCTAATGCTAGCCCTCGCCCCGGATTGTCCTATGGACTCTCCGGCCCCGCCCCAAAGCGGGACCCTCGTACGCGCCCCAGCTCTGAGGGGAAGCAGGTCGCGCAACAGCTGCTTTCTAAAGTACCGATACGCGAGGTTTCAAAAGACACACGATGGCCAGCGCAGACCCCCAGGCTGCGGCCCTAGACAACAAGGCCGCCCAAATCCTCCCAGGTGCAGTGGTTCGCTTCGCGGGCGACTCCGGAGACGGCATGCAGGTCACGGGATCGCAATTTACCGTTGCGGCCGCCCTTGCAGGCAATGACCTAGCAACCTTCCCGGACTTCCCCGCAGAAATCCGCGCTCCCGCTGGCACGCTCTACGGCGTCAGCGGATTCCAGATCAACTTCGCAGCGCGCGACGTATTCACGCCCGGAGATCGGCCCGACGTTCTCGTCGCCATGAATCCCGCGGCGCTGAAGACCAACCTGGCGGACTTGAAACCCCGCGGGCTGTTGATCCTAAACACCGGTGCGTTTTCCAAGACCAACCTCAAGAAGGCTGGGTACGAAGTCAACCCCGTCGAAGATCATAGCCTCGACGGCTACGCGGTCGTGGCCATCGACATTTCCAAGAACACCATCGCGGCGGTGGAAGCATCCGGCCTCAACAGGAAGGAGGCCGAGCGCTGCAAGAACTTCTGGACGCTTGGGCTGATGTTCTGGATCTACGGCCGCAAGTTGGAGCCCACCATCAAGTGGGTGGAGGCCAAATTCGGCAAGCGACCGGATGTGGTGCAAGCCAACGTCGCCGCTCTGAAGGCGGGACACGCCTACGGCGAGACCGCGGAGATATCCCACTACCGCTACGAAGTGCCCCCTGCCACGGTGGCTCCCGGCAAGTATCGCAATATTGGAGGCAACGTCGCCCTCGCCTGGGGCTTCGTTGCTGCGGCGGAGCTCTCCGAGCGACCCGTCGTGCTCGGCGCGTATCCGATCACTCCGGCGAGCGACGTGTTGCACGAGCTCTCACGTTTCAAACACTTCGGCGTCACGACCATCCAAGCGGAAGACGAAATCGCCGCCGTGTGCTTGGCAATCGGCGCAAGCTACGCCGGCGCTATCGGGATCACGACGTCGAGCGGCCCCGGCATCGCCCTCAAAGGCGAAGCGATTGGACTCGCGATTGCCACCGAATTGCCCCTAGTGGTCGTCAACGTCCAGCGTGGCGGGCCGAGTACGGGCCTGCCCACGAAGACCGAGCAGGCGGACTTGTTTCAAGCCATGTACGGACGCAACGGCGAGGCGCCTTTGTGCGTGCTCGCCGCAGCATCTCCCGGTGACTGCTTCCACATCGCCCTTGAAGCGGTGCGCATTGCTGTGAAGTACATGACGCCGGTGATGATCCTGACGGACGGCTACTTGGCGAACGGCGCAGAGCCGTGGTTGATCCCCGACGTAGCCACATTGCCAAAAATCCCGGTGCATTTTCGAACGGACCCCGAGGGCTTCCACCCGTTCTTGCGGGACGAAGAGACTCTGTCGCGTCCTTGGGCGATCCCAGGCACGCCGGAACTGATGCACCGCATCGGCGGCATCGAGAAGAACTATCACACCGGGCACATCAGCTATGACCCGGCCAACCACGAACTCATGAGCAAGACCCGGGCGGGCAAGATCGCCAAGATTGCCGATGACGCACCGGAGCTCAAGATCGAAGTCGGTGACGACAGCGGCAAGCTGCTGGTGTTGGGTTGGGGCTCAACCTATGGGGCCATCCGCGAAGCCGTCAGCCGCTGTCGGGAACGCGGCTTGTCGGTCTCCCACGCCCACTTGCGCTACTTGAATCCCTTCCCGAAGAACCTGGGCGAAGTCCTGGCGCGCTTCGAGCAAGTGCTCGTCCCCGAAATGAACCTGGGGCAGCTCGTCAAGATCATCCGCGCAGAATTCCTAGTGCCCGCGGAGAGCTACCCGAAGATCCAAGGCATGCCGTTCCGGATCGAAGAGATCGAAGAACGCATTCGCCACAGCATGGAGAGTTGAAGCAAATGTCCAACGTCATTTCTGCTCCCAGCCTCACGAAGAAAGACTTCGAAACGGACCAGGACGTCCGCTGGTGCCCCGGATGCGGGGACTATTCGATCCTGGCCAACGTTCAGAAGATCATGCCCGAGCTCGGTTTTCCCCGGGAGCAAACGGTGTTTGTCAGCGGCATCGGCTGTTCGAGCCGCTTTCCGTATTACATGAACACCTACGGGTTCCACACCATCCACGGCCGAGCACCTGCCATTGCCATGGGTGTCAAGGCGGCCAACCCGGAACTCAACGTCTGGATTATCACGGGCGACGGAGACGGACTGAGCATCGGTGGCAACCACCTGATGCACTGCTTGCGGCGCAATGCGGACGTGAACGTGATCATGTTCAATAACCGCATCTACGGGCTGACGAAAGGCCAATACTCCCCCACCAGCGAGACCGGTAAGATCACGAAAAGCTCCCCGACGGGCTCCGTCGACTTCCCTGTCGATCCGGCGACCTTTGCCATCGGATGTTCGGCCAGTTTCGTCGCACGCTCCATCGACGTGGACGCGCCACACCTCTCCGACATGATCAAGCGAAGTGCGAAACACGCGGGGGCCTCGTTCATCGAGGTGTATCAGAACTGCAACGTGTTCAACGACCACGCCTTCGATGCGTTCCGCGAAAAGGCCAATCGAGACGAGGCAACGATCCGCGTAGAACACGGCCAGCCGCTACTCTTCGGCAAAGACAAGGATAAGGGACTGGCTATCGAGCCGCGCACCATGGCTCTCAAGGTCCTCGACATGGCAGCGCCCGGAGCGGCCGAGCAGGTGCTGTTGCACGACGAAGCGAATCCCACGCTGGCCTACATGCTTGCGCGCATGCCGTTTCCGGACTTCCCAGTCGCCCTGGGCGTGCTGTACTGCGTCGACAAGCCCACCTACGACGCCACCTTGATCGAGCAGCGCGTCGCTGCAGAAGCCAAGCTGGGTCACGGCAAGCTCACGGACTTGCTCAACTCCGGCAATACCTGGACCGTTTCCTGACCGCGCGCCACAAGCCCGACCTTCAGGCGGGCCCCGGATAAACCCCATCAAAACGTGATTTCTCCAAGGCGTGCAGGCCCCGGGGGGACGCACCGCCCATTTCCGAGTGGCGCGGAAAGTGAGCCTCTGATACACCCCCGCCCGCTATGGGAACACCGCAAGACCCGCGCGCACGCCGCCGCAAGAGCAAACGCCGCGCGAAGAAGAACATGGAGTGGGAGCTGAAGAGGGCGGAGCAGAACGCTCAGGACGCCAAGCCCAAGGGCCCCGCAAAGACCGCGACCTGAACGCCAGGTTTTGAATTCGGGCGCCAAGCCCACCCCAGCCTAGTCGGCAGCGATCGCGCTGACCGCCTCAATCGCGCTTTGTCCTGCATCCGCCGCGGCTTGCAGGCGCTCGAGGACCGCCGTGGTGCCGCCGAGTTCGGAAAGGCGCGATTGCCAGCTATCCCGCTCCAAGAGCCGCAGCGCCCACTGGGCCGTCTTTGCGCAGCGGCGCCGCAGCAGCTGCCCGCTCGCCTGGAGGCCCTCCCGATGCGCGCGCAGGGCCGCCACGAGCCCGTCCACGCCCGTGCCGTCCGCGGCGCTGACCGAAAGAACCGCTTCGGGCTCATGGCCCCGATCGGCGATGCGCAGCGCTGCCTTCAGCTCGCTCACTGCGCGGCTGGCAACCGCGCCCAGATCGGCCTTGTTCACGACAAACAGATCCGGGATCTCGACGATGCCAGATTTGATGAACTGCAGCACGTCACCCGACGCCGGCTGGATCACCAGCACCACGCTGTCCGTGACGTGCTCCACGTCCGTTTCGCTCTGTCCCACGCCGGTGGTTTCGACAAACACCACGTCATAGCCGGCCGAAAGCACGTCCACCGCCGCCCCAGCCGCCCGCGAAAGCCCGCCCAGCTGACCCCCGCTGGCCATGCTGCGCACGAACACTGCCGGATCCGCAGCGTCGATCACCATCCGTGCGCGGTCCCCGAGCAGCGCGCCGCCGCTGCGCGGACTACTGGGATCGATCGCCAGTACGCCGACGCTGTGACCGCCGGCCCGATAAGCCTGAACGAGCCGATTGAGCAGCGAGCTCTTGCCCACCCCGGGCGGTCCGGTCACGCCGACGCGATGCCCGCTCTCTCGGCTGAGCGCGTGGCAGGCCGCCGCAAGCTCGATGGCCTGCGAGCGAGCTTCTTGCCGTGTGTCTTCGACTAGCGACAGCGCTTGGGCGACGCTTGGCAGATCCCGCCGGACCACGCCGTCGACCAGTTGAGCTGTGGTGCGGGCTCCGGACGCACTCACGCGTTGGCCTGACGCACGACCCCCACCAAGTCGTCAAGGATGTTGGCGATCTGGAAGTCCTTGGGCGTGTACACGGCGGCAACTCCCGCTTCCTTCAACGCCCGCACGTCGGCATCCGGGATGATGCCGCCCACAACCACTGGGACGCGCCCAGCACCCAGACGCTTGAGGGCCGCCATGGTGTCCGCCACGAGCGCCATATGAGAGCCGCTGAGGATACTCAGACCGACGACGTGCACGGCTTCCTGCGCGGCAGCGTGGGCGATGGCCTCCGGCGCGTTGCGAATGCCTTCGTACACCACTTCGAAGCCCGCATCCCGCGCGCGCAAGGCAATCTGCTCCGCTCCATTGGAGTGGCCGTCCAGGCCCGGCTTGCCGATCAAGAACTTGGGGCGGCGCCCGAGGCTCTGCGCCAACGCCGCCACCTTCTTCCGGACCGGTTCGTAGCTAGCTCCCAAATCTGGCGTCACCGCGCCACCAATTCCCGTCGGTGCGCGGAACTCACCGAACACCGCTCGCAGCGCCTGGCCCCACTCCCCAGTCGTCACTCCTGCGCGCGCGGCAGCGATCGACACCGGGACCATATTGTCGCTCCCTTGCGCAGCGCGAGTCAGCGCGTCGATGGCGTGCGCCACGGCCGCTTCGTCCCGCCCCTTCTTGAACGTCTCCAGACGCTCCCGTTGCTCTGCCTCCGCAGCTGGATCGAGGCGCAAGATCGCTGCGGCGCCGCCCCCCTCCGTCAAGGGACTGTCGGCGCTCTCCGTGAACTGATTCACCCCCACGATGGTCTGCTCGCCGCGCTCGATCCGAGCGATGCGGGCGGCGTTCTCGGCGACAAGGGCCTCTTTGATGGTGCCGTTTTCGACCGCAGCCACCGCGCCACCGTCCGACAAGATCCGTTCGACTTCGGCCCAGGCACGCTCAGCAATCGCATCCGTCTTCTGCCCAATGACCGTCGAGCCTTCGAAGATATCCGGGTACTCTAGAAGGTCGGTCTCAAGCGCCAGGATTTGCTGCGCCCGCAGCGACAGCTGTTGATCCCAAGGCCGTGGCAAGCCGAGGGCCTCGTTCCACGCGGGCAACTGGATGGCGCGCGCGCGCGCGTCTTTGCTCAGCGTCACACCCAGCATTTCCAGAACGATTCGCGCGATGTTGTTCTCGGGCTGCGCCTCGGTGAGGCCCAGGGAATTGACTTGCACGCCGTAGCGGAAGCGTCGGGACCGCGCGTCCTCGATGCCATAGCGTTCCTTGCCCAGGCGATCCCAGAGCGCCGAGAAGGCGCGCAGCTTGCAAACCTCCTCCACGAACCGGATCCCGGAGTTGACGAAGAAGGACAGCCGTCCGAATACTCGCGTCAGCTGCGGCCCCTCGACGCCCCGTGCCCGCACCGTATCGAGCACAGCAATCGCCGTGGTCAAGGCATACGCGACTTCTTGCTCGGCGGTCGCTCCCGCCTCTTGCAGATGGTAGCTGCAGATGTTGATGGGATTGAAGTCCGGAGCGTGCTCCACCGTAAACAGAATCAAGTCCGCAGTGAGTCGCAGACTTGCTGCCGGGGGAAAGACGTAGGTGCCCCGTGACAGGTATTCCTTGATGATGTCGTTTTGAGTAGTGCCGCGCAGGGCGGAGAGCGCGCTGCCTTGTTCCTCCGCGCAAGCCGCATACAGCGCGAACAGCCATACAGCCGTCGCATTGATGGTCATGGACGTGTTCATTTCGCCAAGTTCCAAGCCATCAAATAGGGCGCGCATGTCGCCCAGATGACAGACCGGCACGCCCGTGCGCCCCACTTCGCCCTGAGCCAAAACGTGGTCCGCGTCGTATCCGGTCTGGGTGGGCAGATCGAAGGCAACGGAGAGCCCAGTCTGGCCCCGCGCTAAGTTCTGGCGGTAGAGGGCGTTGGACGCCGCCGGCGTCGAATGCCCGGAGTATGTCCGCATGATCCAGGGACGGTCGCGCTGTGTCACCCGCCCATCCTTGCCTCACAGCCAGCTCGGTGCAATCAAAGAAAACGTGACAAAACGCGGCCCCTATCGGCATCACATCCGCGAGACGGCAGCAGGAGCGCCCCTGCACTGCCCCATGTGCCTCGCCGCGATCTCCGGGGAACCGCGCAAGTGCCCGAGCTGCGGCACCGCCATCGCCACTCTGCGCTGCGGCGGCTGTTTCCACATGAACCTACCCACTGCGGCGGCCTGCGCGGGCTGCGGGCATGCCCTGGGCCTCGAACCGATCTTGGAGCCCGACCCGTTGCGCTGTCCGGACTGCAAGTTGAACTTCCACGCCTTTCGCGGCGGATCTGGCTTGCTGCGCGACTGCGACGGTTGCGGCGGCCAGTTCGTAGGGCACAGCATGCTCAAAGCCCTGCTCGAGCAACGCGAAGCCTACGGCAACGCGGCGCCGCGCCCGCCGCGTTTCAATCCCCTGGACAATCCGGTGCGCTACCTGCCGTGCCCGGTATGCGAAGACGTCATGATGCGACGAAACTTTGGGCGCTCAAGCGGCGTGATCGTCGACGTCTGCACCGTGCACGGCACCTGGTTCGACTCCGGAGAACTGCCCCGAGTGCTTGCGTTCGTGGAAGCCGGCGGACTCATTCAGGCCCGCAAACGCGAACTCGAAGACGCCCGCACGCGAGACCGAGACGCGCGAGTGCGGTCCGTCGAAAAGACCCTCGAACCCCTCAGCGCGCCGGGCAGTTTCAACCGTTTCACCAATACCAGGCGCAGCGTCGAGCTCGCTGAAGCCGGCAGCGCGTTGCTGGACTTCGTGAACGGGCTGATCCGCTAGCGTCTTTTTCAAATTGGGGATGCGGCGCGCCGCCTAGCGCGCCGGCAGGTCGTGCTCAGAAACGGCGATGAGCTGGAACTCGGGCCCCAGCTGTTCGTAGAAGAACCACACATAGCAGCGTAGAAATACGATCACTGGCAGCAGCACCACGGTGCCGATGAACGGCAAGCTCGCGATGCAGCAGGTCAAACAAGTCACCACAAAAGCGACAATGGCCGCGCCGACCGACAGGGCAATACGCAGCATGTAGAACGCCAGCACCGTCGCCCACTGCCCAGTAAGCGCAGCACGCGAACGGGCAATGCCGTCGCGAAACTCCGGTTCGTGCAGGTACATGGTCGGGACCACAAAGTCCTCGAGAAGCGCCTCCGCAGCGGATAGCGGAACTGTAAGAAGCAGGATAATAATCGCCACCAACGTGCCAATCAGTGCGCGACGGTCAAAGACACCCGCCGATATCT
>CBDUPW010000183.1:0-14170 GCA_965369205.1 uncultured Polyangiaceae bacterium | reverse complement strand
CTAGGGGAAGCGGACTGCGGCGGTGGCTGAGCCGCCGGCGGGCACCTTCACCGAGCGAACTTTGCGTCCGTGTTCGGCGTGGACGAATACGACCGTGTGGTTGCCGGCGCTGACCTTGAGTCCGACTTTGGGCGTCGTGCCCAGGGGACGTCCGTCGAGGATCACGTTGGACACGGGGATCGAGTTGATGTTTAGCGTGCCGTCTCCGGCTGCTGCCGGCGCGGGCCCTGGCCCCGGCTTGGGACCCGGCGCCACGACGGGTCCAGGTCCCGGCTTCGGCCCAGGAAGCGGGCCTGGAACCGGCCCACCCGCCGCCGATGGCGGGTCCGTGGGGGTCTTGCCCTTTTCGAACATGTCGACGGTGAAGGTTTCTTCGGCTTTTCCGTCTTCGAAGACGATGTCCTTCCTGAAGTCGTCGTAGCCGGCGCGGGTTGCGATCACACTCCAAGGCTTGTCCGTCGTGATGTCGATGCGGATCGGCAGCGACGGGATCGGGCGGCGTTCGCTTCCGCTCACGAGCAGCACGCGCGCTCCTTGCGCGCCGTTGCCAGCTTTGATGATCGCCAGTCCCTTGACCACTTTCAGCTTCGGATCGAGGGGTTCGAGCTTGCCGTCTTCGACGGTAATGCGTTTTTCCCAAGCTTCGTAACGATCCCCGACGATCTTGATGACGTGCTCGCCGGGAGTCATGTCTTTCAGTTCCTGGGGCAGGGGGCCGATCTCTTTGCCGTCGACGAAGAGCTTCACCGCCCCCGCGGTCTCTGCAGACACGCGAATGCCGGTGCCCTCGCTGGCGCGCGCTAGGGTCACGTTGAGCACGGCGTCTTCGCCGCTGGCGATTTTCACGGCTTGATCCGCCGTCGCCTGATAACCAGCGGCGGTGACCTTGACCATATGGGTTCCGCCGGGGATCTCCGCCACGCGGCAGGGTGAGGAGTCGCAGCGCTGGCTACCGTCGACGTACACCTGCACTGCGTCCACGGCTTTGTTGCCGGGTCCGGCCACGGTGACCACCAAGGTGCCGCTCTTCGGAAGCATCAGCACGATGAGCGTCGCGACGAGTCCAACCGCCATCAGCGCAGCCAGGGCGATCAACGCGGTTTTGCCCGCACCGCCACCGGATGCGGGTTGCGCTTGCTGATACGCAGGCGCCGGCATCTGTGGCGGCGGCGCCGAAACCACAGGCGGCATCGAAACCGGCGGCGGCATGGGCGGCCCGCCGCTGACCGGGGGCATGGGCATGCTGGGTGGCGGAGCACCGCTCGACTTGCCGAGCAACGCCGCGGCGCCCGCTCCAATCTTGGATGAAGGCGGCGGCGTGGGCATCGACGGCCCGGCGCGCAGCAGTTCGCCGGCGTTGTCGTCGGCCTTGTCGAAGACGGCAGTCTTTTCGTCTTCGTCGTCCCAGTCCATGTCGACCGGGGCCGCCGCGGCGGGCGGTGGCTTTGGCGGCAACGACCCGGGCATGGGCGGTCGCGAGGGCGAACGCGGTCCACCAGCCCAGGGCGGAGGAGCTGCGGGTGGGAGTGGAGGCCGCGACACCCCGGGACTGGAGGGTCGCCCGGGCGGTCCGCTGGCTCTTGGAAGGCTCGGCGGAACGCTCGCCGCTGGCAGGCTAGGCCGGCTCGGCGGCGGGATCGGGCGACCGGAAGACCGCGAGGGCGGCGGCGCGACTGGCGCCGCAAGGCCGAGGAGCGTCTTCTTGACGACCGGCGGCGCACTACGCCCGGAAGGGGGAGCCGGCGCTTTGGACGACTTCTTCGCGAGGCCGTCGAAGACGTCCAGATCGGAACCACCACCGTCTTTGCTCATCCAGCTGCTCTCCTGGCCAGCGCTGCCGAAGCGCGCTGTCTCCTCGGGAAAAAGCTCGCGCATGAAGCTAGTGATGCGCCGAGCGTCTGCTCCTCCAGGCATGTGCCGGAGGACGGATTCCAAGTCTACTTCAAAATCTCGAGCCGTAGCGTACCTCTGCTTTTGGTCTTTGGCGAGCGCCTTCAAGACCGCACGGTCGAGCTCTGGGGGGATCCCCTCCACAAACTGAGAGGGGGCGGGCACGCGGCACTCCCGGATCAGCTCCATGATCGCCAGCTCGTTGCGACCGTCGAAGAGGCGCTGTCCCGTGAGGGACTCCCAGAGGCAGATCCCCAGGGCAAACACGTCAGCGCGCCGATCGACCGTTGCGCCCAGCACTTGCTCCGGCGACATGTAGCCAACCTTGCCCTTGATATTGCCGGCTTGGGTCCGCGTGATTTTTCCGGCGGCCTTGGCGATCCCAAAATCGATGAGCTTGACCTCGCCCGGGTAGGAGATCAGCACGTTCTGAGGGCTGACGTCTCGGTGCACAATGCCCAAAGGGCGGCCGGACGGGTCCGTGCGGTCGTGGGCGTACGCGAGGGCTCGTGCTACGGCCTGGGCGATCAGTACGCTGACCGCGACGGGGATGCGCCCTCCACGCGCTGCCGTGCGGTCGACCAGCGTGCGCAGAGGGCGCCCGTTGACGAACTCCATCGCGATGTAGTGCGCTCCCGCAAACTCGCCGGCGCTCACGATCCCAGCGATGTTGGGGTGCTGCAGGGCACTTGCGATCTTGGTCTCATCGCTGAATAGCGCGATGAACTCATCGTCCTCGGCGACGTTCGGCAAGATGCGCTTGAGCGCAACGGTCCGTCCAGTCTGCGTCTCGACGGCCCGGAACACTTCCGCCATACCACCAACGCTGATCCGCTCGTGCAGCTCGAAGGGGCCGTAGCTTTTGCTGATGCTCACGGGGCTAGGGGACTATGGCACAAAAAGCGTCAGGTTTTCGGGTTTTTACGCGAGCTATCCCTGGCGCCAGCGGGGGCCCAGCAGGCCGGACTTTCTGCTGCAGGGGTACCGGGCCGGCGGGGGCTGCTACGGGCTTGCTGTTGACGTTCCGCTTGGTCCAGCGGGCGAGCCGCCTTTCGGGGCCGGATCCGAGCCGCCGCTCGGGCCTGGATCCGAGCCTTCGGTGCTGCCATTGCCGGCGCCCTCGGCGGGCTCGGCGGGTTTCGGCTTGCGGAAGTAGCGCACTCGTTTGGCCTGCAGGGGGTACCACACCGCCGGCGCAACGATGGGCGTTGCCTTGAAGATGCGCCGAGCACCGGGAGACGCGATGCGCGTGAGACGCGTGACGTCTGTGCGCGCGGCCACCGGATGTCCGGAGAGGTCGCGTTCTCCCCCGATGGCCGCTTCCAGGGGGGCCTGCAGGTACAGACGCTGGGTTGCACCCACTTGCTCCAGCAGTTTGTCGAGCATTTGTCCGTCCAGGGCGGAGGCGCGCGCCGTGGCCACCACGGCGTAGAACAGAAACCCGCCCCGCCCAACGGCCAAGGCAGCGACGCTGCTGCTACTTGGCGTCAGAGACCCCGACGCCAGACGCTGCGCGCCCGGGGCGCCCGCCTGCGCGATGGTGAATCGGCCGTCCTGAAGGAATAGGCCGGCGCCCTCGGCCTTGGCTGGGCCGAGCGTGAGAACCGTCTTGCCGTCACCGCCCACGGCCAACGCGCGCGGATCCAAACTCAGCAGGCGTACCTTGGATTCGGGGCGCTTCTCGTCCGGGCGGATGGTTGTCGTCGCGATGGCGTAGGGCCAGCCGTGCTGAGGCAGTTTGCTCACAGACCACACGCCTTCTCCTTTCGCTGCCCCGCCGCTCAAGGGCGGAGGCGGCAGTACGTGGCGCAGCGTCAAGTAGAAGAAGTCCCGCGCTTCGCGGCTGACATAGCGCGGGAAGTTCATCAGCCCCATGTAGCGCAGCATGCGACGCCCTTGGAATTCCCAGCCCGGCATGTCGCTGATCGCGCCGCGGGTTTCCCACTGCGGGTCAAGCTTGTGTCCCACGTCGGGCAGCTCACCCGTCTTCGCCGTCCGATAGAACTCGAGCCCGGTATGGCCGGGGTTCATATCCAAATGAATGCCGTACTGGCAGCGCGTCGACTGCATGGCGAGCGCCAAATGATCGGCATCGATGCTCGACCCATAGAAGTACGCTGCGAAGTTATCCTCGGTCATGCACACGCCGCTGCGCACGGTGCGCGCTTCGTCGGTCCACCCCGGGGGCACGCCGCCCCACCAGTTTCGCTTGTACGGGTTGATGACGCCGTCCATCACCAGGGGGGTCATGTTCTGGCGGAGTGAAACGATGTTGTCTGGGACGGTTTCCGAAGCTGGCCATGTGCCGAATCCCGTGCTGCCGTCGGATAGGTCTGCCACGGTTGCCGCGTAGGGTTTCGGGGGCAGATAGACGACGCCTTCGGCCATCATTCCGAATTCGCCGTGGGTGGCCTGGAAGCCACCGTTGAATCCGGCGACCAGTCGCGAAATGACTTCCGGCGTGCGCGGAACCAGTCCCGTTCCGGTCTCTCCCGTTGCGCTCTTTGGCTCCACAGTGCCGCTGACGCTGTGCAACGCCACCTGGCGCGGATCCCAGAGCGTGATGAAGATCTGGCTGTAGGCGCGCTTGCGGTCCGTGCGGATGAAGGTGGAGACGAAAGGAGCGGGCGCGCCCGGATTCGTCAGGATGAAGGGATCCTGGTCCAAGGGTCGCCACTTGCCCTCGCTTTCCAGGGCCGGCGACAGCATCGGTTCTAGGGCTTTGGGTGGAAAGCCCGTCTCAGGGTCGGTGTATTCGGAGAGCGGCGCGTTGACCAGATCGCCCAGCTCCTCTGCCACGCGCGACGAGCCGTCGTCCCCCGTGACGGTGCCCACGGCGCGCTGCACCCAATCTAGCCCCGCGAAGGCCACCGCCTTGACGGCTTGCATCTTATCGCTGCCGAACCACGGCAGCGCGCGCACGCGGTCCACCGCCCAGGTCACGATGTTGCCGGGACGCGCTGCGAAGTGCTCCTGCTCACGCAGATAGCGCTGCCCCTGGATCTCGCCGTCCGCGACGCGGATCTTGCGACCGTCCGCGTCCACCAGCAGTGCGCGCGTGCTGAAGGCAAGGCGGACTTTTTCTGCCGCAGGGTCCAATTTGAACGAGCGCTTGCCAATGCCCCGGAACTGCCCCGTCTTTTGCAGATTGGTGATGGCGTGTTGGGCGCGCTGCAAGCGGGGCCAGTTCGCGGCCGCTTTGGGATCTTCCGAAGCCAAGTCGAGCAAATGAAAACTGTAGGTGCGTCCAGCGCCAGAGATGACCCAAGCGGCCTGTTCGCCTTTGACCGTCAGTCCGCGTTCATCGACAGCGGAGGTGTCGCTGATGTTGTACAGGCCCTGCAGGCTCAAGACCCGGCCTTCCGGGGAGAGCCTGGCAGTCGCTACATAGATGTCGGCGGGCTCGGACTCCCGATGCGCGCGCACCACCGCGCGCGTCAGCTTGAAGCGGCTGGCCAAAGTCGAGGGCGTCGAGTCGATCCAAAAGACTTCGGCAGCTTCGGCCTGGAGCCCGCGACTACGGAGCGCACGCACCAGCGCAGAGGCGGTGTCGGCTTCGTCCGCGAGCCCCCGTTCTTCGGCGGCCGGACGACACAAGAGGAACGCGGCAAGTACGATCAGCGGAAGCGGTCGCAACACCTGCAAACGGCGGAGCAGTGCCGATCCCTTTGGGGGCGCTCCTTTGGCCGTGCTGCCCGCTGAGGCCACTGGAACTGCGTCCTGCATCGTCCCGTCCAACGCGAGCTCGCGGTTAACATCTTCCCGCGCGGAAAGACACCGGCCGCAAACTGCCAACTTAGTTGTCTATAAACTGACAACTAAGTTGGCGATTTGCCTTGCTGTGCGGGGAAAAGCCCGAGAAATCCGCTGGAATGGGCCGTGCTAGCTTTAGCGGCCATGGCGGCCGTGCGTTCTCGGAGAGCGATCTTGATGGCGGCGTGGGCTCTGCTTGCGAGCGCATGTCTTTCGCCGACGTTGCCGCTGCCGCCGCCTTCGAAGCCGGTGATCGACGGACCGGACGCCGAGGGCAACGTAACGCTGACCGGCACGGTGACGTCGCGCGCCACGGTGTATGCCCTCAACATTGGCACCGGCGAGGGCCGTTTCCAGGTGACGGGTCAGGATGGTGCGTACGCGATCGTGATCCCGGCGCAGAAAGGCGACGAGCTCTCCGTTTGGTACGCCCTCGGCACCGACGACAGCCCCAGCGTCGTGTTCCGGGTGCCGTAGCGCAGCGCTGGCAACTCCCTTTCAAGGCTGATGAAGGCGTGGCGGTTCTTCGACAATCCGCCAAAAGCCGTCGGGCGCGAGGGGCAGTCTATGCTCGGACTACCAACTGCAGCCGTAGCTCGCCATGGCCTGCTTGGTCGTTTCGAGGGCCTGGGTGCAGCCTTGGGCCAAGCCGGCTTTGGCCGCCGGCGTCTGCGCGGTGGTTCGATACGTTTCACGCATCTTGTCGATGGACTGCTGGATGCCTGGCTTGGCGACCGCCGGCACTTTGTCCTCCACACACTTGGAGTACTTGGCCAGATAGTCGTCACATTCCGGCACTCCGGTGGAATCCCCACTCGCGGGAGCCGACGCCGAAGACGTCTCCTCGTCGGAGCCGCCCCCGAACTTCTTGCACGCAAGTGCTGCTAGCAGCACGAGACCAGACAGAGCGAGGACTTCGGACTTAGACGTACGACGCATGAACAACCTCCGCGCGGGACTGTATCAGCTTTGCTCTCAAACGGTGCGCAGAACTCGGCGTCCGTCGCTGCCGTGAAAAACGAGGGGCGAGGTGCCTAGCGAAGCGGACGCGGCGCCGGATCCGTCGCCAGCCTGTTCCTCGTCGATGACCTCACCCAGTAAGTCGAAATCCGTCGCTTGCGTGACGCGCACGCGACGCATCTGACCCGGAAGGGTGTCTCCGCTGAGGTACACGATACCGTCGATGTCAGGCGCCTGACCGCCGTGACGCCCAACCAGAACGAGTTCGCTTTCTTCGCTCGGGCCTTCCACCAAGACGTCAAGCTCGCGCCCCACGCGTGCTTGATTCTTGGCGCGGCTGATCTGCTGCTGCGTCTTCATCAGCCGCTTGGCGCGTGCCGCCGCGGTCTTGCGCGGCACCTTTGCATCCTGCTCGAAGCTTTGGCTCGACTCTTCGTCGGAGTATAGGAACACTCCGACGTTGTCGAGTTCTGCCCAGCGCACGAAGCCCATCAATTCTTCGAACTCGGCTTCGCCTTCCCCCGGGTGCCCGACGATAAACGCAGATCGAAACGTCAGATCTGAGATCTTGGCGCGCATGCGCTCGACCAACTGTCGCATGGCCTGGCCACCGTGCCCCCGGCGCATGCGCTTGAGCACGGCGTCGGAAGCGTGCTGCAAGGGCATGTCGACGTAGGGAAGCACGCGCGGGTGCTGCGCCATGAGCTCCAGCAGGGCGTCGCTGAGCTTCTCCGGATACAGGTAGAAGAGCCGCACCCAACGCACACCCGCCACGTCCGCCACGCGCTCCACGAGGCGAATCAGATCGGTGCCGCGGGCCAAGTCCCGTCCGTAGGCGACGGTATCCTGGCTCACCAGGTTGATCTCGACGACCCCCGCCGCGGCGAGGCGCTCGACTTCGCGCACCACGTCCTCGGGGGAGCGCGAGCGCTGTTTCCCCCGCAGGGAAGGGATCACGCAGAAGGAGCAGCTGCGGTTGCAGCCCTCGGCGATCTTCACGTATGCGCTGGCGCCGCGGGTGCTGAGCACTCGGGGATCTTCCGCGCTCACGACCCAGTCCGAGGGCTGTCCCACCAGCAGCCGCGCCGCCGTGCCGTTCAGCACCGGCGCTAGCTGCAGCATGTCACTCGAGCCCAAGAAGTGGTCGACTTCAGGTAGGTCCGCGGCGAGCTCTTCGGGGTGGCGCTGACTCAGGCAACCGGCCACGACGAGCTTTTCACAACGGCCATGTCGCTTGAACTCGGCGAGCTGCAAAATGGTGTCGATGCTCTCCTTTTTGGCAGCGTCGATGAA
The DNA here is from genome assembly GCA_965369205.1 of uncultured Polyangiaceae bacterium. Taxonomy (GTDB): domain Bacteria; phylum Myxococcota_A; class Polyangia; order Polyangiales; family Polyangiaceae; genus JACKEA01. Next base: position 6,274 of record CBDUPW010000183.1, on the reverse strand, counting down.
GCCGCAAGTGTTGACGACGATGACATTGGCCTCGCTTGCATCTCCCACATGGGCGTAGCCAGCCCTCTGGGCCACACCCAGCATGACTTCGCTATCCACACGGTTCTTCGGGCAGCCCAAGCTGACGAAGTGAACGGTCTTGGCGGGGTCGGACATCGCGCTAGCTTTGTGAGCCGAAGGCGCCGCCCACGCAAGTCAGCGTCACGCGGCTGTCTCCACGGCCCGGCGAAAGCGCTCGAATAGGTGCAGCGTATCGTGGGGGCCGGCAGCGGCTTCAGGATGAAACTGCACCGAGAACGCGTTGGCATCCGCGATTTCGAGCCCTTCGCTGGTGCCGTCATTGAGGTGGAGATACGTGCTTTTTGCCAGTCCGCCCAGGCTGTCCACGTCCACCACGAAGCCGTGGTTCTGGCTGGTGATCTCCACGCGTCGGTTTTCGAGGTTTTGCACGGGTTGATTCAGCCCGCGGTGCCCGAACTTCAGTTTGTAGGTACGCGCGCCGAGGGCCAAGCTCAGCAACTGGTGTCCCAAACAGATCCCGAAGATCGGCTTCTTGCCCAGCAAACCTTGGATCGTCTTGATGGCGTAGCCCACGGCGGCTGGATCCCCGGGACCGTTGGATAGGAAAATGCCCTTCGGATCCAACGCCAGCACGGCTTCGGCGCTGCTCGATGCGGGCACCACTGTGACGTCGAAGCCGGCGTCGACGAGACAGCGCAAGATGTTGCGTTTTGCGCCGTAGTCCAGCGCCACAACTCTGTGGCGCTCGCGCTCGCCGACGGCGGCGTCGCTTGGAACTCGCCAGCTGCCCCGGGACTCGCTGAAGGCATAGGGCTGGGCAGTGGTGACTCGCAGCACCAAGTCCTGACCTTCCATGCTCGGCAGTGCGCGCGCGCGGTCGATCAAAGTGGCGGCGTCTGCGCTTCCGATGCAGCCGTTCTGCGCGCCTTGGTCGCGGATGTGGGTCGTCAGGGCGCGGGTGTCGATGCCGCCGATGGCCACCACGTTGTGCCGCTTCAAGTAGCTGTCGAGGTCGCTTTCGGCCCGCCAATTGCTGGTCGTCAAGCTCGGGTCACGGAGCACAAAGCCCGCCACTGCCGGCGCTGCGTCGCGTCCCTCGTGGTCCTCGGCGTTGATGCCGGTGTTGCCGATTTGCGGCGCCGTCATGGTCACGATCTGGCCGCAGTAGCTGGGATCCGTGAGTACCTCTTGGTAGCCGGTCATGCCGGTCGTGAACACGACTTCGCCGTCTGCGCTGCCGTCGGCACCAAAGGCGAAGCCCTCGAAAACGCTTCCGTCGGCCAGGGCCAGGCGGGCTTTGCGTGGGGCACTCATGGGGCGTTCGCTTCCAGTTCGTCGAATACAATACCGCCGCGCGCGAGGGTGAGCAGCACGCGCCCGTGCATTTCGCTCTCTAGCAAAGGCGTGTTGTGGCTCTTGCTCGCGAGGCCCCGTTGCTTCGGTACCCAGCGCGCCTCGGGATCAACCAGCACGAACTCCGCAACGCTGCCTGGCGCAAAACCGGGTGGCTCGATGCCCGCAATGCGGGCTGGGGCCAAAGAGAGCGCGTCTACCAGGCGCATGAGCGTCAGGCCGTCCTTTCCTACCAAGGTGTGCAGTGCGCCGAAGCAAAGCTCTAGCCCCACCATGCCCGGCGAGGCTTCGGGGAACTCGCAGTCCTTTTCCAAGGAGGTGTGGGGCGCGTGATCCGTTGCAATGGCGTCGATGGTGCCATCCGCGAGTGCTCGGCGTAGCGCCGCGACGTCTTCTTCTTCTCGCAGCGGCGGGTTCACCTTGCAGGCGGTGTCGTAGCCGAGCACTGAAGCGTCCGTGAGCAGCAAGTGGTGCGGGGTCACCTCTGCGCTGATGGCGACGCCCCGGGCCTTCGCCTCTCCGACGATGCGTGCCGACCCCGACGTGGACAGGTGGGCCACGTGGTAGCGGGCGCCGACGTACTCGGCGAGCAAGATGTCCCGCGCCACGATGATGTCTTCAGCGACCCGCGGCCAGCCCCGCAGGCCGAGGCTCGCCGACACCCGGCCTTCGTGCATCTGGGCGCCCTGGGTCAGATCGTGGTCTTCGGCGTGTTGGATCACGACCAAGTCGAAGGTCTTGGCGTACTCCAACGCGCGTCGCATGACCGCGCTGTTCATCACACAGACGCCGTCGTCGCTGACGCCTACGGCGCCCGCTTCGCGCAGTTCTGCCATTTCCGTCAGGTCGCGCCCCTGCTGGCCCATGGTGATGGCGCCAATCGGATGCAGGCTTGGGCCCCCGACCTCAAGGGCGCGCGCGCGCATCAACTCGGTCACGGCGCGCGTGTCGTTTACGGGCTTTGTATTGGGCATCACGCAGACGTGCGCGAAGCCGCCGCGGGCCGCCGCGGTGAGGCCGCTTCGGATGTCCTCTTTGTATTCTTGTCCGGGCTCGCGCAGGTGCGCGTGTAGGTCGACGAATGCCGGCAGCACCCAGCGCCCGGCGCCGCTCACCACACGCACACGCTCCGAGCCCACGAGGGCTTCGCCCGCGCCTGGACCCATTGCGGAAATGCGACCCCTTTCCACCACGACATCCGCGACGGCGTCGTGACCCGACTTGGGGTCGACGACCCGTCCTCCGCGCACTACCAGCGTCTCGGCGTCCGTCATCCTGCGGGGCCCTGATACCACGACCAGCACCGAAGGCCGGCGTCAGCTTTGTCGTTGTCGCCGCCGTCCCCAAAATATCAATGGGATCGAGCACATCCACCAGCTGCTGGCTGGCCGGCTGCCCACTTGCCGGCAGCCACAATCTTCTGATGGCGCTGCCGGTGGCCTGGACCCGGCGTCCGATGTGCCGGCGTCCGCGGAGCCAGCGTCCGCGCACCGGTCGAGCAGCTCACAGAGCGCGGGCCACGCTGCGCTGCAGAGGGACGTGGTGCCGGAGCCGCTTGGGCAGTCGAGGGGGCCAGCGACGTCCTTGAGGTCAAAAAGCTCGGTGAACTCCGGCGCTGTCGTGCTCAGCTTTGGATCTGGGATCCGAGCGAGCTCGAAACCTTGCTCGAACTGCGAGCCGCAGACGTAGAGGCCTTGCGCGGTCCAAGTCAGGCAGTTCACGGGCCCGGTGTGCACCCGTTTGAACACGGGGTCCGAGGCGAGGGCGTGCCACAGTCCCAGGGTCTTCTCGTCGATGCTGGCGCCACCCTTGGGGTCGCCGTAACCGAAGGTGACTTCGTCTCCGTTCGGCGAGAGCGCAAACCCGAGCATGCGGCCGCCGCCGGCGAACAGTTCTTGAAAGGTCTCGCCGCCGTCTTTGGTGACGAGCAGTCGATTGTCGTCGGTCCCCGTCACTCGCAGGTAGACGGTGAGGGGATCCGTCGGATGCACTGCGCCAATGAAGGGAGAGTTCTGGACGTCGGTTCCGGGCACAGGTTTGGAGGTCCAGCTTTGACCATCGTCGCTCGAAACATAGAGCACGCCGGCACCCAAGGCGCCGAGCCCGGACACATAGTGCCGCGTGGGCTCGCTCGGCGCGGGATCGAGGGTGAGACCCAGAAAATCCTCGGGGAGGGACACGCCAAGCTGACTGAAAGACGTTCCCTCATCCACGGAGCGCCACAGCATGGTCTCGAACTTGCCCCCGCCCTTGCCCGTGGAAGTCAGCACATAGGCTTGGGAGGGAAGCTTCTTGTCGACGGTGACGTCGACGGCGTAGCGGCCTTCGAGCTTGGAGTCGGGGAACGAAAAGTCGCATCCGCCATTTTCGGACCGCCGCAAGCCGTCGAAGATGCCAGCGATGATCGCGCCGCTTTGGGTGACACCCACGGCGGGGTCTTCGATGCCGCTATAGCCAACGGCTTGCTCGCAGACCCAATGCCAGGTCTTGCCCGCGTCCTGGCTGATCACAAGACCGAAAGTCGCGCGCAGGACCAGCACGCTGGCGTCCGTCGGAGACTCCACGAGTTGCTGCGCAAGTGGAAAGCGGCCATTGGCAGCTGCGCTGCTGGTAAGCGCAAGCGAAAGCAAGACGATGGCAAGCTTCGACTTCATTGTCCCGTCTAGCCTAGCTGAAGGCCTGGCGCTTCGCTGGTGGGCCGATCGCGCCGGATGCTTCGTCGGCGGTGTACCGTTTCGCTCAGTTGCTCGGCCAGAAGAAACGCAACCGCAGAGATCGTATGCTGGGGGTTCACTCCCAAATTCGTGGGAAACACGCTGGAGTCTGCGACATAAAGCCCAGGCGCATCGTGGGCCTCAAGCCCGGTCGTGACGACGCTATTCGATGCGGCTGTTCCCAGCAGGGAGGTGCCGAAGAGATGCGCGATGATACAGTGGTAGCGCGCCGGATCATCGTCGAGGGCATCCAGCCCCGCCAGCGCATCGGGGCTTTGGATTTGGTCCGGCAAGCCGAATACACCCGGGTACACAGTGTGGGCGCCCGCGTCGAACATCAGCTCGCTCAGCACTCGCACGCCGCGCTTGAGCACTTGAACGTCCTCGGGCAAGAGCTGGTAGCGGATGCTCGTGCCGCCGAGCAGCCCCTGCGTCACGCTGCCCTGGGCGCGGGCGCGAACCTGCACGCCCCAGACTGCCAGGTGGTCGTAGTTTGCCAGTTGCTCCACCAGCGCGGGACCGAGTCCTGGCAAGCGTGCGGCGATCAGCTCGATGGGCATGGATACGGTCTCGAACTTCATGCGTTCGTGCCAGAAGTGCGTGCTCTCGTAGCCCTGCGTGGCGCCCTTTCGCATCTGCACGGGCTCGTGGAACGCGCCCACGACGGCCGTTCCTGGGTGTGCCTGCAGACGGCGACCCACGAGGCCGCTGCGCCGCCCGATGCCCGCGCGGGCGAGCAGTAGCGGCGTTTGGATGGCGCTGGCCGCGACCACGACCGCGTGGCGCGCCTGCAGTTCGAGACGCGGCCCGGGGCGGCCGTCTTCGTTTCGAAAGCGCGCGCGCACGCCGCCCACGCGACCGGCGTGCCACGTGAAATCCCGCGCAGCGCAGTTCGCATACAGGCGGGCTCCAGCTGCAAGCGCGCGCGGCACGAAGGTGACGAGCATGCTCTGTTTGCGGTCCGTGGGGCAGCCTTGGTTGCAGTGGGCGCTGCCCCGGCATCCAACGACGTTGCGTGCAATGGCGTTGCCGGAAAGCCCCCGCGCCGCAAGCCCCGCGCGTAGTAGCGTGCTGTTGCCGCCGAGCACCGATTCCGGAGCTTCCGCAACCGACAAATCGATGTCGAGCTGATCGAAGGCGCGCTCCAGGTCGGCGTAGCTGAAGGCGTCGCCCAGGCCGTGCTCGCGCTGCCAGATGGCGTGTATGGGCTCCGGCATGCGATGCATGATGGCGCCGTTGATCACCGTCGTGCCGCCGACACAGCGGCCCTGAAGCACCGGTGTCACCGCACGTCCCATCGCAGTTTGGAAGCCGGAGTCGCGCCACATGCGTTTCAGCGACGAATCCATGTCTGTGCGGAACTCCTCCGTACGCACATGAGGGCCCTCTTCCACCATGACCACGTCCACGCCGCGTTCGGCCAGTAGCCCCGCAACGACGCTGCCCGCGGCGCCCGTGCCGATGACAATGACGTCGGCCGCGTCGTGCAGGACTTTCTGATCGCCGACGTCGGCAAAGGTAGTGATCGCGTCAGTCATGGGTTCCCCCAGCGCGCGCCCAGGGGGGAGGCGCATCATCATGGGGCTCCAGTAGAAGCGCACGCTGGGTGGCCGGGGAGGCCAACGCCCCGAAGCAAGCGAAGGCCTTGAAAAAAAGCGGGATCTCCCGAACCAGGTAGATGCGGCTGGTCTTTAGGGTGCGCAGCACGCCAAGGCGTTCCCCAGGGCTCAAGCGACCGAAGGTGGTGAAGCGGAAAATGCTCACGGGCGGTGACAGCGCGACGCACCACAGCAGAAGCCGGAACCCAAGGCACACGCGCAGGGGCGCAGTGCGAAACAGCTCCGCGAGGTAACCCTCGAGGGGCGCATGGTGCGCCAGTTCGTCGAGGCGCCCGTCACGCCCCGAAGGCAAGATGGCTTCGAATATCTGGCGGGCGAGGCGCCGCTCGACGCCGAACAAGACCCGGACCATGCTGCGCAGCGTACACCATTACGGCATGGCGTCGCGGCCGTGCGCGGCTGCCCAATCGATTTCCGGACCCAGGGGCACCACCCGCGTCGGATTCACCGTGGGGTGGCTGCGGAAGTAGTGCTGCTTGATGGCCGGCAGAAAAATCGTCTGCTGGATTTGCGGGATCTGTGCGAGCTCCAAGGTGAATCCCCACAGATTCGGGCCGTCCCGCAGGC
>CBDUPW010000182.1:0-14250 GCA_965369205.1 uncultured Polyangiaceae bacterium | reverse complement strand
ACCGGCATGCCCATCTACAAACCCGAGTGGGACACGGATTTCGACGGCGTGCTCGACCGACCGAACCTGGCCAATCCAGACGCCTGCCCCAACCAGGTCGACGTCATGCTCGGCAACAGCGATGAAGTGACCCGGGATCGCTGTGTCACGGACAACCTGCTCATGCACTATGAGCGGGAAACCGACACGCTGATCGCACGTCCGCTGATCCCTCTCGAAGAAAAGACCCAATACGCCGTCGTGGTCACGGATCGCATGATCGACCCGGACGGCAATCCGGTGCGTTCGCCCTTCGACTTCGTCTACCACCCGAGCCAAGAAGAAGGCGTCAAGAAGCTCAAAGCGCATCTGTCGAATTCTGAGCTGGCCAGCTACTACGGCGACATTGGCGGCAGCGGCTTGGAGCATGTTTCCTTTGCCTGGACCTTCACCACACAGCCTGTGGTCGAGGACCTGCGGGTCATTCGCGACGGCCTCTACGGCAAGGGGCCCCTGGCGCGCCTGGCCAAGCAGTTCCCCCCGGACACGGAGCTGGCACGTGCCGCAGGGCTCGTCGACCTAGAAGCGATCGCCGACGGCGCGGAAGAGCCCGTGGATTGGCAGAAGAATCCAAAGTGCCTCGACAAGGTCGAGAACTTCTACATCGTGAAGTTCGAAACCGTGAAACAGACCCTCCGAGAGCTGGCCAACCAGGCTTTCGATTTCGACGGGCCGCAGCTCGAACAGCTGATCAACTCTTTCGACGCCATCAGCCACATCGCCGTCGGCACCTTCAAAGTGCCGTTCTTCATCGACGGGGGCCCCAAGGGGCGAGATCCGAACGCATCCTTCGCGATGGACTTCAAGACGGGCGAAGGCAAAGTCTACGAAGACACCGTTCAGTTCATGATCACGGTGCCGAAGGTGTCCGCCACCCGCAAACAGCCGTTCCCGGTGGCGTACTACGGGCACGGCTATACCAGCTCGAATCTGGAACAGCTGGGCTTTGCTGGCGCTTTGGCGACTCAGGGCATTGCGTCTGTGGGCATGAACGCCGTGTTCCACGGGCTAGAGCTCGGGGACACGGAGCTGCAGCTTGCGCGCAACCTCTTCGGCGGCGCCTGCCAGGCGCCCTTCGCGAGTTCGATGCTCACGGGGCGAGCTCGGGATTTGGATGGCGACCTGACGCCGGACTCAGGTGGCGACTATTGGACGAGCTACTTGTTCCACACCCGCGACGTCGTGCGCCAAAGTGCCGTCGACTTGTTGCAGATGTTCCGCGTATTCAAGAACTTCGACGGCAAGCGTCTCAGCAGCCAGGACTACGACTCGGACGGCACCAACGACCTCGCCGGCGACTTCGACGGTGATGGCACTCCGGACATCGGCGGAAACGCGAAGATGTTCGCCTGGGGTCAGTCCCTAGGCGGCATTCTGGCGCCCTTCGTCGCAGCTCTCGATCCCCAGGTCACCGCCACCGCGCCCACCTCGGGCGCCGGTGGCCTGCTCGATGTCGGTGCCCGCACCTTCCAGGGCGGGGCCTTCGAAGGCATCTATTTGCGCAACTTCGGGCCCATCTTGGCCGGCGTGCCCGCTCAAGAGTTCTATGACCAAGGCAAAGAAAAGGAAACCAAGTGCACCGCGGACCAGATCAGTCTGCGCTTCGTCGTCGTGGACGTGAACGACGACCGCGAAGTCGAGTTCAATTGTGTCGATCGCCAAGACTTTGCCAGCGGAGGGACCGCCTTCGTCTACAACGGCCGCAACGGCGAGGTGCGTTGCGCCCGCGTGGACAACGAAGGGCGATTCCGCATTGGAATGCCCTCCAGTCTCGGGGACCGCTTGGAGCTGCAGCTGTATGACAAGCCCGACGCAGTCGACAGCTACGATGCTGAAACCGGCTGTCACCCGACAGTGGGTAAAGAAAACCGCGTCGCGGTGATCAACACTTGGGGCAAGGGAGTCATCACCGAGGGCGCGCCGGATCCCACAGGGGTCAAAGAAGGCCCGGTGTGCACCGCCGAAGGGGGCTGCTCTCGATTCCAGAACAAGTACTACGCGGCCGGATCGCCGCTGGTCGCCATCGCCGAAGGCTTCGGGCACATCCGGCAAACGCCCGCGTTGCGCCGCTTCATGAGTCTGGCAGCGCATATCGTGGATCCCGGCGATCCCGTGAACTACGCGCCGTACTTTGCCCTGAAGCCCATCACGGACCCCGCCGGAAACCTGCACCCACCCACGGCCATGGTCAACGTCGTCACGGTTGGGGACATGAACGTGCCCATCAGCAGTGGCATCGCCCTTGGTCGCGTGGCAGGCGCGGTGCCTTTCCTCACGCCCGACGCAGCGGATCGGTACCCGGCCTACGCGGACTACGTAACACCAGCCGAGTTGTACTCGGCTTTGGGCGGGAAGACGCCCAACGGCGTGCTGGTGGAAAACCATGTGCTGGAAGGCGTCAATCGCTTGCAGCGGCACGCGCCCAGCGACCTCACCTCCTGCGGCGTGAACGAGCTGCCCATTACCGCAGACGTCGTCTGCCACCCGAACTGCACCAAGGACGACACTTCCAGTTGCTTGGGCGGCCAGCACTGCGTCAATGACCGCTGCGTCAAGAAACCCATCAGCGAAAACGACTGCGCCCAGTTCCTCTTCGACGCGGACGCCCTCGACGAAGGCCTCGATCAGTACGGCGAGGCCCAAGCAGCAGTGCCTTTGCGCACCGGCCGCATCGCCATGCCGGCCACGCCAAGCAGCATCGACGCGGTGTGGGCACCGCGCCTGAAGGGCAAGCCCTTCGCTCCGGACAAGGGCGCTTGGCAGGCAGACCAGCGTATCTTGGCGCAGCTGATGGCCTACATCGAGCCCAAGGGCGTGCACGGCTTCAACCCGGCCACACCCTGCGACAACTGGGACTCGGGCATGTACATGATCAACGTGATCGGTCGCTTCTTCGCCACCGACGGCGCGGACCTGTACTACCTGTCACACCCATCAAGCCACCAATGTCTGAGCAAGCCCTTCGGCAAGGGCGCCTGCTCCTTCATCGACGTGCCGCCCCCCTGAGCCATGAAGTACTTCGTTAAAGTCGGCGAGAACGAACTCGAAGTCGGGGTGCGTGAGCGCCCCGGCGGTGGCTACATGGCAAGCATCGCGGGCGTGGACCGAAGGGTCGACGTCACTGAGCGCAGCAAAACCGATCTGACCTTACGTGTGGATGCACGTGTGCTCGACTGGGTCGTGAGTACTGCAGCGCCAGATCTGTCAGTGGCCGGCAGTGGCGCGCGCCTAGATGCACGGGTTGAAAGCGCCCGGGCCCGCGCCTTGGAGGGAATGCGGAGCGGCGGGCGGAAGAATGACAATGGCAAGGTCAAAAGCCCCATGCCCGGCAAGGTCATCAAACTGCTTGTCGTCGAAGGCGACAGCGTCTCGGAAGGTGCCCCCGTGGTGGTCGTGGAGGCCATGAAAATGGAAAATGAACTCGCCGCGCCGAAATCCGGCACCGTCACCCGGGTATATGTCGCCGAGGGCGACACTGTCGAGAGCGCTGCCCCGCTGCTGACGATCGCATGAGTCCGCCGCGACTGCGGCTGGCACATTTGCCGACACCGCTTTGGCGCAGCGACGCCTTAGACGCGCTCTTGGGCTGCGAGCTTTGGGTCAAGCGGGACGACATGACCGGAGGTGGCGAGGCCGGCAACAAGATCCGCAAACTGGAGTACTTGCTGGCAGACGCCCTGGCACAGGGCGCCACCACGGTCATCACTTGCGGCGGCGAGCAGTCCAACCACGCACGCGCGACCACCCTGCTCGGCCGCAGCCTTGGACTCGAGGTCAGAGTGCTGCTGCGCACTAGGACGGGCGCTGCGCCCGCCGCGCTCGTCGGGAACCTGCTGCTCATGAAGCTCGCGGGCGCCAGCGTGCGCTTCATCGACCTGGCGCAATACGCGGCACGCGCCGAACTGCTGGCTGCGGAAGCCACCGCGTGTGCGCGCTCCGGGCAGCGCCCTTACGTGATCGTCGAAGGGGGCTCGAGCGGGCTGGGATCCCTCGGGTACTTTGAAGCCATGCGTGAAGTGCGCGAGCAAATCGACCTCGGCCTTGCCGGCGCCCGGCGGCCCTTCGACGTCGTGACGCACGCCTGCGGCTCGGGCGGCACCGCGGCCGGCGTAGCCGTCGGCGCACGCGCTTTTGGCGTCGCGCAGCAAGCGTGGGCCATGGCGGTATGCGACAGTGCAGACTATTTCCGCGCCGTGATCGAGCGCATTCTCGGCGAAATGCGCGCGCTGGGGCCAGACCTGGGCCCCGCCCTGGAGCTGCGCATTGAAGACCGTTTCAAGGGCCCGGGCTACGCCGTGGCAAGTCGCGAACAACGCCACTTCATCGCTGAAGTCGCGCGCTGCTCAGGCTTGCTCCTCGATCCCGTCTACACCGGAAAGGCTCTCTACGCGCTCTCAAAGTCCGAAGCACGTCCGCGGCGCGTGCTCTTCTTGCACACCGGCGGGCTGCCCGGGCTACTGGCGCAGGCACCAGACTTCGCCCCTGAACTGTCAGGACTGTAGCCGCTTCTGCACGCTCAGCGACCAGAGCTCGATCTCGGGACTCGCTCCCCAGGACCGCAACGTCTCCGCAATCGCGATGACGCGCGCGCGCTCGAGGTCCCCCACTTTCACCCGGCCCTTGTCCGCTGAGTCCACCAGTCGATCCACGCTCGCCCGCACCATCGTCGAGAGTTCTTCGATGCTCTCGGCGTTTTCCGGGTTGGCGACCAGAGTTTCGAGAACCTCAATGCTGCCGAACGCCGGCTCCGTCGACAGATCCATCACCGGCCTTGCGACAGAGCGCTGTTCGATCAGCTCGATACCGGGGGAGATGCTTGATGGAGATACGCCACGGGTCACGCCGAAGGTGAGATCCGCCGTACCCAGTCGAACGCGATCGCCGATCGCCAGCTTGTGAGACCCGGTGATTTGTTCACCGTTGACGAAAGTGCCATTGCTGCTGCCCAGGTCCGTCAGCATCACGACGTCTCCTGTCCGGCGCAGCACCGCGTGCTCGCGAGAAACGCTCGCCTCATCCAGGAAGAACGCCACACGGCTTCCGCGGCCCACCAGCGTTTCACCGTCGTGCATGCGGTGGCGCATCCCGCGGTACTCCAGCCAAAAAATGATCGGCGTCGAATCGCTCACGCGCCCGAAATCCTATCACGACCGCCGGCGAAAGGCCTCACTTCGGCACCGGCCGTACTTTTACCTCGCGCAGCTCACGGCGGAATGCCTTGTAGCGGTCGATCAGCGGACCGCTCTTCTCCTTGTCGTCCAGCAGGTCCTTTTTCTCTGCGGGATCCGAATTTAGGTCATACAGCGCCGTGGGGCGGCCGCCACTGGCGGTGAGCTTCATGCCGCCTTCGATGAACGCTTGGCGCTCGCCGTTGTTTGGGCCAGCGCTCATGTCTACGAAGACAATGCGTTTCGCGGGGGAGTGCCCCGGGGGACCCATCACGTCAAATAGTAGGGACTTGCCGCTGATGAAGTCGAAGCCCTCTCCCTTCGGGTGCGGCAGCCGCAGCAGGTCCAACACCGTCGGAACCACGTCAATGATGCTGCGTGCTTCCGACACGCGCCGCGGTTTGGCACCGGGCACGTGCACGATGAAAGGAACCCGCACCAACTCCTCCCATATCTCAAATCCGTGGCGGATCATACCGTGCTCGCCAAAGGCTTCGCCATGGTCGCTGGTGACGATGACCGCCGTCTTCTTTCCGAGCGGCCCCTGTTGCACCGTGTCCAGCAAACGGCCCACGTGCTCGTCGACAAACGCAACTTCGCTGTCGTACGCGTCGCGACTTGCACTGCCGAAATCGTGCTTTTCGTGCCGGACGTACTCCGCATGGGGGTCGACGTAGTGCACCCAGGCAAAGAAGGGCTTCTTCGTCATTTCCGGCTTGGAAAGCTCCGCAATCGCGGCGTCCGTGAGTTTGTCAGCGCTGACGGTACGGTCCCCTTCCATCTGGATGGCTTTCGGGGCCGCGTCGGTATTGACGACGTCGAACCCGCGTTCGAAACCGACGCCCTTTTGGAAGAAGTACCAGTAGCTCTGCACGCTGACCGTGCGCAGCCCGGCTTGCTGCAACCGTTCGGCGATGAAGGTGTCTTCTTTGCCGAAGCGGTTGAAGTGGCTCCAGCCGCGGTGGGTTTCACTGGGATACTTGCCGATCAGCATCGGGGGAAGGCTCTTCGACGTGTAAGAAGCGAGCGCGTAGCTGTTTTCGAACACGGTGCTGGCCTTGGCCAAGCGGTCCAGGTTGCGCGACACGGGTCGCGCGTAGCCCATGAAGCCCAGGTCGAAGCGCAGCGTATCGATGGTGATCAAGAGGACGTTCAAGTCCTCGGGCAATTGCTGGGCAACCCACGCACCCGCGTCCTTGGGCGCCGGCTTCTCGTCGGTCTGCAGCGTGACTTCCTTGGCGTCCGCACCCGAGCAATCCTCGTCGAGGCTGTTCTCGGGCACGTCCTCAGCTCCCGGATTGATCTCCGGCTTCGAGTCGTCGCAATCGCCCCCTCCGAAACGCGCCGCAAAGCCGTCGCGATCTCTGTCGGTCAGCTTGCGCAACCGCGGCAACACCATGCGCGCAAGGGGTGCGTCGCGCTCTAGGGCCAGCGCGAGGCGGCGCTCTTGCATCGCCTGCCCTGCGCTGCGCAGCGTCAGGCCAATCGGAGCCACGGCCAGCAGCGCCAGCACCAGAGCGGGCACGCGCAGCAAGTAGGCGGGCAACGCGTAGCACACGGCTGCGGAAAGCAGCACCAGGCCAGGAGCACGCAGGTCCAATTCCGGGCGTTTGAAGACGCCGAAGATGGCCAGTGGCCCGCCGGATCCACTGGTTGTGCCCGAGGAGATTGCGGCGGCGAAGAAGCCAATCACGACGACTGCGGCCAAGCCCGCACACACTGCAACGCTCGGCACCCGCGCGGTCGCGCGCTTGGCAATACTGGCGGAAAGCCCAAGGGTCGCGCCAGAAAGCAGGAGAGCGGCGAGCACGGCGCTAAGTCCCAATGCAGCGCCGACCACCCCTCCGCTGGCATCCAGCGCCAAGAGGCGGGTTGCCCAAATCGCGGTCAGCGCCGTCCACATCACGAATCCGAGGGCGCCAAGCACGACGCTCGCGCCGAGGCGTGCGCGCGCCTCGGCGTCCAGTGCCTGGAGACTGCCCCGAACCCGCGCAGCGCTCGGCGCCGCGCTGGGGTGTAGAAACAGACTCGCCGCGCCCACAGCGAGCCCAAGCATGAACAAGACCGGCCACGTGATCCCCGCGCCCGTCAGCCATAGGCTAGTTCCGCTCAGGGGCTCGGAGGCGGCGCTGCGGGCGAAGTGGCCATCGACGACCGAGACGACTGCAGTCGCTGCGCTTGCTGCCACGAGGCTCGCCAGCAAGCGACGTGTTTTTTCGACGGCTGGTTTACTCATCGTCCTTCGACTTTCGTGCCAGGGGATGCGCGCGGTCGTATACCCCAAGCAACTGGTCGAGGGACAGGTGTGTATAGCGCTGAGTCGTGGAAATGCTGGCGTGGCCGAGCATCTCCTGGATCACCCGCAGATCCGCCCCGCCCTCCAACATATGCGTGGCACAGCTGTGGCGCAGGGCGTGTGGGTGCAGGTCGCCGCGGCCCGCGCCGAGGGCGCCGTAGGCTTGAACGATGTCTTGGATGCGACGCACCCCAAGCCGCCTGCCCCGCTCCCCAAGCACCAACGCTCGGGGATCCTGCGCGCCGGTCTTTGGGTGGCGAAACGCGCCGCGGTGCGGCAAGTACTCTAGGGTTGCCTGCTTTGCCTTCGAGCCGAGGGGAACGATGCGCTCCTTGTTGCCCTTACCCAGCACGCGCACCGTGCAGTCATCTAGCGAGATGTCGTCCATATCGAGGCGCGCGAGCTCGCTCACGCGCAGACCCGCTCCGTACAACAACTCAAGCAATAAGGTATCGCGGAAAGCGTGGGGCTGCTCTCGCGACGGAGTTTCACCTGGCGCAGCCATGACGGCGCCCGCGGCTTCTGCTGATAGGAAGCCAGGCAATTTCTTGCCGAGCTTCGGTGACGCAAGCAGCGCCGTCGGATTGTTGCTGAGCTTGCCCTGCCGCTCCAGGTATCCGAAAAAGGCACGCAGCGCGCTCAGCTTTCTGGCGACGCTAGGCGGCGCAAGCTGCTGCGCAATGCTGCCCAGGAAACTACGCAGCACCAGGCGGTCGATATCGGCCAGACGCGTGGACTTCTGCCGTTGCGCCAGGAAGGTTGTCAGTTGATGCAAGTCCCGGCGATACGCGTCCAGAGTATGCGGAGACGCGCGCCGTTCGCCCTGCAAGTAGTCCAAGAACCCTTGCACGGCGGACTCGACTTCGGTCCGGTCTACGCCTGCCATGCAGACACCGCCCAGAGCGCAACTCCGGCAAGGGCGAGCAACGCACCCCAGCGAGCTTGAGTCATCACGAGTTTCCCGTCGCGATCGACGCCCCGCACCCCTAGCCAACCCAGCCCGGAAAGCGCGGCGAGAAAGCCAACGCAAAGCGCTATCAGCCAGCGTCCACTGGGCGCTTCGTCGCGCGAAAGCTCTCCGCGGGCAGCGAGCAAGGCGCGTCGGTGTTCGTCCGGGCTCCCGCCCTGCGCCCGTGCCGATAGCCGCGCCAGGTTCTCGTTCGCACGATCGAGCTCCCGGGGCATGGCCACCCACAGGTGGCGCGTCTCCAAGGCCGCCGAACGCATCGCCCGCCAAGCGCCCAGCGCATCGGCGTCCCGCGAACCGGCTTCTGCACCGACGGCGATCGCTTCCAAACGCCGATAGGCGCGGCCAACATGCGGTGCTCCAGGAGCAAACGCCGTGGCCGCTCGGCGGGCGTGCAGCGTTGCCGTCTGCAAGTCGTCCTCGTCAAAAGCGGCGTCCGAGAGCCGCATCTGGGCTTCCCCGTCCGACACTTGCCGTAGCGTAAAGATCGCGAGCGCAAGGACCAGGCTCGCCAAAAGCCCAGCAACCATGCGAAGCCACTGTCCCGGACTATTCACAGGAGTCGACTCCAACCTTTGAAATCTGTCTGCATGATCCGTCATCGCTGGCTTACAGGAAATCCCGTCGTTTGAAGATCATGCTGGCGAGGGCGAGCAAACACACCGTCCAAGCCGCTGCTTGCGCTGCGGCGAGCAGTGCATAGTTGGCAAAACCGGCCCCCGGCGCCTCGCCCGTGAGTAACTCGCGCGGAGGAACGTAGAGCATGAGGTTGGGCACGACCTTGCTGAGCAATACGCCGACGGAATGGATGGACTCGCCAAAGACCCGAGGGGGAAGCCGAGCCAGCGTGTCCGCGGAGCGGCCGACCACAAAGATGCCGAAGGTGAGCACCGCGGTGAGAAACGGCGAAGAAAAAGACGAAAAGACCGTGGCGACGGCAGCCACCACGCACACCTCGCAAAGGGTCAAGAGCGCTCCACCGAAAACGACGCGCCGGTCATCAGGCGCGCCGTCCGCGAGTAGGTAGCCGACGATCAGGATGACCAGTGCCCAGGGGATCGGCAATAGGGTGCGATGCCGCGGCAGCTTCCACGCCGCTAGGGCGAAAACTACGGAGCTGCCGACGCCTGCCGCCAGCACCGCCGCTACGGACCGTTCCGATAGATATGCAAGTGCCAATAGAAGCGCGCCGGCGTTGGCCGCCACGAATACGGCCAGAGTGAGCACGGTTCCGAGGTATTTTCCAACCAAGTACTCACTGCGTCGGATCGGGCGCGCCAGGATGGGAAAGAGCGTCTTGAGCTCCAGCTCCCGGTACAGTGAAGTGGCCCCCAACACGATCGCCACGATCACGGCGTACAGCGATATCGAGGCAGAGCCGAGGTCGCTCACCACGCGCAGGCTCTCGCGCAGCGCGAACTGTCCGACGACGAGGGCATAGGCGGCCGTGGCGAGCGCCAGTCCGAAAAGCCCGTGCAGTACCCGAGCGCGCACAGCCTCACGGTAGGTGTTCTCACTGATCACGAGGATGCGGCGCACCATCGTTTCGGGTTGTACCCCCGACCCGGAACTGACCGAAACTTTGTACCGATCCGGCGCACCGCGCGCACTAGAATCGAGTCGAGACTTGGGTCACAAAACCCTGTAACTACTCACTTTTCTGCGAAGCGTGGCAACTCGACGTGTGTGCGCAGCCGATCCGAAGTGCCGAGGATCATTCGCTGGACACGCTCCTCGAATAGGAGGCGCGCCAAGCCAGGGCCTAGGTCCACCAGGGCGGCCACCGTGACGAGGCTGCGCCGACCGTCGAGGGGCTCCGCGCGGAAAAATCCCCAGGTGTCCTGGATGCCGTGCGGCCGAGTCTGGTCCATCCAGAAGCGCACCGTGCTGCCTTGTCGCTCCAGCACCACGGAATAGGTGGCACTCACCAGCGAGGTGCCCTGCTCCAATTCCACCACGGCGCGGCCGTCACGACGCTCCACGATCTTGGACCGTCGGGTGCGCGGCAGAACCTGCTTCAGGCGGGCGTAGTCCCCCAGAACGCGCAGCACCACTTCTGGCGGGGCGTGCACGACGACGTAGCTCACTCCGCCCACGAGGCGGACTTCCTCGGATGGCTCCCACTGAATGGGCCGTGTGACCATGCCGCCAGCGCCGAGTTCGCGCCGCTCGGCATGGGTGAACCCCAGGAAGGGCTGCACGGGCGGGCGGGCCGCGATCCACATGGCGCGGGCTGGGGATAGACGGGGAAAGGGCCCGTGGCTGGGACTGGCCTGCGCAACCCCCGGCACGGCAAGCCCTGCCGAAGCCACGGCGGCAAGAAGCCAATGTTTTAAGCCTGCGCCGCCCATCCCGCCGCCACTGTAGCGAAGAACCGTGCAAAACGACAGGCCGCGTCAGGGCGGTCCGACGAACACGTCAAGAAACCACGGGCCGGAGGCTTCGTTGTAGCCATCCACCTGGACAAAATACGTCCCGGCATCGAGCACCAAGTCCAAAAAGCTCTTGTCTACGACATAGCCCGCCGCGCATGCGTCCACGATTTCCGTGCCTGGGCAATTCGGGCCTTTGCGCACATTCAGCAGCGTGCTGTAACCGCTGCCCTTCATGTCGAAGACGACGCGTCGTTTGCTGCTGAGGGTGAGCTTCAGCATCTGATCCGGCGCGCCTGCCGACGCGCCGGGAGCAAAGTCGCAGCCCGCTGAATAATCCGCGACCGCGTTGGCCGTGTTGCCCTGAAAAAATCCCCCCGTCTCCGGAATGCTCACCGTCTCGGTACAGCTGTCGGCAAACGCGACGAATACGGGGGCCGTCGCAGGACGGACCAGGGCAGAAAGCTCTGTCGGACTTCCGGAAGCGCTCTCTACGACAGCACGGTAGCTGCCCGCCGGTAGCGCGTGACGTCCCACACGCAGCGGCGATCTCGACCCAGTGCTGCACTCGAGGGCGTCCGCGACGCTCGCGCAAGGAGCTTTCGCCAACCCCACTGCGGCGTTGTCCTCGTCGGAGATCCTCGCGACCAAATGCACGTCGGACTTCTTGTCCAGGGTGACTTCGTAGGCGGCGTCCACCGCTCCGGGAAGACAACCCAGTTTGGCGGCGTCCACATGGCCCGCGAGGCTGACGGGCGTCTTTTGGAACGGGGCCAGCACCGGTGGCGAAACGCACGTGTCGTCGGCGGGCTCGGCGCTCGGTTCCGCGAAGGAAACCAGCACATCGATATCCGACGGCGCGGTCGCTGCGACCGCCAGGTACAGAGTAGTTGGCCCAACATTGCGCGCGAACGCGTGGGCAACCTTGCCGGTACTGCAGGCAACCTCGTTGATCGGCGAATTGCAAGGTGACTGCCACAGCGCGACGGAGGGATGCCCAATCCCATCAAGGGAAACGGCATAGGCATGCACGTCCTTGGCGCTCGGCACGTCGATACTAAAGACGAGCTCCCCCGTGTTCTTGCTGCACTGACTGGCGAGATCTTCGGTTGGGTCGACCACCGCGACAGTTTGGTTGACGCCCGGGAGGATCGGTGTCGCAGTGCCGCAAGTCTCGTTCGTGGGCTTCGTCGACGCGGGCAAGTAGGTGATCTTGAGGGGCACTTCCTGGGCGAAGTCCGCAAAGACCACCACCGCGTGCGCTCCCGGCGCCAAGGCACGGAGCCGCAAACGCGCCACCTTTCCTGAGCTCTGGCCGTTGGAGCCACTGGCCGCTACTCCAGCGTGACACGCCGCTTCGGTTGCGGGCGCGCCGCATTGGCCGAACGCGGCTAGGGCGAGCTCGCCGGACGCGGCCGTGGCGACGATATCCACGTCTTGAGGCTGGGTGCCGGGCACGATCACTGCCACGACCGCATCACGCAGGGTGCCCCCGACTGGCAGGCAGCTCGCCCCGAAGTCGCTGCTCAGGCCAGCGAAACTGAGGTTGTACTGACCGGATTGGGTGACCTCCAGTGGCGCGACGCAGCCGTCATATTTGGGGTCCACGCAAACGGTCTCATCGATGGCCGTGTCGCAGTTATCGTCGACGCCGTTTCCACAGATTTCTGCCGTGGTTCCCGAAACCTTGGGGTCGACGTCGTTGCAGTCCGAGCCGCCACAACCCCAATCCGGATCCCCATCGCCGTCGGCGTCGCGCTTGACGTGCACGCAGGTCTGAGTCGCCTCGACACACGCGTCGATGGTGCAAGTCGTCTGATCACTACACGCGACTGGCTCGCCCGGACGACAGCCCAGTTTGGGGTCGCACACTTCGTTGCCGTCGCAGTAGACCGCGTTCTGGCAGGGAGTCGGATCCGGCGTGTGCCGGCAACGTGCGATCTCCTGATCACATGCGTCGAAGGTGCAGTCCACCTGATCATCGCACTGACCATCGTCCAGGCACGGACCGCCGACCGTGGGATCCACGTCCGGCCCAGCATCGACGGGCGGTTGCGAATCGGCTCCCCCGTCTTGCCCCGGGGGCTGAGAAAACGGGCTCTGCACGCTCGAGTCGCAGCGTGCGAGCACGAGCGCTAGCAGCAATGTGAGCGCGACAAGCAGGGCGCGTGGCATCGGGGGGCATCCTAGCCCAAGCACCGACACGGGGCCGGCGCAGCCCCGAAACCCCTGGTAGACCGCGGGCAGCGCCTGCAAACCAGCCGCAGAAGGCCAGGGAGATTGCAGCGTAGCCGGAATGCCAGAGCCGTGGCATCATCTGTTTGCTCGTGTCGAACGAACGCCTAACGCGGCAGGAACTCTCCTGGCTGCTCGCTCAAGAAGCCCGGGGGGCCGCCCGCGCGTTGCGCGAGGGCGTGACGATGCTGACCCAGCCGCCTCCCCCGGGCGCTGCACCGAAACAGCCAGAGGTGGCCACCAACCTGGACGCCCTTGATGACGCTATCAACCGCCTCGGCGAACTGCAGTTGGGGCATACCGCCAAAGCCCGCCGCGGTCGGATCGATCTCGCGTCACTTCTGTGTGACATCGCACCCCACGCGCGGATTGCTATGGAGCCCGGGGGCGGCGTCGAAGTCATGGGCGAAGAGGGCGAGATGCGCCGCATGTTGCATCTCATGGTCAGCCAGACCAACGCCTCGGGAAGCGGAGGTGGAGTCGGCGGCTCGGAGGTTGAGATCCGCCGCCAGGGCGACTGGGTGAAGGTCTGCGTGGACCTGGGCCTCGACACCTCCCCCACCGCCGCAATCGAGCGCCGTTGGCTCTCACGTATGGCGACGCGTCACGGAGGGCGGCTCGAACTTGAGGGCGGCCTGCAAACGATGTGGCTGCCAGCGGACGACGCGGGGCACGAAGTTGCCGAGCTCAAAAAAGAGCTTGAGCAAGCTCAGCAACTTGGCGAGGCCTACGCCCGTGAGCTCGCACAAGTTTTCTCCTCGGGAACGCTCACCTCTGCGCCCCCCCCACCCGTCGATGCGGGGCAAGCGGGGCCAACCTTTGAAGCACTGGTGGGCGCAGTGACGGCGCTCGAACGACTGATTGGTGGCTGGCTAGACGGAGTGAAGTCCGATCTGAACGAAGCCGACTCGAAGGAGCGCCTCACGAAGCGACTGGCAATGGCCAGCGAAGTCGTCTCGGAACTGGGCCACGTCGCCGACTGCCCCCTGGACGAGGACGCTGCCCACATCGACGTGGTCGCTCTGCTACGCACGATCGTTTCGGAACACGAGGGACGGGCGGCTCGACGTGGAGTGCGCATCGAAACAGAGCTGCCGCAAGTTCTGCGTCTGGAGACCCGGGAGGGCACCCTCCGCACGATCGTGCATTGCATGTTGGATCAGGCCGTCGCGG
>CBDUPW010000181.1:0-14277 GCA_965369205.1 uncultured Polyangiaceae bacterium | reverse complement strand
AGGACCCAGCCGGTCTTGCCGCGGGCACCAACCTGTACAACTATTCGGGTGGTGATCCGGTTGACTACTTGGACACCAACGGCGAAGCCGCCGCCGCGGTACCGTTCATTGTCGCGGGCGGAGCCACAGCGGTCGTCCTTGCAGTCGCCGTTCAAACTGGAGCGCTACCCAACCCTGGACCTGCACTGTGGAACCTCTCCCAAGCGCTCAACCCGTTCTCGGCGGTGGCGAATGCTGACTTGTCCTTCGCGGCGTTGTCGGGAGTGCCTTTGGGTGCGGGCGATCACATTTCGCTGGCGAAGAGCGAACAGAAGCGACTTCGGGAAATTGCGGCACAGACGGGAATGTCGAAAGACAGTCTGCGCGAAGCACTCCACAAGTTGAAGAAGCCGGTGGGCCTGGGCCCGGCAGACAATGTGGACATACAGCCAGACGGAACCGTGATTGACCTTCGCACGGGAGAAAGGCTCGGGAACATTTGGGATGAGAACATCAGCAAAAAACCATCAAAAAGGTGCAAATAGAATGACGAACGACAGGCCCGGCGCGATCCGACTTGGAGGACCAGTTCGCAAGGCAAGTGTAACTCTGCGCGTGTCCGGTCCCAATTTGGACCCCGCCGAGATTACGAAAGGACTCGGCTGCGATCCCACCTATACGCACCTCAACGGAGACGCCATTCCGAGCACAAGCAATGTGCGCAAGGCCGGCATGTGGATGCTCGAGTTGGAAGGGGGGCGTCTTGAAGATCAGTTGACGCAGCTCGCCAAGCTCGTGCGTGTCGACCTTGCCATCTGGAAAGAGGTCGTCCGTGGTCTCGACGTGGACGTGTTCTGCGGGCTGTATCTCGAGACCGAAAACGAGGGGATTGAGATTGAGCCAACCTTGCTAACCTGGCTCGGGGAACGAGGCCTGTCCCTCGGCTTCGACATCTACCTCGATCCGGACGATGACGATGAACCCGAGCATTGAATCGCACGAGCTGGCGCCTAGGTTCAGCCAACAGGAGGCGTGAGGCGGCGGAAACTGCGACCCAAGCGTTGGCGACTCGAATGGTGGCAGCGAGCGCCGCGACGACAGCAGCGTTGTCGCGCTCAGCGCGGCGACGCGAGCGCCTTGCGCACAAGTGAGATGGGTCGGGGGTCGGGCATGCAGAGGCATGCTGGTTGACGGCATGCCCACGGCGCTCGCGGGAGCGTCGGCACCCATCCCACCGGGGCCCGATGGGGTGCATTCCGAGGCCGTTGCGTTTATTCGATTAGTGCTACCTTCTCGTCATGACCGCCGCCGCGTTGAAGATCCCCTCCACCGAAGAGGCCGAGCAGGCCCAGGCAGCCGTGCGTGCGCTGTCGAAGGTTCTTCGCCGGAAGTCCACGAGAACGATCCGAGTCAAGCCGGAGGGCGGAACCGAGGACGTGTCCGTCACGATCCCTCGGGAAGCGTTCGTCCTGTTTCTCGACATCCTTGCCCAGATGGCGAACGGCAACGCCGTGTCCATCGTGCCCGTTCACGCCGAGCTGACGACGCAGCAAGCGGCGGACATGCTGAACGTCTCTCGGCCCTTCCTCGTGGGGCTGCTCGACGAAGGGGAGATCCCCTTCCGGATGGTCGGTACTCACCGCCGGGTGAAGGTCGTCGATATCGTGGCCTACAAGGAGAAGGACGCCGCGTGTCGCAGGTCCATCGCCGACGAGCTGACGGCGGAAGCCCAGAAGCACGGCCTCGGATACTGAGCAGCCGATGGCATTCGTCGTCGTCTACGACGCCTGCGTGCTCTACCCAGCGCCGCTACGAGACCTTCTCATCCGCCTGGGCCTTATCGGCCTCGTGCGGCCTCGGTGGACCGACGCCATCCTGGACGATTCCCGGCGTCGGAAAGCGTCGATGAGCCGATGGAACAGAACGGTCGGCCAGCTTGTTGGCTTCCCGAGGGTTCTGGGTAAGAGTCGAGAGAGAACGTGAGCGGTCAGGAACAAGAGTTCGCAGCACCGGTGCTCCACGGTCGGCGCTTCCAAGCGCACGCCGTGCCGCTGGACGTCCTGAAGGAGCTGGAGGTCTACGAACGCCTGATCCTCGACGTCGCCAAGGCGGTGTTTCTTGCCCGGCACCCCGACCGCCAGCGGGTTCCGAGGGGCTTCGAGGGTCGGTTGAAGCTGAGCCTCCGGCAGGTGGAGCCGGGCAGCGCCATGCCCGTGCTGTTGAGGTCGGTGGAGCCGTCACCCTCGGGTCAAGCGCCTTTGCTTCCGTCGGGGCCGGACGAGTTCGAGGAGGCAAGAGACTTGATCGAGTCGGCAGTTCGGGCCGTCGCCGACGGCACCGCCCTCCCGAAGACGTTTCCCAGGTCCGTGCTCGGTCGGTTCAATCTCTTCGGTCGAAGCCTCCGGAACGACGAAGCCATCGAGCTTCGCAAGGATAGGAAAGCGACGGGCCCCAAGTACACGCACGCTGTCCGCAAGCGGCTCGTCCTGATGGAGGAGAAGAGCTTCTCCGACACGGTCGACATCGTCGGCAGGATCTACGAGGTCGACGTTGAGAAGCGCGTCTTCCACATCCAGACCGATGACCATAGGATCGCGGGTAGCCTAACGCCCGAGCATGAGTCCGTCATTCTGACAGCGCTGAGCGAGCACGGGCGCACCCGGGTGAGGCTCATCGGGGCGGGTCGCTACGATGCAAGCGACCGTCTCGAACGGGTCGAACAAGTCGAAGACGTATCGCTGGTCGAGGAAGGCCAGCTCACCCCGAACGACCTCCGTCGGCGTTCAGAAGAGCTGAAAGCCCTCAAGGGCGGATGGCTCGATGGCGGGCAAGGCCAACCCCTCGATGCGGTGCGGTTGCAGACCCTGACGGACCTCCTCGCGGACCTTCACGAGCAGGAAGAGGTCCCGGTGCCATATCTGTATCCGACGCCGTCGGGCGACGTTCAGGCCGAGTGGACGATCGGATCCTGGGAGCTGAGCGCAACGTTCAAGCTCGCCAGCGGCGACGTCGAGCTAGACGCCGTCGATGCCCAGACGGGAGCCGGGAAGGAGGAGCAGGCCAGCACGCAGACGCCTGAAGGTCGCCTGGCGCTGGTCAAGTTCGTGACGTCTTTCAGCAGAAAGGCACGTGGCTGATGGCCGACGAGGAGCCCATCGACGACGCTGACGAGCTGCTGCACCGGCAAGTCCACCCGACCTTCCTTCAGAACGGCCGGGTGAGCAGCCAGGCGTTTCGCCCCACTCCCAAGGACGAGGGCATGCTGTCGGTGTCGAGGGGGTCGATGACGACGGCGGAGGATGCATACGTCCTCTACACCGGCGACAAGGGCCTGGAGTCAGCGGGGGTGTGGAGCGTGACCGTGAGCGAGTGCGGTACGGTCGACCTCAAAGCGTTCCACGATCCGCTGACCGACCCCGTCCCGGATTCGGCTCACTCGTTCGTGGACTTCCGTGACGTGGGCACGAGCAAGGCGGAGAAGTGCTCGAAGCGGTTGGCCGCCTTTGCAAGGGCCCGCGGCTGCCAGCATGCCCCCGCCTCTGCTGGGGATTGAATATTCCTGGTGCCGACTGCCAACACGGACGGTTCCCCGTTTGTCACGATGCGTCGTTCGGCACTGTCCAAGCTGTTTCGGTAGACCTCCCCATGCGGGCACGCCTGCCGTTGGTTTGGCGGCAAGCGGCCAAACGCGGTCGTGGGCGGTGAAAGCTCGGTGCTGAAAACCCGGCCTGTTTAGACCAATTGGGAGGCGCGTCTGCACAAAACTAAAGCCTGCCTTGAGAATCGTGTCCCGCTGACGTTGCACAAAACTAAAGTTTGGCTTACTGTTTGTGCATGGTCGGCAGTACCCCTGAAATCCCCGAGTGGGACCGGCTTTATGAGGCCGCCGCCGCGCAGGAGGGACAGTTCACGACGCAGCAGGCGGCGGAAGCAGGGTACTCGCCGCAGCTGTTGGTCCACCACGTTCGTGGTGGGCGGATCCTGCGCGTCCGTCGGGGCATTTACCGGTTGGTGCACTTCCCGGCCGGCGAGCACGAGGAGCTGGTGACCGTCTGGCTGTGGTCCGAGCAGGCGGGCGTGCTGTCACACGAGACCGCCCTCGGATTGCACCGGCTCTCCGACGCGTTGCCGGCACAAGTACATCTCACGCTACCCGCAGCGTGGAAGAAGCGACGATTTCGGGTACCGGAGGGCGTGCTGTTGCATCACGCCAACGTCAACGGCAACGAGCGAGCGTGGGCAGGCCCAGTTCCGATCACGTCGGTGTCCCGCACGCTGAACGACCTGGCGCGAAGCGGGCTCTCGCCTGAGTTGCTGTTGCAGGCTGCACAGCAAGCGCTGCGTCGCGGGCTGACGACACGGAGTGAAATCGGTGACGTCGAGCATGCCCTGGAGCCCTTCGGGGGACTCGCCGCATGACGAAGCGGACCTACGCCTCGCCAGACGCCTTCAAGCAGGCCCTCGAACAGCGCTTGCGGGCGTCCGGATCTGGGCCCGAGCTGGCTCGCCGAAGGCAGCTGCTCGTCTTCGATCGATTCCTAGCCCGCATCGCCCACACGCTCGGCGACACCGCGATGCTCAAGGGCGGCCTGGTGCTCGAGCTGCGGCTGTCACGGGCACGCACGACCAAAGACGTCGACCTGCGGTTCATGGGCTCGCCCGAGCGCGTGCTTGAGCGGTTGCAGGAGGCTGCACGCCTGGACCTCGGCGACTTCCTCACGTTCGAGATCGGGCCCGACGAGGACCACCCTGAAATTCAAAACGAAGGTATGCAGTACGACGGCATGCGCTTCCGTGCCGAGTGCAAGCTCGCGGGCAAGCTCTACGGTCGGCGCTTCGGAGTGGACGTTGCCTTCGGCGATCCGATCTTGGGCGAGCCTGAAGCCGTCACGACCGCCGACGTGCTCGGCTTCGTCGGCATCGATCCGCCTACACTGCGGCTCTGTCCAGTCGAGACGCACATCGCGGAGAAGCTGCACGCTTACACCATGCCGCGGCCACGGCCGAACACGCGGGTCAAAGACCTACCGGATCTCGCTTTGTTGGCAAGCATCGGCGCGCTCGAAGCAAGCCGGCTCGCGGAAGCTTTCGAGCAGACCTTCACGTTCCGCATGACTCATGGGCTGCCGGCGTCGTTGCCCGAGCCAAACGTCACCTGGGAAACGCCGTACGCGGCCATGGCGAAGTCCGATCAGCTCGCGTGGCGGACGCTCGCCGACGTGACGACAGCGGCCAAGGCATTTCTGGATCCGATTCTCGCAGGCGAACGAAACGCACGATGGGAGCCCGCGTCCTGGCGATGGCGCCAATAGCGACCTCGTCGAGAGCAGTGCGGACAAACGCGCGTGGTAGTCTTCGGTATGGGCGTCGCTTGGGGGGTACGGGCGTTTGGCGGCGTGGGCGCGTTTGGGGTGGCGTGGGTGGTTGCGGCTTGTGCGGGGCGGAGCTCGGAAGCGGGGGCCGCGCCGGCGCTGGCGTCGGCGACGGTGGCGGTGCCAAGGCCCGTTGCGGTTGCGGGCAGTGACGACGGTTCGCCGCTGGGCAAGCCAGACGCGGGGCCGCCTGTCGATCCCGAGCTGGCTTGGCTACGCGGGCGCGTGCCGAGTCTTGCGGGTTTGCATGCGGACACCTCCGTCGACGCGCTGCTGGCATGGGTTCCCGAGGGGACGGAAGCGCAGCTTTGGGTGACGGCGGATAAGTACCGCTGCGCAGCGGCCACTGCGACTCGAGTCGAGGGTGGCGATCGGCTTAGCTTGTTGATCGTGGATTCAGAGAGCCACACGGGTGGCAAGCACACCCGGGAGCTGATGGGCGCGTACGCGGGGCGACTGCTGACGTATGGCTCTAACGGTCGCAGGCAGCGACAGCGCGCGGATGGCAGTTGGGTGTCCGACGGCGGCTGGGGGCGCAGTGGTGGCAGCGTTGCAGGGGCTTTGGGCGAAGTCAGCGCAGAGCGCGCGAGCTACGCGGGGCGCCCGGTGCACCTGCAGCTCACTTGCCCCGATGTGGAAATACCCTGCGCGTCTGGAGGCAGCCGGTTTTGCCGGGACTGCGCGGCGTTCGAGGTGCACGTGCATATCTTGACCAGCCTGCACGGCGGTTTTGGCATGCGTGGCGCCGCGCGTCGCCCCGCAACCTGCTCGGATCCTTGTCCACCAAACGATCGCACAGACATGGAACGCGCGCGCGGCATCATCGCGTCGCTGAAGACTCCCTGGCTGCAGCAGACGGATGTAGCACCGACAGCGCTGTATCGATCTCTCGCGTTGTGCACGTCGGAGCTGCCGCCCACGAAGTGACGCCACCCACGACGGGTGCGTTGGGCACTGTCCTGGCACCTGGCGGCTGCCGGGCGTGTCGTCGTGCCAGGCTGCCGGCGGGCACGGTTTCACTCCGCTGCTGGCGACCCCACCCGCAGCACCAGATCGACCCGCTTTTTCTTCGGGTCGACGTTGGTTTCGACTTCGATCTCGACCTGCGCTGCGCCTTGCTCTTGGTGGAGCGCTTTCAAGCTGGTCAGATCCGCCGCGACCTTGCTGCGGCTGAATACGTCGCCTGGTTTTACGCGCAGTCGGCGTAGGTAGGCGGTCTTCGTGGTCACCAGATCGCCCACGACCTTGATGGAAGCGACCTTGAATACGGGCCCCTCGCTGATCGTGATCTGCACTTCGATGCCGTCGTCTACAACGCGCACCTCCGGCGTGCTGACCCGCGTCGTGATCATGCCGCGATCGTAGTAGTGCGCTTGCATGACGAGCGCGTCGCGCTCTAGCTCGGCGTCGTTCAGTGGCTGGCCGGGCTTGGCCTGCACCAGTGCAGCGAGTTCGGCGGTGGGCAGCTGGCTGTTGCCGCTGATCTGCACGGAACGCAAAAGCAGTTTTCTCCCCATGCTGACGTGAGTGCATAGATCCACGCCGCCATCGTGTAGCCGCCGGCCAGTGACGGTGACCCGCGCCTCGCGATAACCCTGCTCTGCGAGGGTCTCGTTGGCGTGCGCGAGCCCCAGCGCCAACGCGGCTTGGCTGTAGCGAGCGCCCTTCTTGAGCCCCAGGAACTGCGCGAGCTCGTCGCCGGGCGAACCCTCGCCGCGCCGAAACACAGATCGGATCACGGGCGCGCTGACAACAACGAAGCGGATCGACTGCGCGCCCTCAGGTCCCGAGCTGTCTACTTGCACGTCTTCAATGTCGCCCAGGCCCCACAGCCGCTCGACGTCCGCGCGCACGCGCGCTTCGCTGAGGGGCAGGCCCGCACTCAGTTGCACAAGCGACTTGGCGCGGGCGGCGAGCTCCGGGCTGTCGGCGTCGACTTGCACGCCTGCGACGCTGCCCGCGAGGGGCAGGAACGCACTGTGCACGCTGTCTGCGGGCTCCACGGCGTCCAGGGAGGCCGCGCTCGCTTCGCAGGCGGCGCGCTCCCAGTCCTGGGTGGTTTCGGGCGCCATTGGCTCCGCTGTACTCGGTGCTGCCGGCGCCGCAGCCGGAGGCGCGCCGCCACACGCGGTGACGATGACGCACAAGGCCAGGCAACCCAAACAAAACAAACCGCCAGCCAAGTGACCGCTGCGTCCAGATGCGCTGTTCCGGGTGCGGGGATCCGAAGGCATCATCGGCGCACCCGTATCACCACGCGGCTGCCCTTGCGCAGCTCCTGCATCCAGCGGGTCCGCACCTTGAGCAGGCGCTGCAGGGCGGCGACTTGGTCGTCGTCGTCGGGTTGGGAGTTTTTCGATCCGTTCTCGGCGTCGAAGCGGGACGCTTGGATCCGCAGCAGCTTGGCTTCGAGCAGTTGTTGCTTCAGTTCGGCACGATAGGTGGCCTCGCTGAACCCCTCCTTCTGCACGCTGGCAAGCAGCGTCTGCTTGTCGATTCCGTTTTGGTCGGCCACGGCAAGCAGCGCCGTCTCGATCTCGGCGGGCGTGACCTGGATCTTCAAGGCGCGCGCCTGCTTGGCGATCAGCCTGCGGTCCACCTCGCGTTCGAGCAGCTGCTCGAAGATTTCCCCCCGCGCCCGCGCCCGCTTTTCCGCGGGAAGGCCGTGCAGCTGTTTGCGCATCGTCAGCGCGCTCCGGCGCACATCCGAGAGCCAGATGGGCTCGCCGTCGACGAAAGCCACGACGCGCTCGATGTTGCGGGACGGCGCCGGCTCCGCCGGGGCCGGACTTGGAAGCAGGCACAGGCAGAGCGCCCAGCGGAGTGATTTCATGCATCCTGTGTAGTTCGGCCGCCCAGCCGAAGGGCCGAAAAAAGGCCCAGAAGCCTTGCATGTGACGAGGTGGTCAAGTATGACTGGCGAGTCATGACTGACCAGTTAGCCACAAATTCGCGAATGGACCGCAAAAAGCGCGAGCGACGCGAGGCATTGGTGGGCGCCGCCCTCGATTTGTTTCGCCAGCGGGGCATCTACGGCACGCGCGTCGAGGACATCACCGAGCGAGCGGATACCGCCAAAGGCGCCTTCTACAACTATTTCGGCTCCAAGGACGCCCTGATTGCTGAGCTGCTGGCCGACGCGGTGCGGGTGCTCTCCGAAGAGTACCTGGCAAAGCTCAACGGCAGCGTGGGTCCGGAACGGGTGGAAGAGCTCGCGCGGCTGCACGGAAAGTTTTTGGACGAGCATCCGACCTACGCCCTCTTGCTGCATCAGACCCGCGGGCTCTTGATGGTGCCGGAGTCGGCGGGTGCGGAACCGATGCGGAAGCTATTTCGCGACTACCTGGATGTGCTCACGCGCGCGTTGGTCAATGGCGATCAGCAGAGCACGCTGCACCGAGAAGTCGCCACGGTGTTGGCAGGCGGTGTGGCGGGCGCCCGCGCTTTTGCCACTGCGGCAGGATATGCGCCGAGCAAAGCGGCACCGACTGTGTTGGCGCGCGGCGTCGAAGCTGCGTTCGCCGGCAAGAAGACGAAGAAGAAGTCACGATGAGCGATATCGGAAAGATGGAGACCCGCAACCTGGTTGGCGGGGAGTGGATCGCTGCCGCCTCGGGCGGGCAGCTAACGGTTACCAACCCGGCGACGGACGAGACCATTGCCAACGTGCCCATGGGCGGTAAGAGCGAGGCCCGCGCGGCAATCGAAGCCGCGCACGCTGCGTTCCCGGACTGGAGCGCGCGCACCGCGGCAGAGCGCGCGGCGCCCCTACGCAAGCTCGCGGCGCTGATGGGCACGCACGTGGAGCGACTGGCGCGGTTGCTCACTTTGGAGCAGGGCAAGCCCCTGGCGGAGGCGCGGGGCGAGATTGCGTACGCCGCAAGCTTCTTGGATTGGGCTGCGGAAGAAGGCAAACGCCTCTACGGACAGATCGTACCGGCTTCCCACCAAAACAAGCGCATCCTGGTGCTGCGCCAGCCCGTCGGGGTCACGGCTTGCATCACGCCTTGGAACTTTCCGGCGGCGATGATCACCCGCAAGCTCGGTCCGGCGCTCGCTTCCGGCTGCACCATGGTGGTCAAGCCCGCAGAGCAAACTCCGCTATCCGCGCTGGCCATTGCGGAGCTTGCGGTGGAGGCGGGTCTGCCCAAGGGCGTGATGAACGTGATCACCGGAGACCCGGTGGCGATCGGCAAAGAGATTTTCGAGAACCCTGCGGTGAAGAAGGTGAGCTTCACAGGCTCGACGCAAGTCGGCCAGAAGCTGATGGCCATGGCGGCTACGAACGTCACGCGCTTGTCCCTCGAGCTCGGGGGGCATGCGCCCTTTCTGGTATTCGAAGACGCGGACGTCGACGCGGCGGTCGCTGGTGCGCTTGCGGCGAAGTATCGCAACGCGGGGCAGACGTGCATCTGCGCCAATCGCTTCTTCGTGCACGCCAAGGTATACGAAGCGTTCGCGACGAAGCTCGCGGCGGGCGTTGGCGCCATGAAAGTGGGCTACGGACTGGACGACGGTGTGAAGGTCGGGCCGTTGATTGACGACGCCGCCGTTGACAAGATGCAAGCGCATGTTGCGGACGCCCTCGACCGCGGTGGCAAGTTGCGCTCTGGGGGCAAACTCGCGGATCTGGGCAAAGGCTTCACCAAGCGGTTCTACCAGCCGACCATCATCGATGGGTTGACGCCGGAGATGCTCTGCTCTCGGGACGAAACCTTTGGTCCGCTCAGCCCGATCGCGAAGTTCGAGACCGAAGACGAAGCCATTGCTCTTGCCAACGCCTCCATCTACGGCTTGGCCGCCTACTTCTATACGCGGGATGCCGGTCGGCTGTTCCGAGTCGCTGAGCGCTTGGAATACGGGATCGTGGGGGCGAACGACGGCGGCCCGTCCACGGCGCAGGCGCCCTTTGGCGGTGTCAAGCAAAGCGGCTTCGGTCGTGAAGGCGGGCACTGGGTGATGAACGAATACGTGAACGTGAAATACGTGTCGGTAGGGATTTGAAAATGGAAACGACGACTGAAAGTCAGAAGTTGGTGGCGCGTCGGCGCGCCGTGGTGGCGCAGGGGGTTGCGCAATTTGCCGGGGACATGACGGCGGCAAGCGCTCAAGGCGCGAAACTGGTGGATGCCGACGGCCGCGAATACATCGACTTTGCGGGAGGCATTGGCGTGGTCAACATCGGCCACTGTCCAGCGGAGATCGTGCAGGCGGTGCAGGCGCAGGCGGCCAAGCTGATGCACGCATCGATTCATGTCGCGTCCTACGAACCGTACGTGGCGCTGTGTGAAAAGCTCGTAGAGCTGGCGCCCCACGGCGAGCGCACCAAGGCAATGTTGGTGAATAGCGGCGCCGAAGCCGTTGAAAACGCCATCAAGATCGCTCGTCAAGCGACGGGTCGCTCCGCAGTGATCACGTTCACAGACGCGTTCCACGGCCGCACCCTGTTGGCCACCACCCTGACGTCCAAGACTCGGTACAAGTTGGGCTGCGGGCCCTTCGCCCCGGAGGTGTACCGTCTGCAGTTCCCGAATCACTTCCGTCACGGGCACGGCACGAATGTGGATGCCTTCGTCGAGCGCGCTTTGGGGCGGCTGCGTCAGGCGTTCGTGACCATGGTGTCGGCGGACGACGTCGCCGCGGTCATCATCGAATGCGTTCAGGGCGAAGGCGGCTTCGTCCCGGTGCCCGAAGCGTATCTGCGCGGCTTGCGCGAGATCTGCACTGAGCACGGCATCATGCTGATCTGCGACGAAGTGCAGTCCGGCTTCTTCCGCGCTGGCGCCTGGGCCGCATACCAACGCTTGGGGGTGACCCCGGACCTTTCCACTTGGGCGAAGTCCCTCGGCAATGGGCTGCCGATCTCTGCGGTGATCGGCCGCGCGGAAATCATGGACGCAGCAAAGCCGGGCACCCTCGGCGGCACCTACGGCGGCAACCCGGTGGCCTGCGCGGGGGCGCTGGCAACGATCGAGTACATGCAACAGCACGACATGGCCGGCCACGCCGAGCGCGTTGGATCCAAAGTGCGCGCGCGCTTCGAGTTGCTGCGAGAAAGCTGCGGAGTGGTCGCCGACGTGCGCGGCCTGGGCGCCATGATCGCCATGGAGTTTTGCCACGAACGCGATCCGAACAAGCCGGCTGGCGAAGTTGTCGCTCGGGTCACCAGCTTGTGTCGGGAGCGCGGACTGATCGTGTTGCCGGCCAGCGCGTACGGCAACGTCATTCGCGTGCTTTCGCCGCTGACGATCTCAGATTCTGACTTGGAGCAGGGCCTCGACATTCTTGAGGCTGCCGTGCTCGAAACCGTGAAGGAAATGAAATGACTCCGTTCGCAATCGCTGGCGTGCAAATGCACGTCTCGGGTATCCACGAGAACGTCACCCGTATGCACCAAAAGCTGGACCTGCTCATGGTCATCTACCCGTGGGTACAAATGGTCGTGTTCAGTGAGCTATGCCCCTATGGTCCGCTGACGCGCACGGCGCAGCCCATGCCGAACGCGACCGAAGAGGGGTTTCAGGCCGCGGCTCGGCGCCATGGCGTCTGGCTCATCCCCGGCTCGATGTTCGAACGGGAAGGCGAGCACATCTACAACACCGCCAGCGTGATCAACCCCCAAGGGGAAGTGATCGCGCGCTATCGCAAGATGTTCCCCTTCTACCCCTACGAAGAGGGCGTGGCTGCTGGGGATCAGTTCTGCGTATTCGACATTCCAGATGTCGGGTGTTTTGGCCTTTCTAACTGCTATGACATGTGGTTCCCCGAGACGTCGCGCACGCTGTGCGCCATGGGTGCGGAAGTCATCTTGCATCCGACCATGACGTCGACGGTGGACCGGGACGTGGAGCTCGCCATCGCGCGGGCGACCGCGGCGCAGAATCAGTGCTTCTTCTTCGATGTCAACGGACTGGGAGATGGCGGGATCGGAAAGAGCATCATCGTCGGTCCCCATGGCGACGTGCTGCATACCGGTGAGTCCACTGAGCAGTTCCTGCCCGTGGAGATCGACATTCAGCGGGTGCGCCGCAGCCGAGAAGTCGGACTGCGCGGACTCGGTCAGCCCCTCAAGAGCTTTCGCGATCGAAAGGTGCGCTTCTCGGTCTACGACGCCGACGCTCCGAACCACTTCGCTCTACTGGGCGCACTGGCGAAACCAGCACGTGGTTCCACCGCGGGCCTGAAGCACGGCAACGGAGGTGGTAAAGTATGACGCCGCCTGCGAGTACACGCGCCCTGCAGTTTCGCAAGCACTTCGACGCGGCACAGTTCCGCAGCGACACGTGGAACGAGCTCAAGCACCGCACGGCGGATCTGGAGCGCGCCGCGCGGTCCGGCGCAGCCGAGGCCAAGGCGCTCAAGAGCGACGTGCTCCGCACCTTGGAGACGCTCGAGCAAATCGAGCGCTACTGGGCGTTCCCGGGGCAGCGCGTGTGTTCGGACTTGCGTCGCTTCGCCGAACGCGGCTGGCACGGTTCGTTGGCGCGCCAGACCGCGCGTATCGTGCGGCTGCTGGTCAGCCAGGCGTATCGCCATCGGCGCGTGTCCGACATCGTGCAAGAGCACCTCTCCGACAGCGACTCACGCGGAGAAGCCAACGAAGGCGCGGATGCGCATCTCTTCACGGAAAAGCGCCCCTATTTCGAAAAGCTCATCGTCGACGTGCTCACGCCGGACGAGGAGGTGGAAGTCCGACGCCGGGTGTTGGCAATGCGCAGCGACGACGATGCGTTCACCTACGACGCAGTCGTTGTTGGCAATCTAGAGGACGCGATCATCGCGGTTCTGTTCAATCACAACATCCAGAGCTGCGTGATTCGCTATCGCTTTCCCATCGAATCGAACACGGACTTGCCGGAGTTGCGCCGCTACGTCGACATGGTGGACATCGATGCCATTCGGCGTGCAGCGCTCACGGACCCAAGTGCGGCGCTGGCGGCGACGATCCGCCAGCTTCGACCAGAGATTGATTTGTTTTTGGTCACCGATGATCCCATCGCTGACGTGGCGGGCCACACCGGGCGGGATTTCCAGCGCATCTTCTATCAACACGAAGACTACATGGACCTGCACTTGTCGGTCTTGCGTGGCATTCACGAGCGCTACGACACGCCCTTCTTTGGTGCTCTGCGTCAATACAGCCAGAAGCCGACGGGCGTGTTTCACGCCATGCCGATCTCGCGTGGCAAGTCCATCGCCAAGAGCCACTGGATCGGCGACATGGGCGAGTTCTACGGCAAGAACATCTTCTTGGCGGAGACCAGCGCAACCACCGGCGGTCTGGACTCCCTGCTGCATCCCACGGGTGCGCTCAAGCACGCTCAGGAAAAGATGAGCCGGGCCTTCGGCTCACATCGCAGCTATTTCGTGACCAACGGCACCTCCACGGCCAACAAGATCGTGATGCAGGCGCTGATCCGGCCGGGCGACGTTGTGCTGGTGTCCCGGGACTGCCACAAATCCCACCACTACTCCCTGGTGCTCTCCGGCGGGTACCCCGTGTACATGGATCCGTACCCGCTCGAGGAGTACTCGATGTACGGGGGAGTCACGCTGCGCACCATCAAGCAGCACCTGCTCGCTCTCAAGCGCGCGGGCAAGCTCGACCGCGTACGCATGGTGCTGCTCACGAACTGCACCTTCGACGGCGTCGTATACGACCCAGAGACGGTGATGCGCGAAGTGCTCGCGATTAAGCCGGACATCGTCTTCTTGTGGGACGAAGCCTGGTTCGCCTTTGCGCGCTTCTCGCCGACTTATCGCAGCCGGACGGCGATGGCGACCGCCGCCGCGTTGGAGCAACAGCTGGCTTCTCCCGAGTATCGACAGCGCTACGAAGCCTGGAAGCGCGACTTCGACGCAAACGACGAGGCCGCGTGGTTGGACGGAGAAATCCTGCCAGACCCGGACCTGGTCCAGGTGCGCG
>CBDUPW010000180.1:0-14291 GCA_965369205.1 uncultured Polyangiaceae bacterium | reverse complement strand
CGCGGGGCCCGGCCCGCTCGCTTCTGCTCGTGAAGGTGGCTGCTAAAGGGCTGACGCGTCGTCAACGCACACGCCCGCCCTCACGCCCGCCCTCGCGCTCACGCACGCTCTCGCTCTCGCGCTCACGCGCGCCCGCGCTCGCGTCCCAGCTAGTTACCCGCGGCCAAACTATTCAGATTGAGCATCTCTTCCACATTCGGAAGTACGACCAACTCCACGCGCCGGTTCTTTTGGCGGTTTTCGTCGGTGTCGTTCGAGGCGACGGGGTCCGTCTCGGCGTAGCCGGCGGCGCTCCAGTTCTTGGCGTCGAGCCCGCCGGTTCCGGTGAGGAAAATCAGCACGGATCGGGCGCGCATGGCGCTCAGGCCCCAGTTGTCCTTGAACGTGCCGCCCTGCAGGGGCTTGGCGTCGGTGTGGCCGGCAACCTGAAACTCACGCTTGTTGAGGTCGGCGTCGGCTCGGATCACCTCGGCGACCTGCTTCAAGATGTCTTCGCCCTCTTTCTTGAGCTTGTCGCGACCGGAGTCGAACAACACGTCGCCGGGGAGCTGGATCAGCATGCGGTTGTCACGGACCTCCACCTTGAGGCCGAGCTGTGTCAGCTTCTGCAACTTGCTGCGAAGGAGGTCAAAGCGCTTGCGGATTTGGTCGAGCTGTTCGGCGCGGCGACGGTACTCTTCCAGGGCTTTTCGCTGCTGTTCGAGGCTGGCACTCAGGTTGTCCAAGCTGATGCCACGCTCCTTGAACTTGCGCTTGAGGTCTTCAACTTCGTGCAGCGCGTCCGCGTAGTCCGCCTCGCACTTCTTGTGCGCCTGACGTTGAGCCGAGAGCTGGTTGCGTAGGCTCTCATTCTCGCGGACCTTCTGGTCCCACTCCTCTTGGGAGTATCCGCAACCCAACATCAGGGTCGTGCAGACAGTGATCAGCAACGCAATTCGGGTGGTGAGAGTCTTCGCCATGGTCGATTTTTTCGAGGTGTTGCGGACGCGAACCTACAGCGTCGCTATTGGCCGCGTAACGCTGACAGCGGACTG
Organism: uncultured Polyangiaceae bacterium; assembly: GCA_965369205.1. GTDB lineage: Bacteria > Myxococcota_A > Polyangia > Polyangiales > Polyangiaceae > JACKEA01. The sequence continues at coordinate 13,257 of CBDUPW010000180.1, read as the reverse complement.
GCGTCAAGTGCGCGATGACACGGGGTTTTTTGCGGATTTTTCCTATGTGCGCCCAGGCACTGCGCAAGTGCTCCGTCTGCATGCGTTGCGGCCTCAGGATCGGGTTGTGTCAAGTGAAAGCTGATTGGCGATGAACTTTTTTCGTTGACACAACACAATAGGTGGCAATATACGTCGTGCAACATACCGCGGGATGGGCTTCAGTGTCCGAATCCCCTATGCTCGTAGGAGGCATCAAAATGGCCGCAAAAAAGACCCGTACCAAGACCGCTCGTAAGTCAGCTGCGAAGAAGGCACCCAAGGTTGCCAAGAAGCGCCGCACCACCAAGCGCCGCGCCAAGAAGGGCGCTGCCAAGAAGGCTGCCAAGAAGAAGCCCGCGAAGAAGCGCGCCAAGAAGGCGAGCAAGCGCAAGGCTCGGGCAAAGAAAGCCTGATAGCCGAGCGGGGTCGGCCTCTGGGCCGGCACGGGGGCGGGTGCTGAACTTAGGTTCGCTCCCGCCCTTCGGCTATCCAGAGTCAGATCCCGTATGAGGGAGGGAATGGGCGATGCCACTAGGCTTCGCCCCCTTTCCGCCCAGCTCGATTCCAACTCGCGCTCTCGGCAGCGTGTTTTGGCCGGAAAGTCCGGAAACGGTTGAGCTGGACATCGCACGCGGGCGGGTGCCCATCAGGTTTGTACCTAAAAGCACCCTGTCCGCGTGCTGTTTTTTGTCTGCGCAGCAGCTCGGCGCGCCCCCGCTTAGGGCAGAAAGCGCGCCGCCGCTTCCGCCGGCAGTCCGAGGGCGACCAATACCCTGTCCAGCCGATTGCGGGGGACGGATACCCGCGTGGGCATGCCGCCGCTGAGTCCAAGCAGCTGAAGGAAGTTCAATCCGCTGTCGAAGGGTGCAGCAATACCAACGTTGTTCTGATCGAGCACGATCGCGATGCGAGCGCGCTCCTGTCCGATCAAGAGCAACAGGGTCTTGTCGAGTTGACCGAAGCCCTCTGCCACGTCGACGATCACGACGTCCTCTCCGATCTTCTCAAACCCCTCTGCGGCTCGGCGCGTTTCGCGCTCGATGGGGATCAGCTCTGCGGCGGCTTCGTCGATGGGTTGCCACAGGCTCGCGTCAGTGAGTCCTGTCGAAAGGTGGCGCACGATCAGGCCAAACAACCCTGCGTCGCGTGGTTTTGCACGCAACGCACGGTCAAAGCGCACGGCGACTTTGCTCGGCGTCCCGATCCGCGTGTCAACCGCGCGCGCGTCATCGTCACAACCGGGGTAAGGTTCGATGCCTTCGCGGATCCACTTGGCTGCGCTCGCCAAGCCATCGAAGTCCGTGTGGCAGACGATGGTGTCGACGGCTCCGATGCGCTTCACCAGCTCGGGCGTTACCATCTCTGGGCACGCACCGTGCTCGCTCTTCTTCGCGAGCACGAAGCGCGGATCTGAAGCGAAGCGAGCGTGCTCGTCGTGATCGTGATGATCGACCCAAGCTGCCAGGCGCTCACCCAGCCCTTCGATGAAGGGCAGCGTCACCTTGTCGAAGCCGCTTCCCAAGCCCGCAAATGCCAGATCAAGGACCACGACTCTTCCGGATAAGTCCTTAGGTTTCGGTAGCTTGCGCGGTGTGCCGAAAGAAAGGGCTACCTTTAGCATGTGACGCTCGCTTTTCTCGTCCAATTCGAAGGCGTCAGAAGTGCCTCACGTCATCAAGTCTCGCCATGGCAAGGAGATAGCATGCCGACCCGACTACCGCTTTCACTGTTCACGCTGCCCTTGGCGCTTGCGTCGTTTTTGATCGCGGCGCCGGGCGCTGCGGAAACGACCGCCGCTTCCAAGCCTGCGTGCAGCGTCAGCGGGGAAGCAGAGATGCCGGTCAATTTGCCCATTTACGACAAGGCAGACGGCGGCACCCCCATCGCACGCTTCTCGGGTGGCGACACCGCGCTGCGAGCAACGGACTTCTTCGGCTCTGCGGGTAAGCGCGTGGCCGTAGAAACCGGAACTGGTACGGGTTCGTTCCGCATCTCGGGATTCACTGACGCCAGCAAAGTTCCCGTATTCAGTGCGCATCGCCTGTCGGTGGTGCCCGGTCATCTGTACATCGCGCCGCACCAACGCCTCGAAGTCACCTCCGGAGCGAACAACCGCTTGAAGGTGAAGAAACAAATCACCACGCCGATCCATCAGACGTTCAACACTTGGGTGGACTGCAGCTCGCTGACGCTCGCACGAAAATCGGGCACGCAACCCGCGGTGTCCGGGCATGCGCGAGGCTATGTGCTCAAGAAGGACAACGTGGAACTTTACGACACGTGGCAAAAAGATCGCACGCTGGTGACCGTGTTGAACAAGGCGGCGGGCAGCACCGGCGTGTTGCTGTGGAGCGAAGAGCAGCGCGGCGGCTGGGTTCACGTCGAGTATCACGGAGAGGTGATCATCAACGCCTGGGCCCGCAGCCGCGAACTCCGCGCGCTGCCCCGGGGAGAAACCATGGACGTGAAGCGCGGCGCCGTGACCAAGCGCTCACCCCCACAGCTAAAACTCGCCGACACGCCGAAGGTCGTGAAGACCACCAAAGAGATCCCGATCCGCTCTGCCGCCAAAGACGATGCGCCCATCATCGGCAAAATCGAGGCGGACACCGAAACCTACGTACTCGACATCATGGCCGGCTGGGCCAGCGTGTTGCCGAAAAGCTTGAACGTCGCGCCACACGGCGAGGGGCAGTTCTGGGTCAAGGCGAGCGACGTAACTCCGTGATGGTCCGCTAGTCCGCGGCGGACCAGCGCACGCCGGCGCGTGGGTCGAGCAGGTATCCCCCTTCACGCGTGAGGACCAACTTGTCGAAGATACCCGGCGAGTTCCTCGATCATGTCATCGTCACGGACGCGCTCATGGCGGAATTTGCCTCTGCGACGCCGAAAATTTTCAGTCAGCCCCCGAGTGGCTATTCCGCGTGGAAAGCAAGCCACAGCGATCACTTCCCAGTGATCGTGAGCTTCCTGCCATGATGCACGCCAACATGCGGCCCCGCTGCTCCGTCCTGCTACTGAGTTCGCTTTTGTGCGCCCTAGTTGCGTCAGGGTGCTCCGATGAACCCGCTGGTTTTCCTGCTGCCCCGGTGTACGACGCGGGCACGGACGCCGCGGGCGAGGCCGGTGGGCACGCGGACGCCAAAGCAGATGTGCATGCGGACGCGGACGCGGACGCGGACGCAAGCGCGGACGGAGCCGCCGACGCAGACGCCAAGGCAAATACGCTGTCTCTGATGACGTGGAATCTCGAGGACTACCCGCTGAGCAGCAAGACGCCGGATCAAGCTGCGAGCATTGTTGCCCAGCTGCGTCCGGACCTGATTGCCGTGCAAGAGGTGGCGGATCCCACTGCCTTTGCGGCGCTGGAGTCGAAGCTGCCCGCGGGCTATCAAATCGTGATCAACGACGACCCGGGCGCATTCTTGCGGGTGGCTCTGGTGACGCAATCCCAGCGCGTGACCGTGAGCGAAGTGGAGACCCTGTTCAAGAACGATGCTTATGCATTTCCGCGCCCGCCGCTCAAGGCGCGCGTGCTCGCGCAGGGCGTCGGCAGTGGCAGCTTCGATTTCGTGGTAGTCGTCGTGCATCTCAAAGCACAGCTCAACCAGGCGAGTCAGGACCGACGCAAAGATGCCTGCATCAAGCTGGATGCCTGGCTCAGCGCGGAGTTAGCGAAGGGCGGCGAACAAGATTACGTGGTGATCGGCGACTTCAACGACGAGTTGGATGATCCGCCCCAGTGGAACGTGTTTGGGCCCCTCCTCAGCAAGAGCAGCACGTACACGTTTCTGACTAGCGCGGAGGTGCAAGCGGGCAAATACACCTACTTGCCGTTTCAGAGCTTCCTGGATCACGTGCTGGTGACGTCTGACGCGCTGGTCGAATACGGCGCCGGCTCGACAAACGTGCTGGAGCTAGAGAAGAGCGTGACGGACTACGAAAATGGCGTGTCCGACCATCGTCCGGTGCTCTCTGTTTTTCAGAGTCCGTAGCTGAGGCGCAAGAGGTGCACGCAGCCGCTGTCCCTCCAGGGTCACTGGCTCGGCGCTTCCGGTCGACAGACCCTGTATATTTGCAACTGCCGCTGCCGCCTCAGCTTGAGGCTTGTCGTCACTGCTCCGCTCCGCTAGCGACGTGCCATGTTCGTTCGAACTTGGAGTATTGGGGTCATCTTCATGCTGGCGGCGTCTGCCTGTGGGCCACGCGCAGCAGACGCACCGCCCGCAACGCCGTGCCCGGCTTGCACGGATTCGCCGACAACGACGAGCTCCGTCGAGCAGCCCGCGGCGCGACTGCAACCGCACAGCATTCCGACCGCTTTCGAGAAGCTGGTCACGCAGCTGGAAACACGAGCGTGCGATGCTATTTACGCCAGCTTCAACGACAACATGCAGCAAGCGTTGGGGCAGGATAAGACCCGGCAAATCTGCGAAGATCTCTCAAAGGCCGCCCCGTTTCGGCGCATTGAGCTGACCAAGCTCGCCGGGCAAACGGGGGAGTTTACGGTCTTCGGCAAGGGCGCTGAAATGCACGCCAGCCTGACCTTGGACGACCGCGGCAAGATTGCCGGCGTGCGCTTTCGCCCGCCACCTCCGCCGCTCGCGCCGGTACAGCAAACCAAGACCGCGCTGCGCCTGCCCTTCGAAGGCAAGTGGGCGGTGGTGTGGGGCGGCGACAACCTTGCGGACAACAAACACATCAGCCACAAGAACCAACAGCGCGCGTCTGACCTGTTGATCTACGACGCCGCGGGTAAGAGCCACTTGGGGGACGGCAAGAAGAACTCGGACTACTACGCCTATGGTAAGAAGGTACTCGCTGCCGGGGACGGCGTTGTCGAGACGGTGATCGACGGCGTGCCTGATAGCGCTCCGGGTGTGATGAACGGCTATATCGCTGTCGGTAACGCCGTCGTGATCAAACACAGCGACAGCGAGTTTTCCGTGTACGCGCACCTTTCCCCGGGCAGCATCCGTGTCAAAGCCAAAGCAAAGGTCCGCGCAGGCCAGCTTCTGGGTCTGTGCGGCAACAGCGGCAACAGCAGCGAGCCGCACATTCACTTTCATGTCCAAGATCGCGCGGACATCGCCACGGCCATCGGCGTCGAGCCGGTCTTCGGCAAGGTGCAGCTGGAACGCGGCGGCACCGCGAGCGCGGTGGAGAGCTACACGTTCAAGAAGGGCGACAAGATCGCGCCTTGAGCCGCCGAACAGGAGCTCCGCGAGCTAGGGCTGTGCCAGCAGGGCCGCGTGGCAACGATCCGGCTCTTTGCAGTAGAGCTGCAGGCGTCGCTGTAGCCAGTGCATCGGCACTTCGACGTAGCGTTGCTCTCGCTCTTGGCCCAGCTGGATGCTGGCGCGCGGCACGCCGCCTCGCACATACCCGGATTTGAGTGTCTCGCCGATGTCCATGCCCGTGGGCCCGCCGTCCAGCTCGAAGATGTGCAGCAGTGCGTGTTGTTTGGAGAACAATATCTTTGCGCCAATGATGAGTCGCCGGTTGGTGACGCGCACGCAGCAGTTCAAATGAAGCGTGGGGCGATGACCCACCTGTTTTACGCGCACGCCCCATTCCTCGAAGCGGAGCTCTTCACCAGGCAGCGGCTCAAGCTTGTCCAGCGTATTGCCACGCCAGACCACCCCGAGCACGATCACCACCACCACGAAGACAATCACTGCGATCCAGATCGGGGACACGGTTCTTCTCGGAGGTTGCTCAGCGTTTCGGCGGCGAAACTAACACGTACGCCGACGTTCCCGCGCTCGGACTGCGGCCCATGGAGCGATTAGTGGCCCTGTGCCGCACAGCGTCCCGACCCCAAAAAAACAAGCCTCACTGCAGCGGGTCGTCCGGCCCCCAGCCTGCGCGGTGCCAGGGGCCGAGGTTGCATCCGGTGGCGACGCAACTGCGGACTATGTACTCGATTGAGAGCGCTTCAAGGGACGCTGACGCTCGCGCCCAGGTCGTGGCGCCCGGTGCTGCCATCCCAGAGGCCGCCGCCGTTCGCCAGACGAATCGCATAGCGGTCGTCCTTTTCTAACTTGCTCGAGGGGTCCGGCAAGCGGAGATAAAGCGCGTAGCTCTGCCCCGATTGCAGACCGGCCGGCACTTTGAGGGACCAGGTGTGCGTGCTGGTGTCACCAGCCAGGGGAAGCTCTTTGCGAGCGTCGGCGCTCAGCCGAGCGGTGAACGAACCGGCCGCGCCCACAAACACCAAGTCGATGGGTCTTGGATTGTAGACTTTGCCGAAGCCGCTGTTGCGAATGACGAGCGTTGCTGACGCGCTGGAGCCCGCTTCGACGTGGGTTGGCAGAGTGGCAGACACGAGCTGCAGGCGGTAGCCCAGCCGTCGACTGATCTCACTGTAGCAACCGTCTGTGATCCAGCGGTTGTAGATGTCCACCCAATACTTCCTGAACAGGGTGTCCGGACCGTTGATCAGGGCCATATCCGCCAGCACGGCGCTGCAGGTGTTGTAGGCCGAGAGCCCAGCGCTGCTGCAGGTTTCGCCCGACGTGGCCGCGTACCTGCCGATCTTCTCAAACGTATCTCGGTCCAAGTTGCCGCGGGCTTCACTGACGTCAAAGGAGTAGGTGCCGGTATTAGTCTTGTCTGTCCAAATGCAGTCGTTGTACCAGCCCACCCGGGCCTGGTCGGTTCCGCTGAACTTCGCAGAGAGGTTCATGGCGTAACTGGACTCGCCGAAGCGCTGTCGCACGAAGAGCGGATAGCGGTTGCCAATGCTCAGCCACTTGGGCGTGCCGGCGAGCAGCGCGTTGAGCACCTCGTTCCTTGCGCTGATCCATGGTTCTTGCCACCAGGGCTGCGTGCTGCTCACGAGTTTGGTGCTGCCGTTGAGTTCGCCCCAGCGGCCCACGAACCCCATGTCCATGGATGCGATGACGTCCGCGTTGGCGGTCAGCACCGGACCGAGTTGGCCGATGTGGGTGATCATCCAGGACTTGGTGGTGTCATCCCCGCTGCCCGAGTAATTGTAGGCGAAGCGTAGCTTGAGCTTGACTCCGGACGTGCGCGCCGCCGCGAACACGGCCTCCAACTTCTGCAGCAGCGTCGCTGGTAGGTTCTGGGTCTTGTAGTTGTCCAATCGAAACGGGGTTCCCGTTGACCCGTTCCAGGGCGACGATCCCATGTCGGACCACACCACCGAATACCCTTGGGGGTGGTCGCTGTCCCCACCGCGCGCTTTCGCGAACACGCTCTCGTCGCCGCGGAGCATCCAGCCACGCTCGGGGTTCAACAACTCGGTCGTGTTGTCCGCAGTGTAGTTCAATGTCTGTGAACCGCTTGCGCCCCCGCTCCCCGTGCCGGCGCTGCCTGCTCCTCCGCCAGCCGCGCCTGCAGAACCGGCGCTTGCGCCCGTGCCCGCTGCGGCTGCCGAGCCCCCGGCTGCGCCCCCGGTTTCTGCGCCCCCGCTCGCCCACCCACCTCCGCTCGACGTGACCCCGCCGCTGCCTGCGCCGCCCGGGTTTGCGGAGCCGCCCGAGCCACCCGCAGATTTGTCGTCACCACCGCAACCCGCCGCCACGAGCAGCGCCAAGATCGGCACGGGCCACTTGGCGTGGGTGGTGCTGCGGGGACGGCATCGCGGTTCGGGCTCGGGAGAAAGACGGCTCATCCTGGCTCAGCTGAGCAATTCTTGTGCCCTCCAGTTCCATGCGGATCCGGAACTCTCGCGGCGCTTTTGTGCGATCTGGATCCAATGCGTCGCGACGCTTTGGGTCACCCCCCGACCATTTCTGTCACCTTCGCGCGGTTTGAAAGTGACGATAGGGCAGCAGCGGTGCGGAACGTGTAGCACCGGGCTGGACTTCAGTTCGGTGTTGTTCCGCTTGAGCGTCCTGCTTGTCGTGGTCATGGGCTGTATGGCGTGCGGCAGCTCGGACGCTGGAGACGTGTCCTGCGTCGACTACGAACCCCAGGCGCCGCGCGACCACCTGGCCGCATCGCCACGGGAGAACGAAATCGCGGAACTCCTTGCTCTGGAGTTGTCGGACACCATCGTCGCGACGCCGGAGGCGTACGAAATGGTCGCGAGGGATCTCGACGCCATCGCGCCATCCGTGGCCAGCATACAAGTCTACAGCCGCGACTGGAGCAGCATACCGATGCCCCTCGAACTGGATGACGAGGGCCTGAAGAAGCTCAAGAGCGGGAACTACAGAGCCTGGGACTGCCCGAATGAAGCCTACGGCGTCTCGCTCGAACTCACCAAGTGGGACAACGTGGCCGTGAACTTCGGCAGCAAGCGCTTGAAGCGGTCCAAGCTGGTGGCGGAATACAAGGCACTGCCTCATGTGACAAACTTGAGCCTGGCGCTGGGAGTCGTGGATGGGCCCGATATCTGTCTCGAAGTCGTCGGCGCAACCCGCTACTACATCGTTGATCGAGCGGGCGGAGACTGCCAGGTTGGCTGTACCACCCACCAGTACACAGGCTTTGAGATCCAGTCAGGTGCCGTCAGTCGAATCGTTCGTGAAACAGATGCGGATTGGACGGCGTGGTTCTCTGCGCGAGCGGACTGCGCTTCACGCTTGTGAACTCGCGGAGACTGACGGCGGCGCTGCGACGACCCATCGCGGGAATTTGCTCAGATTCGTCAGCATTTCGGCGAGATGGTCGACCATGTCCGGATAATGCCCACGTCACTGCGCATTTTTCGAACATAGGGAGCGCGCCGGCCCCGGGACACGACGCCAACCGACCACTCGCCGCCGAGGTGGCAGCCTTCGAACGAAGTCGCTGACGGCTTGGCTTTGCTTGGCTTTGCTCGCCCTCACTTCGCCCAAGTCGCGGGGACTGGGCGGTAGCATGTGGCCCACAGCACATGGCTGGGCGGACCGTCGTCGCTGCGAGCAACGGTCACGCGGTAGTCATGTTCAGCGACGGCGAGCACGCTCAGGTTCTGACGCCCGCACCACGCTTCCTGGCAATGGAAATCGAAGGTGCCGTCAAAGGCGTAGTAGACCTTTTCGCCTGGCTTGCGCGGTTTCGGCTTGAGCCGTGCAAGAAAGCGCGGCTTTGATCGCGAGCCGTCGAGCTTGGCGGAGCCGTCCGCTTCGATATCCAAGTTGCATCTTCCATCTGGCGGCCGGTTCGACTCGAAGCCGACCACACCACACCGACACCACAGCTTTTCTGCCTTGGCGGTCGGGGCCACGGACGCCGCGGAAGCTGACGGCGGCGCGACGCCGCCGGTCGGCGCGGGCGTGGGCGCGCAGGGATCCGCACGCCGAGAGGGCTGCCCATCCGCGAGGGCAGGCGCCAGCACATTGCCATCGAAGCGGACGACGCGCGCTTCAAAGCGCATCCTCATGCTGGCGTCGTCAGCAACGCAGCCGACAGCCTCGAGTCGTTTGCAGTCGATGCCCTGAGCGACCAGGGCGCGCGCGATGCGATGCGCCCGCAGGCGCGCCCGGTCGAAAGTCGGCCCACTGTTGCAGCGTTGGCCGGCGAAAGCCTCGATACGCAGGGTGTCGACGCCTGGATTCGTCCGCAGGAAGGCGGCCATGCGCCGAACCTTGGGGAGCACCTCAGGGCGAAACTCGGTACTGCCAATACCGAAATCGTGGTCGGTAAGAAACTCCGCGTCGATGAGCCCGTCAACGACTGTCACTTCCGTGCCATCGTCGGACTGCCAGATGAAGTTGACCTCGGGGATGGCCACCGCGGTGGGTACGTTTGCTTGGGTGTCCAGCAGTCCCGGTTCGCCTGCGGCGTCCGGCTCCAGGTTCGGCATCGGCGCGGCTGCCTGCTGTCCCGCGCAACCCGCCCAAGTCACGAGCAGCGCCGTCGCGCTTGCCAGCCCGACTCGGGCCGCAATGGGTTGCTTCTTGGCCTGGGCCACGTCGAAGGATACACCGACCCGGCAGCGGCGCGAGCGATCGCGAACTACTTCGACTCTTTGCAGCTCCAGCGCACGTCGTCGATGCGCCAGCTTTGTTTGCAGCTGTCGGCGCTTGCGGTTTCCGAAGTGGACTCTTGGGCGCCGAGGACGAACTTGCGGGACGCGGGCGTGCGAGCGGTGACTTTGCCTTCGTCGGTGGAACAGGTCAGCGTCCATGACAGGCTGCAGGAAAGCTTCTTGTCACAGCTGCTGGCGGCTTCGAACATCAAGCCCTTGTCCAGGTCGCTCTTGCGGAAGCCCACGCAGTCGTCGGCGCTGGCGTCGGCGTCCGCCGTACTGATGCCGAGGCCCGGGTTCGTGGAACTCGTTCCGGTGTAAGAGAACAGACCAAAAGTGAGCGCAAAAATGCCGGCAACCACGCGTCGCATGAAATCCTCCTCGGGCGGGATTGCCCGGTGCTTCTCGCTCATGCCGAAAGGGTCGTGAGCGGAACGGGAGGTCTGACAGCGGCTGTGCCGTCGGGTTCCGAAAAAAATGAATCGGCCGCGCCGAGGTGGGGTTTCCACCGTGAAAAAGGGGTGTAGGCTGCGCTCGTGCCCCTGACCGATGCAGCACTCAAGGAGGCTCTGGCAGCGCCGCTGACCGGGACGGACTTTCCCGCGCTCGGCAAGAAGTACGAGGGCAAGGTTCGCGACAACTACAGCCTGCCCGACGGGCGGCGAATCATCGTCGTCACCGATCGCATCAGCGCGTTCGACCGTGTGCTTGGCACCTTGCCCTTCAAGGGGCAGTTGCTGAACCACGTGGCGGCGTGGTGGTTCGAAGAGTCCAAAGGCATTGCGCCGAACCACATGCTTTCCGTGCCGGATCCGAATGCGATGCTGGTGCGCGAGTGCGTGCCACTGCCCGTGGAGATGGTCGTGCGTGCCTACCTCACTGGCACCACGTCGACGAGCATTTGGGTGCACTACGAGGGTGGGGCACGGAGTTTTTGCGGCCACGAGTTGCCTGCGGGGTTGCGCAAGCACGAGCGCCTGCCCGCTCCGATCATCACGCCGAGCACCAAGGCAGCCAAGGGCGGGCACGACGTGTCGGCGAGCCGCGCAGAGATCCTTGAGATCACAAAAATGGCGCCCAGCGATTTTGATCGCGCAGCCGAGATTGCGCTGTCCTTGTTCAACTTCGGGCAGAAGGTGTGCGCTGAGCGTGGACTCATCTTGGTGGACACCAAGTACGAACTCGGCAAGACGCCCGAGGGCGAAATCGTCGTGATCGACGAGATCCACACGCCGGATTCGTCACGCTACTGGTTCGCCGACAGCTACGAAGCCAAGATGAGTGCGGGCGAAGATCCTGAGAGCTTCGACAAGGAGCACGTGCGGCGCTTCTTGGCGGCGCAGGGTTTCATGGGCGACGGGCCCATTCCGGCCATTCCCGATGCGATCCGCATCGAAGCCAGCCAGCGCTACGCCATCGCGGTCGAGAAGATCACCGGCGCGCCCTTCGAGCCGGCGCTTGGCGATCCGAGCGCGCGGCTCGCGAAGAACCTGGCCGCCTTCGCCGTTTGACGCAGCCCGCACGCCAAGCCGCGCGGGCGCCAACGCGCGAAGGTTGCAACTTCAGTTCAGGGTTTGGCCTGGGTTCGGCTGCCCGGGGCTGGCCACCGCGGCGCTCTGCCAGCTGAAGGAAGCGTAGCTGCCGCCAGCGCCAGTTAGCGACAGGCTCTGCCCGGCGGGGCTGGTGGAGGCTTGGAACACGCCAATGTCCGTGGACGCTGTGCCTGCAGCGGGGCCGTTGGTCGGCGTGAAGGCGCCTTCGTACGACAAGAACTGCACGACCTCGCCTTGGGCGTTGACCAACGCGATGCCGTCGGGCTGCCCTGCGGTGTCGCTGCCGCCGTTTTGGATGCCGCTGACTGCTAGCCACAGCGTTCCGAACTTGCCTTGCTGCTGCGGGATGGCGCCTTCGAGGGCGACCGTCTTGTAGGTGCGCAGCTGGCCTGGTGAGCCGTTGTAGAAGACCAGGGTGTAGCCGGTCAGGTCCGTGTCGGCGGTGCCGGCGATTTCTACGCCTTCGCCCGCGTCCGCGCCGTCGTTGTCGTAGTGGATCTCGTTGATCCACACCTGCGGCTCCGCGCCGCCAGGGCTCTCACAGGACAGGGACGCGGGCGCACAGGACTTGCCGGTGATGGTGTTGCCGCTGCGGATCTCGAAACAGGTGTAGCCGTTGGGGCAATCGTTGTTCGACTCGCACTTGGTGCCGCAGTACTTGCTGCCGTTGCCGTAGTCGTTGCAGCTGGAATCGAAACCGCCGCAGGCGCTGCTGGAGGTGCACGCTTGGCACAGCTTGGAGAAGTCCGCGTAGGGGTTGAAGCGCGGATTGTCGTCGAGGCCATGCACGCCGTAGATGGGCGTCATCCAGTATTCCTGATTCAGCTTGCGGATGATTTCGCCGTACATCTGAGGCTTGAGTTGGCCGCCGGAGCTCTGGTTGATCACCGCGTCCACCAGGACCTTCGCGGTGCGTCCGTTGCCGGCGGCATTGCTGAAGCTGGTGGTCGTGATCACGTCCATGTCGACGCGACCCTGTTTGACTGGGTTCAGATACAGCGAGTCTGCAACCATGTAGGTGTCGCAACCGCTGGCCAGAACGACCTGGTAGAAATTCTCCGGGATGCTGAGGCCGGGCAGTTCTGAGTCGTCGAGCTCGCCGGCTTCGGTCACGTTCCAGTTCGCTAGGGCGAAACCGTACAGCGGGCCCGCGTGGCCTTCGTAGATAATGACCTGACGATCGCTGAAGCTCTTGATCAACGCGCTCTTCATTTGACCCGCGAAGGTCGCGTTGGATGGGTCGCCCTGGCCCGGATGCACGAGCTGCACGGAGACGGGCACTTCCTTGCCGTTGACCTTGATGGTCTTGGTGAACTCGCCGGAGTCGATCTTCAGCTCGTCGTAGCTGCCCACGGGGCTCTTGAAGCCGCGGTCCGTGGTCAGCCAGCGATAGAGCTCTTTGGCCGTCTGCAGGTCGTAGCGGGCGTCATAGTAGTCCCAGCCGACGAACAGGCCGACTTTGAGCGCGCCGCTGGCCTTGGCAAGTTGTTCATCCGAGAACAGCTTGTTGTATTCGAGATAGGCGTCGTTCGAGCGGGGATAGGGCTTGATGCGCAGGGTGAGGGTTTCTTTTTCACCCGTGTAAGTCTCGGGCTTGTATTTGCTGAAGCTGCCCTGGCGGTACCACTCGTTGCCGGTGTCCATCTTGGACAGCGTGGAGTTTGGTAGGACGGGGATCTCCAAGGTGAAGCAGCGGTCTTCGCCGCAGGCTTCGGTCGGGATCTTGGTCAGCAGATCGAGGGGGCCGGAAAGCTCGCT
>CBDUPW010000179.1:0-14352 GCA_965369205.1 uncultured Polyangiaceae bacterium | reverse complement strand
AGCTCAAAGCCAGCGAAGAAAAAGGCGTTGCAGCCAAATTTCCCTCGCTTCTCAACAGCTCGGCACACTACCCTCGGGGGCATGCGTCATGTGAAGGGGATGTGCGCGGCGGTGTTCTTGTTCGCAAGTGCCGCGGCCGCGGAGCAGCCGAGGGACTACTTCTTGGACGCGCCAACAGCGGGCACTTTTGCGCACTTGGACGCGTACACCGTGGGCGCCCAAGCTTCGCTCGAAAACCGAGCGGATCTTGAGCAGGGCATGAGCATGCTGCACACCCGCTTGTCAGGCATTGCCAGCTATCCCTACGCGGACGGCAGCGCTAACGTCGACCTGCGGGTGTTCCTGCTGACCCTGGGCGCAAGCGCCGGCTATCGCCACGTGTACCGCGATCACACCTTCAACCCGGGAGAGGATCGCTCGCGGACGGCCCGGCGTGATCGGGAGTCGGACGACGACTTCGGCTCACAGGGCTTCGGCTACTACGAAGGCCGCGCCCGCATCGTCATGCCACTGGATTCGTTTTTCATGATCCACACCGGCACGCTGCGCCACGAGGATCGCAACGACAATTCCTTCGATTGGTTCCACGCAACTGTGCATGACAGCGGATTGGTCGCGAAGTACGAGGTCACGCTATTCTACCGACATCGGGATTTTGGCGCCGTCGGGCCGTACTTTCGCTACATGAACTTTGAGCGCACGGACGACGCAGGGAACCAGAAGCGCAAAGGCGAAGTGTACTTCGGCGGTGTCATCGGCACGCGCCCGGGGTTCATCCGTCCTCGCGGCGGCAACACGGATTTGGCGCTGCTACAGGTTGTCGTGCGCACCGGCGACGATATCTACGGTCTTCACGCGTACCGCATCCCCGCGTACATTCTCGGCGTCTATCGCGCGACGATCTCACTGTTCTAGCGTCGGGTCTCCCCTGCAAAATTCGGGTCTGCCCTTGAATTGAGTGGGCATTTCCGCGACTGTCCCAGCGCTGGCGGGAGGGGCCGTCATGCGCGAGCGCTCAACGCGCGCACTTTCTCGCGACGGATGGCCACCGGTTCTCGTCCAGTTCTTCACTGGAGGTTCTCTCATGCCTGAATGGGCCAAAGCCCCATGGCTTCAAGATATTGTTCAGAGCGTTGCGCCCCGGCTGCCGAAGCTGGGCATTGCGCTGCTGGTGCTGATTGGTGGCTGGCTGGTCGCCGTTATCGTTTCGCGGTCGGTATTCGCCGCCCTCCGCCGCACGACGCTGGATGACCGCATTGCAGAAGCTGTCGGTGTCGAAACCGGCGGAGCGGCTGGATCCCGGGTCGAAACCATAGTGTCTAAGGCGGTCTACTATGCGTTGCTCGCATTCGTGGTGGTTGCCTTCTTCTCCTATCTTGGCATCAGTGCCGTCACGACCCCGCTGGTCACGGTGCTGGATGGTTTCGCCGGAGCCATTCCGAACCTGGCCAAAGCTGTGGTCATCGGCTTTGTCGGTTTCCTTGTTGCGACGGGCGTTCGCAGGCTGATCATCAGCGTACTGACCAAGCTCAACTTCGAACAGCGCATGCAGCGTTTGGGCGGCGAGGAGGCCGTCGCCGTCGCGGAAGAAGCGACCGACAAGAAGAAGAAGAAAAGGACCAAGGCTGCTCCGGAGCCCGTGACCAACACCCTTGGCGAAGTTGCCTACTGGTTCATCATCGTCGTGACGGCCATTCCCGTGCTCGAAGCATTGCGCATCGGCGTGCTCGCCGGTCCGCTCTCGTCGGCGTTCTCTTCCGTGGCCACCTATTTGCCGAAGATCGCCGCTGCCGCGGTGCTTTTGGTGGTTGGTTATCTGCTGGCGCGCATGGTGCGTGCACTCGTTTCCGGCGTACTTGCCCGGGTCGGGCTGGATCGCGCCATGGCACGCCTCGGATTCGGCAAAGTCACCCAGGAGCACAGCCTGAGCGGGATCCTCGGCGCCGTCGCCATGGCGTTCGTGCTGCTGCACTTCGCTGTGAGCGCCGTGGGTCGCCTCGACATCCAAGAGATCAGTACGCCGCTACGCCTGATGCTGGACCAAGTCTATGTGTACCTGCCGAAGCTATTCGTCGGTGGCGTCTTG
Source organism: uncultured Polyangiaceae bacterium (assembly GCA_965369205.1). Classification (GTDB taxonomy): domain Bacteria; phylum Myxococcota_A; class Polyangia; order Polyangiales; family Polyangiaceae; genus JACKEA01. Next base: position 12,266 of record CBDUPW010000179.1, on the reverse strand, counting down.
ATGGCGATTGGTGTCGTGGTGGCGCGAGTGGCAGGCAATGTCGTGGCGCGGCTCCTCGCGGCCATGGGCTTCAACACGCTCATGGTGCATGTGGGGCTATACAAAGACATCAGCGCCGCGGCGAAGCAGCAGGAGCAGCAGTCCAAGGCATTGCTGAAGCAGCGACAGGCAGGACAAGGTGCCGCCTCCGAGGACGACGACCAGGACGAAGAGTCGCCCAATAGCCTGGAGCCCGACGCACTGCTGGGGACTAGCGGCTCGGGCGGGCTCAACACACCGGCGGACATTGCCGGCGTCGTCGTTGCAGCGTTCGTTGTCTTGCTCTTCATGCGGCAGGTGCTGGCGACAACCGGGCTGACGGGCTTGGCACAGCTCCTCGACTCGCTGATTGCGTATCTTCCCAATGCGCTCGTGGCGGTGGTCCTGCTTGGCGCTGGTTTGTGGGCAGGCCGTTGGGCGCATGCGCGCGTCGATGAACTGACTCGCAACAGCACGGATCGCATCGCAAAGGCGCTCGGTAGCGTCTCGCACGTCGGGATCGTTGCGTTTGCCGGGATGATGGCCATGCAACAGCTCGGGGTGGGGCGTCAGCTCATCGCCATCGCCTTTGCGCTGCTACTGGGTTCGGTGTGTCTCGCTGCAGCACTCGCCTTCGGTCTGGGCGGGCGCGACGTGGCGGCGAAGATCCTCGACAAAGAGTACCAACGGCGCCAGCGCGGGCAGTAGCCGCGCCTCCACTAGCCGGCGTCCGTTCCAGCCGCGAAGATCGGAACGTGGCTACTCGGCGGCACTTGGCCGTCCTGGAAAACGTTCCAGGGCGGCTGAGAGCAGCGTTCCCACGGCGAATAGAGCGAGCACGAACCCCCAGCTGGCCCACGCGCTTTCAGGCACCAGCCCCAGGGCGTCCAGTATGCCCAGGGCGCAGAGGTGGAATACATACACAAACAGCGCGTGCCGGCCGACCAAACGCAAAGCCAGCGTGGAGCGGCCCAAAAAGAAACGCTTCGGTACCATTAAGAAGAACCCCAAGAACGCCACCATGGGGCCGAAGAGCGCCGCGGCGCCGCGCGTGCTGTGGTTCCAGAAGTGCACCACCGTTAGCGGCGCAGTCTGCCACCTGCCTGACACAACAGCGGTCACGAAGGACTCCCCCTTCAAGTCACGGTATTGCGAAGCGTGGGTCGTCGTGAAATCGCCGTCGACCCACAGCGCCAGACCGGACACGATCGCGGTTAGCAGCGTCAGCCGCCACAGGGTTCCGCGACGGTCGCGAAGCACGCCCCGCGCGACGATCGCGCCGAACGTCGCATGCGCGACGAGAGGCACGCTTCCGCCGGGGCCCGCATTCACACCCGAGACACTCTTGCCCCAGGCTTCGAGGGCAAAGGTGACAAGCAGCCCCAGCGCGCTGACCCCCATCAGCCAGGGCTCCGGTGCGCTGCGGCACAGACACACGCCAACGACCAACATGGAAAGCGCGATGACCTGCAGGATGCCACTCGACAGCAGTAGGTCGGGCAGACCGATGCCGTATTGGAGAACAAATAGGCCGATGCTGAGCGCATAGAGCTGAGCGCCGCGCCGGAGAGCCTTGCGCCACCACAAAGCCGCGTTCGACGAAGCGGCAAAAGCAAGCACCACAGAATAGCCGGCGACGAAGAGAAACAGCGACGTGATGAAGGGTTCCACGCGCATGAAAAAGTCGAGAGCCGCTTCTGCGCTGCCAACCCCGCTGCGGCTTGTCGGCAGCTGTACGCGCCGCACGTGCACGGCGAACATCATCAGGACCGCCACGGCGCGCAGCACATCCAGACCGGGTTCGCTGCGCTCGTGAGACTTCGAAATGCTGGCCATTGTCTGCCCGTGGGTCATTTCCCGTCGATGCCGTCAGCGCCGACCGCCTGCTGAGGTAGAATGGTGGCACCCCGATGTCGAACGACAATGCACGCTTGGGCGCTCTGGCCGTGTCCCTTGCCCTTGCGGCGCTGAGTTGCGGTGCGTCCTCGGACGATGAAGCCCCAAGCTCGGGAGGCAGCGGCGGCGCGGGCAGCGGCGGTGTGAGCGTGAGCGATGGCGGCTGGGCCGCGAATGGCGGGGCCGGCGGAGCGACAGGAGGCACGGGTGGTCTTGCGCCGCTGCCGTGTGATCCGGGTTGGTCGTTCTCTCAAGATCCGGCACAGGTTGGAACGACCTTGAGCGTCAGCTACACGAACGACACTGGCTTCGCGTACGTAGACCTGAGTGTCAGTGGCGCCGGGGCCCCAACCGCCGGCTGGGTGGGTGTTGCGGGCAAGGGCCCATACACCTGGAGCTACGACGTGCAGGGACACGGCGCGGGCGTGCTGGACTTCACGTTCCGCAAAGACAAGGACGGAAGCAACCCCGGTACGGTGGTGGCCAGCTGTCAGATCTATTCCCAAGACGGTTCGTCGACCGGAGGCACAGGCGGCGGCACAGGTGGTGCAGGCACTGGCGGCGGTAGCACGGGCGGCACGAGCAGCGGTCCCCCTCCCGCGAATCGCTATGGCATGGGCTACGTGAACGAAGGCAGCGCCGCAGATCACGATCTGACTGCGAAGCTTGCCGGGCCCGGTGGCTGGGTCACGGTCATTTTTGCTGACATCAAGCCCGGGCGAACCAGCGCGGATACGGGTTGGAAGAACTCGATTGCTGACGCGTACGCCCGGGACTTGATCCCGGTAATCCGCATGGCGCCACCCTGGGGCGACCGCAACGTGCGCAACATGGGCGAGAGCCCAACGTCCTATAAAGCGCTGGCCCAAGCCTACAAGGCAGTGATTGCGGACCTGCCGAAACGGGCGGACTGGCCGCTCTACGTGCAGGTGCACAACGAGCCGAACCTTTGTTACGAATGGGTCTGCAGCAGCGGTTCGTTGACCGCGCAGCAGACCGCGGCGGAATACGCGGCGCTGCTCCGGGATGCGGCGGACGCGCTGCACTCCCTTGGGGACACCCGAATCAAGGTGCTGAATGGCGCGCTGGCCCCTGGCGGAGTGAACTCCTGTGATTGCGCGACCCAGAACGGTCCACCGGGGACGCTTGCCGCAACGTTTCTGGGCTACATGAAGAACGCAGTGCCGGGCGTGTTCGACAAGATCGACGCCTTCGCGTCGCATTCGTATCCGTCCAAGGGCGAAGGCTGGGGCTTCTTCTGTCCTGCTTCCGAGGCCAACCCCGGCTTGAAGTACTTCGAGAAGGAGCTGGCTGCCATCGGCAAGCCCAATATGAAGGTCTTGGTCACCGAGACGGGCTGGACCATCCAACACGAGAGCTACAACTGGTCCCGGGACCAAATTGCGGACTTCACCGTGGATGCGCTGAAAAGCGTGTGGCTCACTCACCCGAGCATTTTGGGCATCACGCCGTTCATCCTGCGCGACAGCAGTTGGGACAAGTTCGGCTGGGTGCAAACCAACGGCACCCCATACCCTGTGTACACCAAGGTGCGTGCGCACCGCTGTTCGGCTCCAGGCGCGAAAAACTGCAACTAGTGGGCTGCCAGGCAAGTAACAATCCTTCGGATTGCTACCTACGCGCTGGGCTTTGCCCAACCGCGCTGCAGAGCGGCCGCACTAGCCTCTAGTTGTTCTTGATGGCGCCCGCGGGGGGCGGAGGCGATGGGACGGTGTCCCGCATGTCGTCACTGTCCGGTGGAAGCTCTTCGGGCACCTCACCGGCGGGCGGGCGAAGGGTTTCTGCCTCGGGCGGCTCGGACTCTGGCCAGGTCTCCACGCTGTCCTCGTTCACCCAGGTTGGCCGCATGCTGGGCAACACGGTGTCGCGGTCGTCGGGATCTGACGCCTGCTTCGCGCGCGCTTGCTCCGTAACAACTTTGATGGATGACTCTGGCCCAACTGACATTGGTAAATCTCGCCTTGGCCCGCCCCAGGCCCAATCTGGCCTGCGCATACTGGCAAAAGTCGGGGCGTCGTGCAACGCGCCCGTTAGTGCACGAGGGGCGCAGTATCGCTGGCTTCGACCACGAGCAGTGGCCAGGCAGCGTCGCCGCGCGTCCAGCTGCCTTCGCCCTCAGGTCTCAAGTCGATCCGTACGTCGTAGCTACCGACGACTGGCGGCACCGGCAAGCCGTAAGTCCTGATGCGATATCGCGGAGTTATGGGGCGGTGTTTGAAGCCATCCGTGTAGGTTTCGAGACCTGATGTGCTCACAAGTGCGACCCGAGCCTCGAACTCCTTGCCCACCTCTTCCCCGCTCAGCAAGAAGTACGCGTGGATCTCAAGGGGCAGGGCGCCGCTCTGAGGTGGAGGCGCGCCTGGTGGCACGTTGATCTGCTCGACCAGGTTGAAGAGCGTCACATTGTTGGATTGCTGGTCCAGCGAGGAGCCGGAGCACAAAGTGAGCAAATAACAGCGAGGCATGTCGAAATCGAAGCGCGAGCAGCGGGCGGAAGCAACGGGCGGCTTAGCGCGATCCTCACGGCGCCGCGAGCCAGAAGTGGGTGCCGGTGGAAAGGAGCGCGATGGCGTCGAAACCCACCGCAAAGATCAGCACGCCGATGCCATAGACCACCGCACGCACGGCGCCGGTGGAGCGCGCGGCGGGCAGCATGCCTTCAGCTCTCAAGAACGCTTCCGTGCCCAAGCTCACGTGTAGTGAGATCGCAGCCACCCCCAAAGTGTATGCCAGTGCCCAAAGGGGCACACCGAAGCCGCTTGTGCTCGAGAGCGCCCGTACTAGCTCCAACTGCGTGGCCTCCCGCGTCATCATGCCGCGCAACAGCGGGAGTCGAATATGCCAGCCGTGAAGCAACACGAAGCCGAGGCTGAGCCACGCCGCTGCGGCTCCGATTTTCTGCGCGCGCGTCCGCGGCGGCTGTGGCGCACGCCGGCGTGGCGCATCTCGAAGCGCATAGGCCACGTGAAAACCGAGGGGCAGCCATACCAGCGCGACCTCCAGCCCCAGGGAGCTCTGCCCCCGCTCGTCACCGGCGCCACGGTGGGCGTCCACCATATGCAAGATTACGAACGCCAGCAGCGGAATGACGCCGGCAAGCTCGAAAGCGCGCCGCGCGGCGCTGCGCGGTGCCCCTTTTGTTGACGAGTCCTTGGACGCGCGTGACATGCTTCCTGCGTGCGACCATACCGCGAACGTTGCGTCAGGGGCTGCACGACGAGCAGTCAGCGCGTTGTGTGCGGCCGTCCTTTCGCCATGGCGGTATCGGTCTTGCTGCTGTCCTTGGGCTGTGGGGGAGGCTCTGCGGACGCAAATGCCCCGAGCACCGCCCTGGCGACGAGCTTGGGCGCCCAGCAGGATTTCCGCACGCTCAACCGCAAGTGGCTCGACGCTGAAGATGGCAAGCGCCCGGCGTTGGAGAAGGACCTGCGCGCGTACATCGAGCGTTACCCCAAAGAGCCCAAGAGTCGACTCGTCCAGGTGTACTTGGCTTGGGTGCTCGTCGAACGCGGACATCTGGCGCCGGCGCAGGCCCTAGTGCGGCAAGTACGGCAGGGTGCACCTGGCAGCACCCGAGACTTTGCGGCCGTGGTCGAAGCTGCCATCCATCTGCGGCGTGGGGATCCCACCGCTGCTTTGCGCTTGCTCGACCCGCTGGCCGACAAGCTGGTGGATAGTGACGAACGGCTCTTGCTGGGAGAACAGCGTGTTCGGGCCGCCATGGCCGCGCGCCGTCACGGCGAGGCGGTGGACTTCATGGTCGCGTGGCTTGCCGGCGCGACTCCGGAGGATCGCGACGCCGTGCAAGTGCGTGCGAGCTACTTCTTGGGAAAGCTCGACGCGCCCGCGTTGGAACGCGGTCTTGGAAAGCTACTGCGCGACCAAGAGAAGTACGGCGACAGCTCGTCCCGCGCGAGGGTCCGCGAATGGATGAAGAAGGCCATCGTGGACCGCCTGGTGCGCGACGCCATCGACCACGACGACGCTCGACTCGCTCGGCGACTGGTGGACTCCGGCGTGCGTTCCACGAAGCGAGGTGAGTTGGCTCCGGCGCTGGCGCGTCTGGCCGCACGCGGCGAAGTGCGTCCCAGGGTGCTGGGGCGACAGCTTGGTTTCGTGCTCAGCACAAAAAACGGCGCCAGTTCGCAGCGTTCTGCGGAAATCGTCCTCGGCATGTCGCGCGCTTTGGGACTGCCGGAGCGGGCAAAGGACCCCGCAGCCGTGCGCATGGTCACGGCGGACGACGCCGGCGGCGAGGGCGATCTGGTGACAGCGCTTTCACAACTTGCCGGTGATGGTGCCAGTGTCCTTGTGGCCGGCATCGACGAAAGCGCGGCGCGCGCGGCGTCCAACTACGCGGAACAGGCGCGCATCCCTACGATCGTGCTCGCTGCTTTTGATGCGCCCAGTGCGCTCCGTTTCACCTTCGTGATCGCGCCCCCACAGTCCGCAGACCGGAAAGCCCTTGAAGCCGCGGCCGCCGCGCGGGGCACATCCCCCGTCGTGCTGGTCGGGCCCGGCGGTGTCTCTTGCGACATCACCACCAAACAAGCCGGGTTCTCTCGATTCCCGGTGCAAGAATGGAAGCGTGATGGCGTCGGCATGTTGCTCTTCTTGGGCGACGAATCGTGTACGCGCAGTGTGTTGCGCGACACGCGCGCGCTGGGCCTCTCCCCAGTTCTGGGCTTGGGGTTCGAGTCCGCGACGCTCTTTGCGGAACTGTCGGCACGAAAGGTCATCGTCGCCACGGCGGGCAGCCACTTGAAGGCCGGGGACGCGTCGACTGCACCCGACGGATGGGATCGCATGCTGAGCTGGTTCGGTGCGCTAGGCCATGACGCGGCATTGCTTTCGGCACGCGCCGTCGCCGACTTGCCCCTAGAGCGGGTGGACGAACGCGACGCCGTCCGACAACTGCATCAACTCGCGCGTGACCGCCTCGCGCGGGCTGAAGCCGCGCTGTTGACTACCGAAGCCCGCGGCTTTTCCGGCAAACAAGTGATCCCGCGGACCCTCACCTTGCGCCAGAGCCCGGGGCTGTCGCCATGAAACTGCATCTCGAGCTACCGACCCGGCGATCCACGACGCGCCTTGCGGGCCGGATGGCTCCGTTGCTCCTGGCCGGAGATCTATTGGTGCTCAGCGGCGAATTGGGCGCCGGCAAGACGTTCTTTACTCGCGCCCTGTGCCGCGCCCTGGGGCTTTCGGCGCGGGTGCGCGTCACCAGTCCAACGTTTTCGTTGGTGCACGAGCTGGACACGCAGCCGCCCATGCTGCACGCGGATCTGTATCGACTTGAGCATGGTCGGGATGTGCGGGAGCTCGGGCTCCTAGAACGCCGCGAAGAGGGATACCTGGTGGTTGTGGAGTGGGGCGAGCCTTTTCTCGATGCACTGGGGGGGGATGCGCTCGTACTGTCCCTGGCGACAGCGCCTCGGTCCGTTGCCCTCCACGCGACGGGCAAGCGTAGCGAAGAGCTACTCTCGCGATTGCTCGCGCCGCCCTCACGCGCGACCAGCCCCGGAGGAGTCGCGTGAAGCGGCGCAAACGTACAAGAACGCTGCCCGTCGCTGCGGTCTGCACACTGCTCGCTGTGTCATGCGGCTCTGGCGGCGCCGCCTCTGGCTTCGGTACGCAATCGCCAACCGCTGCCAAAAGCAAACAGCCCCAGAGCGTGGTGTGCCCCAGCGCTGCGAGTTACGACAGAGCTCGCGGTTGCGTCGGCCCGGCTAACTTCGGTCAGCGCCTGCGCGTGACCTACCAACACGAGATGGGCAGCGGCTTTGCGCTCATGGGCGCTGCGTTTGCCGTCGACGGCGAGATGCTCTTCGACTCCAACGATCCCGAACTCGTTGGCCGTAAAGGCTTTGTCGTTGCGGAAACCGAGCTCGGACGCGGCCAACACACGCTGGGCGTGTTCTTGTACCTGCGCGGAAACGGTCACGGAGTGTTCAGTTATTTGAAGGGCTACCGCTTCGAAGTGCGATCCAACGAGCAGTTCGAGCTCGACGGGCCTTTGCACATCGAAGTGGTGGGTCACGAACAAGGTGGCGCCGATACCCCGCTGGAGCAGCGACCCGCCGTGCGCTACTCGAAACGCGAGCGCTAGGGCCGCGTCTCCGGAGGGACCCCGCTCTGGCGCGGTTTCCTGCGCCCCCACGCGATTATGGGCCGCCGGTCCAGTTTTTAGTCATACTCCGGCGAAGTTGAGCGTGTCTGAAGCAACTCCCGACGCACCGAGCGCGACCCAGCGCCTATTCAGCGCCGTCTTCGACGGTCCGCTTGCGTTATTCGAGGGCTTCGGCCAAGCGCTGATCCTCACCTTCCGAACCCTGGCGTGGATGGTGCGCCCACCTTACCGCCCGGGGCAGCTACTCCTGGCGATGGACTTCATCGGCGTGCAGTCGATCTTCATTGTTTCTCTGACTGGGATCTTCAGCGGCATGGTCCTCGCTCTGCAGATGGTGCACAGCCTGCGTCAGTTCTCGGCCGAGGGGACCGTCGGCGCCATTGTCGCGATCTCGCTGTTCCGGGAAATCGCGCCAGTATTCGCGGCGCTGATGGTCACCGCGCGCGCCGGCAGTGCCATGGCCGCCGAGCTCGGCAACATGCGTGTCACGGAGCAAATCGACGCGCTCGTCACCATGGGGGTGAGCCCAGTGCAGTACTTGCTTTCGCCGCGCATGCTCGCGTCGGTGCTGATGGTGCCGCTACTCTGCGTGCTCTACAGCTGTGTGGGCATGTTCGGAGCCTACATTGTGGCGGTGAACTGGCTCAGCATCGACCCGGGGACCTTTCTGTCCAACATCGAGAAGTATCTGCAGCTCAAGGACTTCTGGATGGGGGAAATCAAAGCCACCGTCTTCGGCTTCTTGATCAGCGCGATCTCCTGCCGCCAGGGGTTCTTTGCTAGCGGTGGTGCTCGCGGCGTCGGCCAGGCGACCACCAAAGCCGTCGTGCAGAGCGCGGTCGCCATCCTGATCGCGAACTACTTCATCACGAACTGGCTGACGGAGCTTTGACCTGACTGGCGCCACGGATTGTTCCCCATGTGGAACAATCTGTGCCACATCACGCATCTAGTGCAGGCATGGAACAATGCGCACGATGCCAGTGGAGGCAGCGGATGCAAACCACAAGAAAGACGACACCCCAGAGTGCAGTGACCCTGCGCCGTGCAAATGCGCGTGGCCACGCGAACCACGGTTGGCTCGACTCTCACCACACATCTGAAAAAGCCCGCAATCACCGAATACGACCTGCACCCACTCGTGGCAGAGCGCTGGAGCCCCCGCGCTTTTTCCGACGCACCGGTCTGCGAAACTCAGCTGCGCGTGCTGCTCGAAGCCGCCCGTTGGGCCCCGTCTTGTTTCAACGAGCAGCCCTGGCGCTTCGTGGTGGCGCGACGCGAACAAGCAGAGGCCTTCGAGCGAATGCTCTCCTGCTTGAACGAAAAGAACCAACTCTGGGCCGCACGGGGCGCCGTGCTCGTCATCACCGCTGCGGCGAAGAATTTCTCCCAAAGCGGAGCGCCCAATCGACACGCATGGCATGACGTGGGGCTCGCGGTGGCGCAGCTTTCGTTGCAGGCGACGGCGCTGGGCCTGAGGCTGCATCAAATGGCGGGGTTCGCTGCGGATCGCGCGAAAGCGCTGTACGCCATCCCCGACGATTTCGAAGCCGTGACCGCGCTGGTCATCGGGTATCCTGGTGACGCGGGGGACCTGCCGGAGCCGCTGCGGCAGCGAGAACTCGCAGCCCGCGAGCGCAAACCCCTCGCAGAGTTGGCGTTCGCAGGAACCTGGGGCACCGCGCTGTAGGCGTTTCTTCCGGGCGCTCAACCACGCTCGGAGTGCGCGCCCAGCCGCGGGGTCTGAGCCCCGGTCATTCGAAACGCGTGCTGCAATGAGGGATTAGTGCTGCAGTCCCGCCCCCACGCCACGACCCCAAACCCAAGCATCTGGCCGCACGCACCATCGCGGGCTACAAAGAAGCCCCCGATGCAGAAGACGGACGTAAATAGCGGCATCAAGGCCGTGCCTGAGCAGGTGTCGCGCGCCGTCCTGCGTCGCGAGCGGGTGCGAGTGCGCACGCTGCGTCGCATTTTGGGAGTCTTGCTGTTGCTCTTGCCGGCCATTGCCGTAGTGGTCTTGGATTTCGGCAGGCGATCCGAGCGGCTGATGCAGCTTGAAGGGGTGTATCGCTGGACCTATGTGGGCGCCGTGGTCGAAAGTGCCGCGGTCTGGGGCCTATTGCTGTACGCAGCGAGTCGGCGGCGCGGGGCGATGCGTTGGGTTGCGGCGGTGCTGTTTGTCTTTGCACTTACCTTTAGTGTTGGCGGACAGAAGTACTTCTTCGACCAGTACAACGCGTATCTGAACGTTGACGTGTCGCTGTTCGCGTCCAACTTCACGGACAGCATCATCAACCAACTGTCTGCGGATATCGGCAACTATCTGTGGGCGAAGCTGCCGCCCTTCGTGGTGGCCATCGCGCTGATCTTCATTGGGCGTCGCCTGGTGCGCCCGGCGCGCTTCAAGGCGCGTTTTGCCGTGGTGCTTGCGCCGCTGCTCTTGGTGGGCTCGTTCTTCATTCCCACGCAGCATCGTCACATCCAGGCCAGCACGCCGGACGTGCTGTATCTGCATGCGGTGGGCGGGTTGATTCGCACGCAGCTTGGGCTCACAGACCAGTCCAACCAAATGCGCCCGCGGGCGCGGGAGTCGTTGCCCGTGCCGCCGCTTTCCGTAGCGAAGGGGCCGCAGCGCAACGTCATCTACGTGCTGCTCGAGAGCGTGCGCGCCGACGCGACTTGCATCGAATACGACCCCGAGTGTCAGCGCACAGGCGCCACGAATCGACTGATGCCGGAGCGGTTCGGTTTCAACCAAATGCGCTCCATGGCGTCATGCACTGCGATCTCCCTTGCGGTGACCTGGTCTGGCCTCGCTCCCAACGAAGACCGGGACATGCTGCATACCTGGCCGCTGGTCTTCGACTACGCCAAAGCCGCCGGCTACGACACCGCCTACTGGACCAGCCAGAATATGCTGTTCGGAAACGCGCGGCTGTGGGTGAAGAACCTGGGCGTGAGTAGGTTTGTGAGTGCCACGGAACTAGAGCCGACGGCAGACCTCGACATGGGCGCGCCGGAGGGGCTCCTTGCGGATCATGTCAACGCCGCCATTGGCGAGCTGAAAGAGCCGTTCTTTGCCGTGGTGCACTTCTCTAACGTGCACTACCCGTATCACGTCGACCCGAATATGCCGCAGCCGTTCCAGCCGTCGACGACGAGCAAGGCACCGGACCAAAACGGATCGTTCTTCAACCATTACCAGAACGGCGTGCATCAGCAGGACATCCATCTGGCGCGCATTCTCGAACGCATTCGAAAAAGCGACTTGGGCAAACGCACTGCCATCCTGTACACGAGCGACCACGGCGAGGCGTTTCGTGAGCACGGTCAGATGGGACATACCTTCAGCGTCTTCGACGAAGAGATCCACGTGCCGGCGTGGATCCACGCATCTGAGGGCATTCTGACGGACGCCCAAAAAGAGAATTTGAAGAAGAAAAAAGACGCCTATCTATTCCACGTGGACATTGCGCCGACACTGCTGGATTTGATGGGCGTGTGGGACGATCCGCAGATCGACAAATACAAAGCGCGCATGCCGGGCACGAGCATGCTGCGCCCTGAGCTGACGACCCAAGCGCTGGCAATGACCAACTGCGCCGGGGTGTGGAGCTGCGCTTTCGAAAACTGGGGCTTCATGAAGCAGAATATGAAGCTTGAGGCCCGGGCTTGGGATACGGGATTCCACTGCTTCGATGTGGCGGCAGATCCCGAAGAGAAGAACAACCTGGGCATTGCGGCCTGCGGCGAACTGCACCAGAAGACCTTGGATGCCTTCGGGCGTCTGCCCGGCCGCAAGAAGTGAGTGCGGGGCAAATGGAAGGCCGGGGACATGGGAGCTCAGGTCTTCGCTGCTTGCGGGGCGCTCGGGACTGGCCCCGGGGCATCGCCGCGGGCTCCTTCGAGGTGGTTCAAGTTGATGCACGCCCTGGCCGTCAGTGAATAGTGGGGGGCGATCCTGTGTCACTCCCCCGCAAATTCACGCCCTATCTGGCGAGCGTCCTCACGAGTCCGCGTGTCTGGCGCTGGCGGCGCGCCGCTTTTGAGTACGGGCGCAAGCTCCGGCAGGCCGCGCCAAGTTCACTACTTTCATCAAGTCGACGATGCGTATTCGCGGTGACGGCGATGCTAAAGGGCTGCCGCGTCGTGATGGAACTAGTGCGCGGCGCCATGTCTCCCAAATGCTCACAAACGG
>CBDUPW010000178.1:0-14369 GCA_965369205.1 uncultured Polyangiaceae bacterium | reverse complement strand
TTGCGCCGCCGCTGCCACTTGCCCCGCCGCTGCCACTTGCCCCGCCGCTGCCACTTGCGCCGCCGCTGCCACTTGCCCCGCCGCTGCCACTTGCCCCGCCGCTGCCACTGGCCCCACCGCTGCCACTTGCGCCGCCGCTTCCGCTTGCGCCGCCGCTACCGCCTGCACCCGCGCCGGTCTCTGCGCCGGTCTCTGGGCCGGCGTCCGCCAGTCCCGCGCCGCCCCCGTCCGAGCTGCTGCACGCAACCCCACTCACGGATGCCAACAGGACCCAAACGTTCGCCAAGCGTCGCATTGCGACGCTCTACTCCAGTTCGCACCGATCCCTCCCGAAATCGACATCAGGGCACCGTTTCAAAGTCAGGAGCCCTTCGGGACCCTGGTTCATGCTTCAGTCCTGGCCTTCTTTTCTTGTCTGATCGAATGCGCGAGTTCGCCGTTGCTGGGGGCCCAGACCGCGAGCCTGCTCCAGCTCAGCTCGCATCGACTCGGCGCGCCGTTCCCGCCGCAGTCGACAGTTCGGTCAGGGCTCTCTCGGAACGTGCGACGGCGATCGGACGCCTGCCAGGCTTAGAATCGATAGCCGAGGCCCGCGGCGATTCGAAAATCCCACGAGCTCTGCGCGACCACGGAGTAGCTGTTGTTGGTGATCTTCACGCGGTCCTGCCAATCGGACTCTTGGGTCATGTTCTTCGCGGCCTTGATGTCGATTGGCACTTCGAGCTTTTCTCCAGCCTCAATCACCATGCCAAGCACGAAGCTGAGCATGGTGGAACTCTTCTTTTCGACATCAATGACATCGATGGATTGTCCCGTTTCGACTTCAAACTCGGCGCTGGCAGAGGTTGGCACCAGGAACTCCGGGCCGATGCCTGCTGAGAGTCGTCCGAAAGGTGCGTTCGCGATGCCTTTCAGGAACAGTCCGATGCGGGGGCCACTGCTGGTCACCGACTCCTTGGTATCGATGCCATTCAAGGTCACGTTGCGCAGCAACGTGGAGCTATCGTAGCCGACGTCAAACTCGATCCCGAGATGCGTCAAGAAGCGCGCTTCGTAATAGAGCGCAGCTCCGAAGCCGAGGCCTCCGGCGCTGCCGGCGAAGCCCAGGCCCTCGTACCCGGGCGGGCGGATGTTGTCGGGCGTGCTCCACAAGTTGCCACCCGCGAGCAGCTTCAGTCCGGCGGAGGATGCGAAACTCTTCGATTCGGCACCCTCCGGCGCTGCCTCTTGTGCGCTGGCGGTGGCGGCGAAGAGCATCAAGCTTGCGGGCGCGAGGGCGAGCGGCAGTCGTTTCATTGCGCCGCGAGGATACCTGCGGCGCAGAGGGTAGCCAGACAATTCGTGTGGTCCATGCTCACCGCGCAGGCAGCCGCCGATTGCATGCTAGCGCCAACCGATCTCGGTCGCGGGTTCCGCTCCCGAAGCGGAGCTCGGCCAGGGTGTCCGGCGGTCCAATGCTTGGATTCGGGACGGGGCTTTGGCGAGCACGGCTCATTTCGGGGGATTGATCGGCGCGCAGGTGCTGACGCCGGCGCCCACGATGACCTGCGGCACACTCGATACCTTGGTCGTCGACGGCGCGCTCGGATCGTAATGGAAGACATCCGTCGAGGTGCCGGGGCCGACGAATAACCAGAAGCTCCCGCCCCAGAAGGCAAAGGCAAAGTTCGAAGCGCCGGGCGGGTACTGGACCGGCGACTGCGGAGCCTGCGACAAGATCTTCGCGTCGACGCCTCGGGCCGGTGCACTAGCGCCAACGGCGGAACGCCCGGTACACGAGACGCCCCCCCGCCCAGAGGCTGCCGACAGCCAATAGCAGCACCAGCAGGCTGACGAGCGCGCTGACGAGCACGACGCCGATCTTTGCGCTCAGCGGTCCGCCCATGCTGCCAAGGGCCAGCATGGACACAAAAACCCCAGCGAAGCCCACATACAGCGCCGCGATCAGCACCAGCAGGCCGAACAGCACCAGCAGCCCGCCCCCAATGCCGCGCAGCACGCGGCCCGCCGTCGTCATCTCTGCGCTCACCCTCGCCCGCCTTCCTGATCACTTAGCTCATACGATGCGAAAGCGGGCGCGCGCCAACACGCCGCTAGTGGCTGCGTTGATGACTTCCACCTCGTAGTCAGCGCGCTTTCCGATCGTCCAGCCCTTGTATAGCGTGGTCGACTCCGCCTTGACGGGGTTTTCGCTGCTGGTCACCAGCACGCGTTGGTGACCCTCGAAGCGATGCAGGTTCACCGTAAGTGAGCGCACGTCACCGAAACGCCCGTCCATGGCTTTGAATTTCATCGCCATCTGCGGCATGCGTATCACCGTCGCCACCTGCTGCAGTTCCGGATCTTGCTTGGATATCGGCACACCGGTCTGGAGCTGCCAATGCCGCCCCTCCGCCAAGTGGAGGCTAGGGTCGCCACCCGGCGTCACTCTGAGTTCAAGACTGCAGAACTTGCAGTGCGTGTCCGAAGGCCCCACCGGCGCGCCGCACTGCGGGCAGGGCGGTTGTTTGGAGATGTGGCCACTCTCCGCGCGATATCGCACGATGGCAGCGTCCACCTTGGCCGGATCGACCCAGCCGCCCGCGCTCAGCAGTTGGTCGAAGCTGGCGTAGCTGCTCGACAGATAGCTGATGGCGTAGGCGCGCGTCTCCACCGCCGGCGAGTCCAGAGCGTCGGCCATCAGAGCCTCCAGGCGTGCGTCCTTTTGGTCCATCAACAGCGCCACGTACAGGTCCTTGACCGGCCAGGGCAGCGAGGCGCGCCAGTCCGCGAGCAGCGCGGCGATGTGTTCGGCTCGGATCACGTCGCGCAGGGATTCGATTTCGTTCGGATCCCGCCGGTCCAGGGCGTTCTGGGCTCGCTTCACTACGTCCGCCATCGCTTCTTGTTAGCAAATTCCGTCGGCGATGGGGGCATCGAGACGTGGTTTCGCGTCGGCCGTACTGATGCTGAAGCGAAAGCAGGTCCCGCGACTCTTGGTCACACACGGCAGGCGCGCCGTCATTGGCGGCTTGATCGCTGTCTGGGCCCACTCGAGTGGCGAACCGAGCGCCCTCAACAACACTTGCCGCCGTCGGAGAATGTGGGACGGGGCGCCGCGAGCGAAGCGCCCACAATGATCGCGGTAAGCGCCTTCGACCCTAGAGGAACTTGATGCGCGCCGGACTGAAACGGATGCCGACGATGCGTGTGTCATCGTTTCCGTTGTTGTCGTCGCTGATGTCGTCGCCGCCAGTGTCGCCCACGATGGCGAACACGCTGACGGCTCCCCGGCGTTTCGGCGCTACGGTGTGCACGTGATTGCTTTGGAACGGCATGAACGCCTTGGCGGTGCGCACTCCGGTCAGAAAGTCGTTGAGCTCTTTCTTCTCCGACGCGGCGATGTTCATGGCGATCCGTGTTTCAGCTTCTTCGATCTTGTCCGCGAGCTGAGACAGGCCAACAAAGAACTTCCTGGCGTCGGTGCCTGGCGCGAGAAACTGGAACCCACCTTTGACGCTGCGAAAGCGCACCTCGGAATGCGTCGACGACAAGATGCGGTCGATCTTCTGCCCGGCGGGAGCGTTGTAGACTTTCAGTTTCCACGTTTGACGCGTGGTGGAGCGATCGCCCTTGGTCTCGACGGCCTCGAAAAAGATCTTAGCCACGACCGAGCGACGGTCAGTGCTCACGGTCAGGTTGGCGGAACAGGTAATGTCCGGGCCATTGCCACCGAATTCGCGGTCACCGCGAACCAACGTGGACGGAACGAGTGCGTTCTCGATGTCCCTCAGTCGGACTGCCGTGATCTTGGGTTTCGTCGCCTTGACCGTCGGCTTCGCGGCGGCTTCGGGGCTCGTCAGCACAGCCGCCGACGCGGTGGCTGCGCCGATGGCGCCGCACAAGGCAAGTCGAAGGAAAGTGCGAGAACGGGTAGACGGTTTTGACATGATTAAGCGCTCCTTGAGGCGACCCTGTGCCGCCATGAACGTCAACCTAGGAGCCCTCGCCCCGCCGTGCTTGAGCGGAGCCTGATCAGACCTTGAACAGGCTCCGATGACCGACGCCGGCGCTTACTTGAACGGGTAACCTGGACAGTAGGGCGCGCCCGGCGTGAGTGTGACGTCCAGTTCTGAAATCTCTGTGCCCGCCAAGCGCGGGCTACCGAAGCCTTCGCCACCAACTTGAATGATCAGCCCGCCGCCCTGGTTGAAGATAGAAGAGCCGGGGGTATGAGTCACAATGGCCCATTGGGCGGGCCCCTCCTTGACCAGGAGAGAGACATTCCCACTCGTGTCGTACGTGACGGCGATATCGTATGTGGTGCCAGGTTTCCACGGCATGTTCACCGCTTTGGGCGGCGTGGCATGGCCACATAGGCTGAGCACGACTTGACTTGGATTCACGAGCATTGCGAAGAAACAACCCGGGTCTTCGGGCTTGTTTGTCACGGCCACGTTGCGCAGCTGGAGTACCGAACGCGTTGCGGTCGAGGCACCAAAGTCCGCAATCTTGAGCTTGAAGTCTGCAAGCCCCAGCGTGAAGTGGCCATCGCCCTTGGGGTTGAACGGGATGTGCACCTCGCCATTCCCCCCCGACGCAGGGATCTTTGTGGTGCCGAACGAGGTGACCTTCGCCTCGATCGTGGACGCTCCCGGTGGACCGGGACAGGCCGTTCCCGCATCGCCCGCTGCGACCCCACCGCTCCCAGCGACCCCACCGCTCCCAGCGTCCACGCCGCCGCTCCCGCCCAAGGCCCCGCTGCCCCCCGAACCGCCAGTGGTCACGCCGCCACTGCCCCCCGATCCGCCGCTAGTCGCGCCGCCGCTTGTCGTGCCCGCGCTGCCGCCGGCGCTGGGCAGAGCTTGGAACTCTGGCGCGCTGCACGCGGTCACCCAACCCAAACTCAGGGCAGCGAGCGCGGCGAAACTAACGAAGTGGCGCATCCGCACAGGATACCACTGACTCCCCAAAGCCACTTGGGTTTCGCAGCCCAATACGCGTGGACGTCAGCAGCAGCGCGCGAACACCCGCGCCAGCGCGGAGAGAATATCGCCCTGCACGTTGGGATTGTCCGCGGCGAGAGATCGTCGTGCAACGTCACCTCCTTGATTGTTGGTTTGTTGAATGTGCCGGCCAAATCCGTCATCGGCCCCTCGTGCGGTGCGGCGAGCACGCGAGAGATGAATCGCGCCTAGCGTTCGAATTCGGCGCCACAGACTACGTCATCAATCGACCCTAAACGTGGACCGCGTCCGCATTCCGAAGCGCGAGTGTTTCTAGCAACGCGGATGCGCCTATACTACGCGGCCATGGCACTGGGGTCGGACCATCCGATAACGATCTTCCGGAACGCTTCCGAGGCGGAATCCAACGCCTCCGGCATGGCGGCGGACCCGATCTTGGTGTCCGGGCAGCGCCGCCGAGTGGTCGCGTTTGCGGGATTCAGCAGCGTTGTGTTCGGTTTTGCGTTCTTCGTAGACGTGCTCATCAACGTGTACTTTGGCGCCGCTGCGCTGGCGCCGGAACGTTTCAAGAGTGTCGCGATGTGCGCATTCACCGGGGCGGTGTGCCTGAGCGCCAAGCGATCCACCTCGATGCGAGCTGTGGTCACATGGTCCTACGCCATGGTCTTGGTGGTGGCTTGCTACACCAGCGCAGACGCACTCAAGTTCTTCCAATGGCCCTCGGCGTTTCCCGATGCTCGTAACTATGGCGACGGCGGAATATTCATCAGCGTGGTGGACGGCCTGTCGTGGCCCGCAGCCGTCCTGCTCGTGTTCCCGCCGTTTGTGCCGGGCGAAGTGAAGAGCAAAGTGTGGCTGGCCGTCGCCGCTGCAATGCCACTGCTGTGCTTGGGGTGGGCGTGGTCCGTGCTCGAGTCACGGAGCATTTGGCTGATCCTGTCGCCGACGACGATAGCGAATCTGCCCATCTGTGTTGCGCTCAGCGCTGGGATTTCCTGGGCCATCGACCGCGTCGAAGTCGCTCTGCGCCAAGAGCGCAAGCGTTCGCGGGAGCTGGGCAGCTATGAGATAGTCAAGCGCCTGGGAACCGGCGGCATGGGCGAAGTCTGGCTCGCAAAGCACAAGATGCTTGCGCGACCCGCCGCCTTGAAGCTGATCAAACTCGACCCGTCAGACGCCACCGCCGAGAAGCTGGAAAGCCTCGCGAGCCGATTTGAACGCGAGGCCCAGGCCACAGCGCGGCTGCGCTCGTCCCACACCGTGGAACTCTACGATTTCGGCCGTACGGAGAGCGGAGACTTCTACTACGCCATGGAGCTGCTTGACGGCTTCGATCTCGACACTTTGGTAGGGCGTGAAGGGCCGCAGCCCGCCGCGCGCGTGCGCCACATCCTGTCCCAAGCGTGCCTGTCGCTCATCGAAGCGCATGAGATGGGCCTGGTGCACCGAGACATCAAGCCCGCCAACCTGTTCCTGTGTCGACTGGGCCCGGAGTTGGACGTCGTGAAGGTGCTCGATTTTGGTTTGGTGGCCACGATCCGCAAGCACGAACGCGGCGAGAACAACGCGCGACTCACCAAGGATAGCGACGTGGTCGGCACCCCGGCGTTCATGGCGCCCGAGATGGTCCTGGGGTCGAGCGTAGACGACCGCGCGGATATCTACGCCTTGGGCTGCGTCGCGTATTGGCTATTGACGGGCAAGCTGGTCTTTGAACATGCAACGTCCATGGCCACCTGTGTCGCCCATGTCCAAGAACAGCCAGTGCCGCCCTCCAAACGTGACGCTCTGGAGGTCGACGCCGCCTTGGAGTCGCTCGTCATGTCCATGTTGGAAAAAGAGCCAAAAGCACGCCCCAGTGCACTGCACGTGTGGGAAGCACTGCAAGGAATGCCCGGCGCTTGGAGCGAGGCGGAGCGTCGCGCACGTTGGCAGAGCGCGCCCGAAAAGCCTGCCGACACCGAGGCCGCGGCCAGCGACGTCGTGCCAGAAGACGTTGGCTAACTGCACGCATTTCGGCACCAATGCCCCGCGCCGGCCCGTGCCAGGGTGTGTCAGGCAGACAGGGCGTGCTGCGTTTTGGGGCTACGCCAAGAGTCGGTGTGCTGCACGCCGGCGACGCAACAGGCCCAAACAGACCAGGAGGGGCAGCGAGATCCATCCCGCTTGCGAGGGGGTCGACGTCACCGAGCATCCTTTGCGGCAGCCGCCGTTGTCGCTGGTGGGTGTGTCCTGAACTGGGTCAACGGGATTTCCGTGGCTGGCAACGTCGTTCGAGCCTTGGCCGCCGCTGGCGCCTTCTGCGCTGTCGGTGGCAATGGGAGACGGGTCGCCGCCGATTGGAGGCGCGTCGCCACTTGGCGTAGCTGTTGTTTCTGGTGCACCGCTGGCGACAACCTTCGCCCCGGTCTTGCCAACTGAACTCGGTGGATAGCAGAGCGATGCTGGTCGGCACTCAGCGGGAGATTTGCACGGACCATCTTGGCCGCAGATGCTCAGATTGACCCAAGCCTTCTTCGGCGGACCATCAGGCGGCGGGCGCGGAGGTCCGCCGAAGAGATTGTCCCGCGACACGGGCTGGCGCGACTGCCACCCCCACCCGCTCCAGTGAAGCTCGCGAAACTCCTGACAGGTTTCGACCGAAAGGCAGCGTCGGCCAGCTTCGCATTCACGGTCCGTAGAACACGTCGCGAGCACACACGTGCCACCGATCCTACCCCGATATCCTGGCGCACAATTCTTGGGTGCTTCCAACTCACATCGCGGTCCGCCATGATCGGTGACGGGGACCTTGCCTTTGGGGCAACTGGGCGGTGGTGGTGGCACAGCGTCGGCGCGAGCGGTGCGGGCGCCTAGGCAAAGCCCAAGAGTCGCGACGACGATCACGAGTGCGTTGGCTGAGGATCTCATGGCCGAAAGATACGACTAATCGGCGGTGGTTTGGGGTTTGAGATATCCCACCACGTGAGGAAACTGCCATGGGCCCCCGCATTCGACCGAGCGGCGCCACAGGCGCGTATTGGGCCGACGCCGTGCTGATGCGGAGCACGCTCAGCGCCAGTCGCCGTTAATCCAGCGCCGACGACGCCGCGCACACGCCCGATCGGGCGTCCCGGTCAGGACCACGGATCCCGATGCGGGCAAGGCGAAGTGGAAGTTGCCGGCATGCAACTGGCCAAAGCGTCGCTTCGACCCTAAACTGGGTCATGCTTTTGTCCATTCGACGCGCGCTTGTGAGCGCTCTGGCGTCGCTGCTTGTGACCTGGGCTGCTGTATCGTGCAGCTTGACTTCGTCCTTGGACGACTTGAAGGGCCCGGATAGACAGGCGGACGCCGCCGCCGATGGCGGTTCGGTTGTGGATGGCGCGATCGCACCGGACGGCAGCGACGCCAGCAGCTGTCCCCCCAGCACGTGCGAAACCGACAACGCCGAGTGCGGAACCATCTCCAACGGCTGCGGCGGCACCGTCGAATGCGGCAGCTGTCCCAGCGGCCTATTCTGTGGGGGCAACGGAGCCAACCGCTGCGGGACTACGCCCTGCACGCCTACCACCTGTGCCAAGCTTGCTGCGACGTGCGGCACGGTTTCCGACGGCTGCGAGGGCGTCCTGGACTGCGGCGTTTGCAAGGCGCCGGAGACCTGCGGCGGCGGAGGGGCAGACAATGCGTGCGGCTGCACGCCTCAAACCTGCACGCAACAGGGCGCCGCCTGCGGGACTGTCTCTGACGGCTGCGGCAACAGCATCGTATGTGGAACCTGTCAGTTGCCCGAAGTATGCAGCAACAATCAGTGCGGCTGTACGCCTATCCAATGCGCGGACGTCGGCGCGGACTGCGGCACCCTCTCTGACGGCTGTGGCTCCACGGTGAACTGCGGCACTTGTCCCAGTGGCCAGTCCTGCGGTGGTGGCGGCACGAACAAATGCGGCACCAATCCCTGCGTGCCGACTTCCTGCGCAGCCCAGGGCAAGAACTGTGGAACGATCTCCGATGGTTGTGGCAAGACGCTCAACTGCGGAAGCTGTACCGGCGCGGACAGCTGCGGCGGAGGCGGGACGCCCAATGTCTGCGGCTGCGTGCCCACGACCTGCAGCGCTGAAGGCAAGAACTGCGGGACCATTTCCAATGGCTGCGGGGGCAACATCAGTTGCGGCAGTTGCACCAGTCCGCAGTCTTGCGGCGGCGGCGGGACGGCGAACGTGTGCGGCTGCGCCGCGACCACGTGCGCGGCTCAGGGCAAGAACTGCGGAACCATCTCCAACGGCTGCGGGGGCAACATCAGTTGCGGCAGTTGCACCAGTCCGCAATCCTGCGGTGGCGGCGGCACAGCGAACGTATGCGGCTGCACTCCAACCACCTGCGCCGCGCAAGGCAAAAACTGCGGCACCATCTCCAATGGCTGCGGGGGTAACATCAGTTGCGGCACTTGCACCAGTCCGCAATCCTGCGGCGGCGGCGGCACAGCGAACGTATGTGGCTGCACTCCAACCACCTGCGCCGCGCAAGGCAAGAACTGCAACCCGCTGCCCGACGGCTGCGGCGGTACCCTCGCATGCGGCAAATGCCTATTGCCCAGCACCTGCGTCAATAACGTGTGCACCAGCTGCACCCCCAATCCCAACCCCTGCCCCGCCAACCAGTGCGCCGGCTCGGCGTCTGACGGGTGCGGCGGGTTCGTCAATTGCAGCGCCAGCTGCAGCCTTGCTGGGCAATGCCCCTGCGCCGGAGGCCACTGCAGCGGTAGCTTCTGCTCCTGCAATCCGCCGCCTTGCCTCTGACGCAGCCGCACTCGGCGGCGCCGCGATAAACCGCACCTTCGCGCCGCGTCAAGACGGTTACGCGCTCGGCATGAGCCACCGCACTTGAGGCGATTCCCGTGCCTGACCGCGACAGCTGTGACTCCAAGTCAACGCGTGCCGCCGCCCAAAACGAAGTCCGACGAGTTTCTTCGCAAACGCCCTGCGAACTTGACGTACTTCTCGTGACGCAAGCGCGAGCTTGAGCGCTAGTATGCCGGGCGCCGTGGGCGGGTGCCTGCGGTCCGACTGGGGAGCTAAGTTTTCAAATGCGATTTCTCGGAGAAGATCCGAAGGATTGGGACGACGAGGTCTTCGTCTATGAACTGCGTTTCGAGCAAGAGCCCGACGACGCCACCTTGGTTGCCCTGGCGAATGCGTGGCAGGCGCACTGCAAGAAGGGCGTGACAGGGCGCGGGGGCTGGCGGTTCAGCAAGGAGTATGCGTATCTGAACGCGTTCCCTCGCGGAGGCGATGCGCGGGCGCTGTTCGCGGATGTTGCCAAGTTCGTGCGATCAGCCCACGGGATTGCGCCGCTGGTGGAGGTGGTGCACATCACGGCGGCGGAAGACTACGCCGATCTGGATCCCGGACCGCCCTGCGCCGGAAGCCAGCGGCCCAGAGGCGCTGCGTACCCGGAGCCTGCTGGTCGCGAGGCCTTCGACGCAGTGTTCCGCGGGATCTTCGAGGCGGAGCGTCAAGCGCGCTTCGCAGCAGCGGTGGCGCCGCCCAAGGCAAAGTGCGTCGGCCTCGCTTTCGCCGACCCCACCGAGCCCGCTGCAGAAAGCGCCTATCCCGCCGCGCTGCGTGCGCTGTACCCGGCGGACGACGGCATGGCCTTTGAGGGTAGCTTGACCCACCCGCGGCGCGCGGGGCGCTACGTCCAGTTCTACAAGTCGCTGTACCTGAACGTGAACGGCAGTCCGCAGCAGATCGCCCTGCCAGAGAACACCACCTGCACGCGGGTTTCGTCTCCACACCCGTCGGGGGATCGTGTCGCGTTTCACCTATCGACGGTCACGCGTGACGAGACGGTGGTGCTGGTCGACCCCAGTGACGGCTCGATCCGCGAGGTGTGGCGGGCGTCCGCGGAAGACAAGAAGATCCAACGCACGCTCTGGCTGACGGAACGCTTCCTCGCCATCGAGACGGAGACTCGACTCTGTGTGATCGATACGAGCGAGGCTTCCCCGAGCGTGGTGGATTCGCGGCGGATCAGCGACTGCCGATTCTCGCTCTTCGACGGGCGGCTGCTCTGGGCATTCCCCATGAAGCTGTTCGCCTGGAACGGCAAGAAGCTGAGCCCTGCCGGGTCCGTGAAGTTGACGCCGCTGTTCTTCGTAGCGGAGCAAGCGGGCCGTGCCGTGTTCCGACACGGAAAGCCCCATGAGCCGAGCGACAGCGACCAATACTTTGAGCTCACACACACCGCAGAGGTGTTGGCAGCGAAAGCGGCCGTCAAAGGCGCGACCGCAGCGAGCAAGCGGGGCGCTGGTTCAGCTGGCCCTGCGAAGAAGTCGAAGTCCAAGCCGGGCTGGGTGCTCGTCGAAGGAGTGCAACCACCTGAGCCGGTGCCAGAAGCAGTCGCGACCGCGGCGCGCGGCGGGTGGTCGCATCCGGGCAACGTCATCGACGCCCTGACGCGCTGGGGTGAAGAGAAGAACCCAACGGCAGTGCGCGCAGCCAACGCGGACGTCATCGCAACCATGAACGCAGAGGGCTTTACCCTTGCCCGCGGCGACGAAGTGCAGCAGTTCGAAAACCACGCCGGCAAGCGCCTGGCGATCACACCAGCGGGCAGTCGCGGCTTCGGCGTGCAAGGAGACTGGATGCTGCACACCTTCGGCGCTGAGAGCGACACGCCGACGCTCATCTACAACAGCGCCAAGACCAAGCTTGGGGAGGTCCACGACTTCGCGGCCATTGGCGAGAACGAGGTCGTTGTGGCGCTGGCCAAGGGCATGGTCTGGCTACAGCGGGACGAGAGCGGCACGTGGCAAGAAGTGGCGCTCCACAAGACCGTCAAGAAGGGAGTGCGCGTCGTTGCCGCCGGCGACCTCGTGGCGGTCATCAGCGCCTCGGCGAGTCCGCTCGTTGTGTTGCGACGGGACGGGGCCAAGATCAAGAAGCTGTGTTCCGACAAGGACGGCGCTGAAGACCTGTTCGTCACCGACGGCGCCATCCACGCACGCCGAGCCTCCGGCGAGATCTTGAGGCTGCAGCTGTAAAGCTCGCGGGCGGGGCGGGCCCATGCGATTCGTCATGGCGCAGCCGGCATCTCAACCGACCTAGGTTACCATTCGCGCTCTGCAGTTTAGAGGAGGTTGCATGGGCGGTCTGATCCGGAGGTGTGTTGCGGTGGCTGTGCTGCTGTTGGCGTGCGGGTGCGGCGATGATGAATCCGCGGCCAATACGGGTGGGGCCGGAGGCATCGGCGGCGCAGGCGGCGTTGCCGGCGCAAGCGGCGCAGGTGGTGCGGGCGGCAGCGCCGGCACTGCGGTGAGCAGCGTGCGCGTTGCCCAGTTCAACATCCAAGTCCTCAACACACTCAAATTGACGGCTCCGAGCGATCCCCAAGTCGAAGCAGCGGTGAAGGTGATCAATCGGTTCAGCCCCGATGTGATCGCGATCAACGAAATGATGTACGACTTTCCGCTGGACGGATCCGCTCCGAAGCCTGGCAGCTTCGATAGCGGCGCAAAAAACGCCGAGCGCTTCGCGGAGCACCTGAACAAGAAGAACACCGGCGCGCCCTACGCGCACACGCTCATAGCGCTAGGCAACTCAGGGCATCTCTGGTCCGGCTACGACAGCACCAAACACGACCCGTACTTCGTCAAGGCTGGCAATGCCTCGATTCCGGGCTCCATCAACGTCGCGTTGATCTCTCGCTATCCGATCCTGAAAAACGACGTTCGCGTGATCACCGACGTGGCCTGGGCCGACCTGCCCGAAGGCAAGCAAAAGGACCTTGAGACCGACCTGGGCATCACGGTGCCCCCGGGCAATCCGCTGTTCACAACGGCCCTGGTAGTGGCGCCGGTGGATGTGCTGGGCAAGACCGTCCACATGCTGATGTTGCACACAGTCCCGCCGATCAATGCGCCGGCCAACAAGTATCGGAACCACGATGAGCTGACGGGGCTGAGGCTGTTCATCGAAAGCAAGCTGCCGAACCAGGCGCCGCTGCCCGCAGGCGCTCGATTCGTTTTGACGGGAGACTTCAACGCTGACGCCGACCACGGCGACGCTTTTCCCGAGGCCGCCGGCCAGTTGATCAACCACCCGCTGCTGCACGCGTTTCAGCCCGAAGGCGCGGGCACCGTCGGCACCACGCCGGAGCGAAACACCCAAGTGGGCGCGTGCCCGACGCCCGATGGCCCCGACCCCAGCACCGGCAAACAGTTCCAACTCGACTACCTTCTCCCGTCCGCAACCATTGGCGCTCCAACGGATGGCGGCTTGTTCTTCCCAGACCCGACCAGCGAGCCTGCGGATTGGACGCTCGCATGCACCGCAAGCGATCACATGATGCTGTGGGCAGACTTGCCGCTCTGAATGGCGAAAAGACTGCCGTCTAGCCACGCAAGTGGCTGCAACTAGAGCCCAAGCGCCAGGCGTAGCACCGCGATGGCACCGGCCAGCGCGAACACGACGAGGAAGGTCGCCAGTACCCAGACCACAGGCGATAGGCAGCCGGCGACCTTTT
Organism: uncultured Polyangiaceae bacterium; assembly: GCA_965369205.1. GTDB lineage: Bacteria > Myxococcota_A > Polyangia > Polyangiales > Polyangiaceae > JACKEA01. The sequence continues at coordinate 918 of CBDUPW010000178.1, read as the reverse complement.
GTTGGAAACGGACCTTGCGGAGTAGTTCGTTGGCCTCGGACGACCATGCCGCGCGTCGCTGTTGCGCGTCGTCGACCCAGCGGATCAGCATGCCCTCTGAGGCGAGCAACGGCGCGCGGCAGAAGCAACACGAAAGCGAGGCGCTGAGGGGCGGCACCCACAAGGGCGCCCCACACCCGGGGCACTTGCCCGGTACCGGTTCCCGCACAATCGACTGGTGCACTTCGTCCATGGACGTGGCGATGCGCGGATCCGTCCGCATGTAGAACCAGAGTAGAAATACGATGAAGACGAGTATCGAGAGAACGACGAGCCCGAGCATCACCAGCGTGCCGAAAGCCTTTGGAACTTCCAGAGCCAAGCCGACCTGAACCCAGCTGGCCGCAACCAGCACCATTGCGGCGGGCCCCAGCGTGAAGATGGCGACGACTGCCAATGCGCCGGGCTTGTACTTTTCGGTGAGCGCCTCACGCAGTGCGAGCAAGCCCTCTTCCTCGGCCGCACTCGCCCGGGCGGGCAGAGCCACATGGCGAGCCAGGCCCGTAACCGGTGTCGACTGCGCACAGAAGCCACACGTTGCCTGCGCTGCGCTGGGATCGACACCGACGCCCGCTCCGCATCCCTGACAACGAATCAGCTCGAGCTCAGCCGCCAAGTGCCGACTCTCGCACCGTTTCCACAGCGGGTTCAACCGCCGAAAAGGCTCGGCCTCGAAGGGGTTCCGCGCTCCTTCGCCGAGGCGCGGGTCAACAGCGACGAGGGCCGGCCGCGAACCGACCCTGAGATCCCTACTGGTTCATGAACATCTCGATGTTCGTATAACCGAGATCCAGATCTTTGCCGCTGGGGGACTTTGACAGGTTCGGTAGGTGTCAAGGTAGATGTCGCGTCTTTCATCACGCTGCAGCACGCGCGTGA
>CBDUPW010000177.1:0-14482 GCA_965369205.1 uncultured Polyangiaceae bacterium | reverse complement strand
GGTGGCGGCCACGCCGGACAACATCCCCCTGAGTGTTGCCTACGGTCAGGTGCTCGCTGCGGCTGGCAAGAAGGACGAAGCCGTCGCCCAGTTGCGCAAGAGCCTTGCCCTGGCGACGGAGCTGGATGTGCTCTCCACCCTGGGTGACAGCCTCGGCAAACTGGGGGCCTTCGCTGACTGCGTTGCCGCCTTCGACAAGGCGATCAAGAAGTCTGAGAAGCCGGTCTTTCTCGTGCGTCGGGGCGTGTGTCGCCACGAGCTGAAAGACGACGCCGGAGCGCAGGCGGACTACGAGAAGTCGATCCAAGTCGATGCCAAGTTTGCTCCGGGATACTTCTATTTGGGGCAGCACCTGCGCGCTCTGGGCAAAAAGAAGGAAGCCCTCACTGCCCTCAAGAAGGCGGTGGAACTCGGTGGCGATCAAGGGGTCGGCGCCGCGGCAAAGAAAGCCATCGACGCCCTCGAGGGCAAAAAGAAGTAGCGCCTCGGCGCAGGCGTGAGGTTCTGGAGCTAGAGCAGGAGCTAAAGCAACAGCTCAAGCAGCCGATCGAGCTCGTCCAGGCTGGAGTATTTGACCAAGATCTCTCCGCGACCTTCCTTGTCGCGCACTTCTACCTTGGTCCCGAGGCGCTTTTGCAGCCGCCCTTCGAGATCACGCACGCTGGGCGCCTTGCCCTTGGGGCCCTTGGCCGTGCCCGCCTTTTGTTTGCTGGCGCGCACCAGCGCTTCGGTCTGCCGCACACTCAGGCGCCCCTTTTGCACCTTGTCGGCGAGGTTGCTGAGCACCAGTTCGTCAGGCGCGCCCAGCAGCGCGCGGGCGTGTCCTTCCGAGAGCTCGCCGGAAATCACGAGCTGTCGCACTGCGCGAGGAAGCTTCAACAATCGCAGCGCATTGGCCACGGTCGAGCGGTCCTTGCCCACGCGGGTGGCGACGGATTCTTGGGTATAGGCATGCTCTTGGATCAAGCGTGCCAGGGCTTCGGCAAACTCGATGGGGTCGAGATCCGCGCGTTGGATGTTTTCGATCAACGCGAGTTCGAAGGCGTCTTGGTCCGAGACGTCGCGCACGACGACCAAGACCTCTTTCAGTCCAGCGCGGCCCGCGGCCCGCCAGCGGCGCTCGCCGGCAATCAGTTCGAAGGCGTCCTGTTTGCCCAGGCGTCGAACGACGAGGGGCTCGATGATGCCGTGCTCGCGAATGCTCTGCGCAAGCTCTTCGAGCTTTTCGTCGTTGATGTGCTGCCGGGGTTGTCCTTTTTGGGGGCGTATCTTGTCGATGGCGCAATTGAAAACGTTACCGCTGCCGTAGCTCTCGCCGGTCTGGGTCTTGGGCGGCTGCGGATTCCGCACCGGTAAGAGCGCGTCGAGGCCGCGGCCGAGTCCGCGCGGCTTCTGAGGACTGCTCACGAGTGTCCCTCGATCACTTCCCGCGCCAGGCTCAAGTACCCTTGCGCGCCCTTGCAGCCGACGTCGTAGAGCAAGGCGGGCAAGCCATGGGAGGGCGCTTCGGAGAGCCGCACGTTGCGGGGGATCACTGCGTCAAACACCCGGAAATGCTTGCGCACCTGGTCGGCGACGTCGTGAGCCAGGCGGTTTCTTGGATCCCACATCGTGAGCACGATGCCCTCGACTTGCAGCTCGGGGTTCAAGCTGGCGCGCACGCGGTCGATGGTGGCCATCAGGTACGTGATGCCCTCGAGGGCGTAGTACTCGGGTTGCAGTGGCACGATCACGCGGTGGGCGGCGACCAAAACGTTCAACGTCAACACGCCGAGGGAAGGGGGCGAGTCGATGATCACGAACTCGTACTTGGATAGGTTGGCATCCCGGAGCAGCGTGCGCAGATGGGTGCCGCGACCCGCATCGTCGAACAGCTCGTACTCGACTGCGGTCAGATCTTGGCTGGAGGGAGCAACGTCAAGTGCCGCAAGTGGCGTGGGGCGAATGATATCCGTGAGCGTCGCGTTGCCGATCAATGCGTCGTAGATCGTCGTCTCCACCGTGCCGGGGGCCTGGCCGACGCCACTAGATGCATTGGCTTGGGGATCCAGATCGCAGAGCAGCGTCGGCCGCTCCGCGGCCGCAAGACTGGCCGCGAGATTGACCGCGGTCGTGGTCTTACCCACGCCGCCTTTCTGATTCGCGATGGCGATGATCGTTGGACGCGTCATGTGCCCCTGCCGGACCGTGCACTCGAATGGTCTCTTATCGAAATAGCGAGCCGGCAGGGCGTTTTCTTGGTCAGGGGGGTGGCGTGTCGTACTGTGTGCGCAGATGTAGGTGCAGGTAGGTTAGTGTGAGACACCAAACGCAGAAACCCCTGAAGCAGCGACTTCATGAAGTGCTCGCCGCCCCGGAAGACCGGGCCGCCGAGCGCCGTGAGCGTCTGTTGAAGCACGGTTTTTATTCCTCCCAGCGCCCGCATTCCGACCCTTGTCCGCCCACCCGGCTGTGCCGCGTTGGCGGCGCCCCCCACTGAAACCGACAAACCCGCAACTCTCCTCAGGAGAAGACGACGCAATGCCGCCAAGAGCTTACCGCAGCTACGCCGACTTCGAACGCTCGTATATCCGACCCGCTTTTCGTGCTGGTTGGAGCATGGACGACATCGAGCAGCCGAATCAGCAAGAGATCGACTTCGACGTCGACCCGTGGGAGGCCGCACTGGATGCCGCCGAATACGAAGCCGACGACGAAGACGACGAATAACCCCACTTAGGCCGGGCAATCCGGCCGCGTCCCTCCCGGGACTCCTTTGGCCCCCGTGGACTGCCTCCCACGGGGGTCTCTTTTTTTTGTGCCCTCGAAACTGCCCAAGCAGACGCTAGGAATCCTTGACCTGGCTATGTCCGCGTGGAATGTCTCGCCCCCTAATGCAGGTCACGGTTCAGAAGCTCAGTCCCGTGCTCGTGGAGTTTGACGTCGAGGTTACGGCCGACCGAGTCAAAACCGAGCTCGACAAAGCGTTTACCAATCTCGCGAAGAGCGCCCGGGTCAAGGGGTTTCGCCCCGGCAAGGCGCCGCGCAAGGTGCTCAAGACGATGTTCGGCGCGCGCGTTGCGGCGGATGTGGCGCAGCGCCTAGTGGACGAGACGTTTCCCAAGGCCGTTACGGATCAGAAGCTACAACCGGTCAGTAACCCTGCCTTCGAGCCCAAAGAGCTGATCGAGAACAAACCGTTCTTGTACAAGGCGCGCTTCGAAATCGTGCCGGAGATCGACGCGGTGAACTACGACGGACTCGAAGCCAAACGGCCGAAGGTCGACGTCACGGACGAGCAGGTGAATGAACAGCTCGAAGCGACGCGCCGCGAGCACTCCACCCTAGAAGCCCCCAAGGCTCCGCGTGCGGCCAAAGAGGGCGACGTCGTTACCGTCGACTTCGACGTGTTGGTCGGTGGCGACGCCATCGCGGATGCGGGCGCCAAAGATTTCCAGGTCGAGCTTGGCTCCGGCACGCTGCTCGAAGGGATCGACACGGCCCTGCGGGATAAGAAGATCGGTGACAAGGCCGAGGCGCTCGTGGAAATGCCGGCGCAACATCCCCACGCCAAGCTTCGCGGCAAGACGGCAACCTTCGCGCTGACCGTCACGGACATGAAGGAGCGGGTCTTGCCTGCTTTGGACGATGAGCTGGCGAAGGACGTCGGTGAGTTCGATACCCTGGACGCCCTCAAGGCCTCCATCCGGGCGGAGCTCGAGAAGGCTCAGAAGGAGCAGTCCGAAAACACCGTGGCGGAACAGCTCGTCGTGGCCCTCGTCGAAAAGAACCCGATCCCCGTGCCCCCCACGTTGGTGGAGCGCCAGATGCGCATCACCGAGCAAGAGGTCGTCGCTCAGGCACGCCGCCAGGGTCAGAGCGTCAGCGGCGTTGGGGACGAGTTACGGGAGAACATCCGTAAGGACAGCGAAGTGAAAGTGCGCGCTGGGCTATTGATGGCGGAAATCGCGAAAAAGGAAGGCCTGAAAATCGGCGAGCCCGAGATCGAGGAAGGTTTGAAGGAGCTTTCCGAGCAGACTGGCAAGAATGTCGCGAAGTTGAAGGCGGAATACAGCGATCCGCGGCGACGGGAGATGTTGGTGGGAATGATTTTGGAGAATAAGGTGCTCGACATCATCGAAGCCAAGTCCAAGATCGAAGACGAGAAGTGAGACCACCCATGACCAAACGACCGGAAACCCGTCAGCAAGCCATGGCCATACTCGAGAGTGTGGCGCCTTCGAACGTGATCTACCCGCATGTGGTCGAGACGACCCACCGCGGGGAACGCACCTGGGACATTTTTAGCCGCCTGCTGAAAGACCGTATCGTCTTTTTGGGCAGCGGCGTCGACGACGACGTCGCCAACATCATCATTGCCCAATTTCTCTTTCTGGAAAGCGAAGATCCGGACAAAGACATCCAGCTTTACGTGAACTCTCCCGGGGGCGTCGTGACCGCTGGTTTGGCGATTTTCGACACCATGCAATACGTGCGCTGTCCCGTGAGTACGATCTGCATTGGGCAGGCGGCCAGCATGGGCGCGCTTCTGCTGGGAGCGGGGCACAAGGGGCGTCGTTTTGCCCTGCCGCATTCGCGAATCATGATCCACCAACCCCTCGGCGGCGCGCGGGGTCAGGCCACGGACATCGAGATCCAGGCCCGAGAAATCCGTCATGCCAAGGAAATCATTACGGATATTTTGGTGAAGAGCACGGGGAAGCCTAAAGAAGACATCGCGAAAGACATCGAGCGCGATTTCTACATGGGTCCGGTTCAGGCCAAGGAATACGGGTTGATCGACGAGGTATTCGAGCCGAAAAAGAAGGGCGACTAGCGCGCCTCAGGCCGCTTGCGAGGGGGCCGCGGCAAGTTTGCGAGAGGCAGGCCCAGCCAGCCCGCCGGCCAAGCAGGAGCGCAAAATCCGCAGGAGTCTTGCGGCGCCCCGCTGGCATCTCTAGAATTTTAGAGCTTTTCCGAGATTATCCGGTACACACCAGTAGAAGCAGCGGTCCGGGCGGGCCACTAAAGAAGCACGTGGGTTAACAAGTGGAGCGACGGCGAGACGATTCGAACGGCAACTTGTGCTGCTCTTTCTGCGGAAAGTCCCAGAAGGAAGTCAAGAAGCTCATCGCGGGGCCAACCGTTTACATCTGCGACGAGTGCATCGCGCTCTGTAACGACATCATCGCGGAAGAGGTCGAGAAGGACGAACCCGCCGGTGGGTCGGATCCGATCCCGAAGCCCGCGGAGATCAAGGCCATCCTCGACGAGTACGTCATCGGGCAAGACCGCGCGAAGAAGGTCCTCAGCGTGGCGGTGCACAACCACTACAAGCGCATCGACACCAAAGTGTCGACAGAGGACGTGGAGCTATCCAAGAGCAACATCTTGCTGCTCGGTCCAACCGGTAGCGGCAAGACGCTACTCGCGCAGACCCTTGCCAAGATCCTCAAGGTTCCCTTCGCCATCGCGGATGCAACCACCTTGACCGAAGCCGGCTACGTCGGAGAGGACGTCGAGAACATCATCGTGCAGTTGCTGCAGAACGCCGACCATGACGTCGAGCGCGCCCAGCGCGGCATCGTGTACATCGACGAGATCGACAAGATCAGCCGCAAGAGCGACAACCCCTCCATCACCCGAGACGTATCCGGCGAAGGGGTGCAGCAGGCGCTCTTGAAGATCATCGAAGGAACCGTGGCGAATGTGCCGCCCAAGGGTGGGCGCAAGCACCCCCAGCAGGACTTCTTGCAAGTGGACACCACGAACATCCTGTTCATCTGTGGTGGCGCCTTCGTGGGCCTCGACCAGCTGATCCAACGGCGTCTGGGCCAGGCACGCCTGGGCTTTGGCGCGGAGATCAAGAGCAAGAGCGAGTTCAAGCTTGGGGAGCTGCTGGGCAAAGTGCAGCCCGAAGACCTGTTGAAGTTCGGTTTGATTCCGGAGTTCATTGGGCGGTTGCCCGTGCTGGCGACCCTGCACGAGCTGACCCAGGACGCCCTGATCGACATTCTGACCAAGCCGAAGAACAGCCTGGTGAAACAGTTTCAGAAACTGTTCGAGATGGACGGCGTGAAGCTGAAGTTCACCAAGGGTGCGCTACAGGCGGTCGCTCGCAAAGCGCTTGAGCGCGAAAGCGGTGCTCGTGGCCTGCGCGCCATCCTCGAAGAGGCGATGCTCGACATCATGTATGACATTCCGTCGAAGTCTGGCATCAAAGAAACGGTGGTGAACGAAGACGTCATCGCCAAAGGTGAATCGCCTTTGATCGTCTACCAAAAAGACGAACAAGCCGGCGTCGGCTGAATCGCCGGAAAGCCCCATCCGTGAAGTCACGTCCGCTGCCCGCGCTCCCTCTTCGGGACATCATCGTTTTTCCGCATATGGTTTCGCAGCTCTTCGTGGGCCGCGAAAAGAGCATTCTGGCTCTCGACGAGGCCATGGCGCGCGAGAAGGAGATTTTTCTCGCCGCGCAGAAGAGTGCGAAGACCAACGACCCGACCCCTGACGACATCTTTCAGGTCGGTACCATCGGCACCATCGTGCAGCTGCTGCGGCTCGCAGACGGCACCGTGAAGGTACTGGTCGAGGGCAAGCAGCGCGCGCGCGCCCGGCGCTGGGTGGAGACGAACGACTACTTCATGGTCGAGGTCGAGCCGCTCCCGGAAACCTCGGCATCGGACGTGGAGCTTGAGGCGCTGATCCGTAGTGTGCAAAGCACTTTCGAGGTCTACGTCAAACTCAACAAGAAGGTGCAGCCGGAAGTCTTGATGCAGGTGCAGAGCATCGACGACCCGGCAAAGCTGGCGGACACCATCGCCGCCAACCTGCCCACGATCAAGCTCGCCGATCGTCAGAGTCTTCTGGAAACTCTCGACGCCAAAAGCCGTTTGGAACGCATCTACGAATTGATGCAGGCGGAAATCGAGATCCTACAGGTCGAGAAGAAGATCCGCTCCCGCGTCAAGAAGCAGATGGAGAAGACGCAGAAGGAGTACTACCTAAACGAGCAGATGCAGGCCATCCAGAAGGAACTGGGCGGCGGCGAGCGCGACGAGTTCAAGAGCGAGATCCAGGAAATCGAGGACAAGCTCAAGAACAAGAAGATGAGCGAGGAAGCTCAGGAGCGTGTCAAAAAGGAGCTCAAGAAGCTCAAGATGATGCACCCGACCTCCGCGGAGGCCACGGTCGTGCGTAACTACATCGACTGGATCTTGAGTCTGCCCTGGTCGGATACCAGCGAAGAGCGTTTCGACATTATCGAAGCGGAGAAGATCCTAGAAGAAGATCATTACGGCCTGAAGAAGTGCAAAGAGCGCATCGTTGAATACCTGGCGGTGCAGGCGCTCACGGGCCAGCTCAAGGGGCCCATCCTCTGTTTCGTCGGCCCGCCGGGCGTCGGCAAAACCAGCATTGCCAAAAGCATTGCCCGAGCCACGGGTCGCAAGTTCACGCGCCTGTCGCTGGGCGGCGTGCGGGACGAGGCCGAAATCCGCGGCCACCGACGTACGTACATCGGCGCGCTGCCGGGCAAGATCATTCAGAATCTGAAGAAGGTGGGCACCGCCAACCCGCTATTCTTGCTCGACGAGATCGACAAGATGAGCACCGACTTCCGGGGAGATCCGGCAGCCGCGCTGCTTGAAGTGCTCGACCCGGAGCAGAACAACACCTTCAACGATCACTATTTGGATCTGGATTACGACCTGTCCCAGGTCATGTTCCTGACCACTGCGAATACCCTGGGTGGCATCCCGCTTCCGCTGCAGGATCGCATGGAGATCATCCAGCTCTCGTCCTACACGGAGTTCGAGAAGCTGAACATCGCGCTCAAGTACTTGGTGCCTCGGCAGAAGCACGAGTGCGGTCTGGACGACGTGGATTTGGACATCACCGAAAACGCAGTGCGCACGGTGATCCACCACTACACCAAGGAAGCAGGCGTTCGAAATCTCGAGCGCGAGGTCGCCAGCGTGTGTCGCAAGGTGGCTTTGCAGGTCGTCAAAGAGGGCAAAGACCAGAAGATCATCGTGCGCGGCAAAGAGGTGCCCAAGTACTTGGGCGTGCCCAAGTTCCGCCTCGGCAAGAAAGAGGAAGACGACCACGTGGGCCTCACCCATGGGCTGTCCGTCTCGGACTACGGCGGCGACATTTTAGACTGCGAAGTCAGCGTCGTGCCCGGCAAGGGCAAGCTGGTCATCACGGGCCTCTTGGAGAAGGGCATGGAGGAGAGCGCGCAAGCCGCCATGAGCTACATCCGCTCACGCTCCGACGCCCTGGAGCTCGACGCGGATTTCTACCAAAAGATCGACGTGCACGTGCACTTCCCGGACTTCGTGCGCAAAGACGGCCCCAGCGCCGGGGTGACCATGGCCACTAGCATCGCCAGTGCGCTGACCAAGATTTCGATCCGTAACGAGGTCGCCATGACTGGCGAAATCACGCTGCGGGGTCGGGTCATGCCCATCGGCGGCCTGAAAGAGAAGCTGCTGGCGGCGCACCGCAACGGCATCAAGACCGTGGTCATCCCCAAGGACAACCGCAAAGACCTGCGGGAAATCCCCCGCCGGGTCTTGAAGAGCATGCGCATCGTGCTGGTCGACCACATGGACGACGTCTTGCGCGAGGCGCTGGTGGTGCTCGATCCCGAAAAGCTATTCGGTCCCCGTCGGCTTCTGCTGGAGTACCGTCAGGGTGAGTTGATCAGCGACGAGGCGCCGCGCACTTCGGTGCCGCCCGAAGAACCCGCGCCGGTTCCGCCGCCTGCAGGCGCACCCCCGCCCGGCGAGCAGCCCGGCATGAGCTAAGGCGTTTCGCCGTATTCGCTCTCGTAGCAGGCCTCGCAGATGCCGTGAGAAAAGTGCGCAGCGGAGCGCTGACGCACGTAGTCCTCAACGCTGGCCCAGTGTCCGGATTCGTCCCGCACCTTGTGGCAATGCATGCAGATCGGCAGAAACGCGCGCAGCTGGCCGACCTCGCCTTGTAGGGATAGCAGGCGCTCGAATGCGCGCAGGCGCGCACCGAGCACGTCAAGGTCGATGGGCTTCGGCAGGAAGTCGTCTGCGCCGGCGTCCATGCACTGCAGGTAGCTCTCCGCCCCGCCGCGTGCCGTGACCATGACGATCACGGAATAGGGGCGCGCGCTGTTGGCGCGAAGCTCGGGTGGGAGGCGCACCCCGTCACCGTCTGGCAGATGGCGATCTAGGAGCACGAGTGGGAAGTATTCGGCCTCGATCGCTTTGCTGGCGTCGGCCAGGCTATGCACCGCCAGAAACTCGTATCCGTGCTTGTGAAGCGCGGCTCCGAGTAGAGCGCACAGATCTTCGTCGTCGTCGACGATCAGGACGCGACGGGTCTTGCCTTTGCGCGCCGTCAGCACTTCGGCCTTGCGCGACGCCGTCGCAGCGCGCCGAGCGCCGCGAGTCCCAAGAGCAGCAATCCGTTGTGGCCCGAGCCATCGCGGGTCGTGCGGCAGCCGCAGCCCCCGGCGTCGGTATCTTTAGGTGCGCCCGAGCCAAAGGCGCCACCACCACCGCCCGAAGCGCCCGCGTCGCTACCGCCGCTGCCGCCACTGCCACCGACGCCAATGGCGCCGTCGAAGTTCAGCCCACCGCTGCCGCCTCCAGCGCCCGCATCCAGATCTGGGACGCAGTCGCCGGCCTGGCAGGTCATATTCACAGGGCATTTGGCGCCCGCGCAGGCGTCCACGCAGGCCCCCAGGGCGCAGACCTGTCCGGCGCCGCATGGGTTTGGAGAACAACCATTGTCGACGCACTTCTTGGACGTCGAGTCGCAAGTCTGTCCACTGCTGCAGCCCTTGCAGGCGCAGTCGAGGGTACACACGCCCTGCACGCAGACATAACCGCTGTCGCAGCTCAGGCCCAGGCACGGGTCGACGCAGCTGCCTTCGCGGCACACTTGTCCGGCGGGACACACGACGCCGTCACACGGCGCGCTGCATTTTCCGGCCACGCAGACTTCGCCGGGATTGCAGCTGACGCCTTCGCATGCGGGATCCACACACAGGCCGCCGACGTTGCACTTTAAATGCGCAGGGCAGGCGAACTCGCCGGTGCCACATTTGGGCACGCAGGTGCCACGGTCGCATACCGTGTCGGGGGGGCACAGATCGCCGTCGTCGACGGCGCCGTTGCAATCGTCGTCCCGCGCATTGCAGCTCTCCGCGGTCGACGCTTGGTTCTGTTCGCAGACCAAGCTGCCGTTCTTGCACTGCATGGTGCCGTCCTTGCACTTGCCGAGCAGGCCCGTGTCGCAGGCCGCGCCGCCGCCGGAGCAGGTGATCCCCTCTACTCGGGTCAGCAGGTCGTCAAAGTCGTTGTCCCCGCCGTTTAGGGTGTCTTCCCACGCGAAGTAGAAGGAATTCGGGTGGGTCACGCTGTCGTATAGGATCAAATGAATGAAGCTATTCGGCCCGGTATTGTCCGGGTTGTAGCTCTTCTCAGAATAGTACACATGCCCCACAGTGCCCGGCACCGAGCCGCCGCCGGGATTGAACTGCGGGCAGTTGCCGCTGACGCCCTGGGGGGTCGCCATGAAAAAACCGATTTGCCCGCCCTTGTAGGCTGGATCACTTTTGAGATTCAGCGCCTTGGTGGTGCCTGGCGCGTCCGAGCAGAGCAGGAACCCGTGCAAGTCCGAGTCCGCAGGTTTGGCGCCGGTGACGTTGTACCAGCCGAAGGTGTTGTTGTAGCCCGCGCCTCGGGCGAGCACTCGAAAGGTCAGGCCGCAGCTCGGGTTGAAGGTCTCCGGCGTCGTCGCAGCGGCGGAAAGCGCGTTGATGGTATTGCCGCCCTCTTCGGCGTTGAGACAGACCTGCACGTTCTTGTCGGAACAGGTCGTGACGCTGGAGTCCAGGATCGGGATCGTGGCTCCGCCGGACTGCTGCAGGGCCTGTGCTGGTGAAGAAAGCGAAAGGAGGAGCGGCAGTGCGCTCGCGACTCGGGACCATTGCATCCCCAACAATGTCCCTGTTTTGCAGGGTCCCCGCAAGCCAGAGGGCGGCTCAAGGGGCGGCCGCTGCCGGAAGGCCCGGGATGTGCTCGCGGCCGGCGCGGATTTCCAGGCTCGATCCCTGGAAGGCGTCGCCAACGGGTTCGCTGCGCCCCCCCAGACACCCGGCCAGGAATGCCTCCGCAACGGCGTTGAAAGAAAGGCGGTTTTCCGGTCGCGCGAAGCCGTGGCCCTCGTCCGGGTACACCACGTAGCTGACGGGGATCGCGTTCTTGGCCATGGCGGCAACGATTTGGTCGCTCTCTGCCTGCTTGACCCGTGGGTCGTTGGCACCTTGGCCGATCAGCAGCGGCTTTCGGATCTTGGCCACGTGCGTGAGGGGCGAACGCTCAATCAGCAGCGCTTTGCCCGCTTCGGTGCTCACGTCGCCGACCCGCTTCTTGAACATCGCCTTGTAGGACTCCCAATACGGCGGAATGGATCCCAGCAGGGTGATCAGATTCGACGGCCCGACGATGTCGACGCCGCAAGCGAAGGTGTCCGGTGTCTGCGTCAGGCCGACCAGCGTGGCGTAGCCCCCGTAGCTACCACCGAAGATGGCCACGCGTTTGGGATCCGCAGCTCCGCGCTCCACCGCCCAGCGCACGGCGTCGATCAAGTCGTCGTGCATCGTTCGCGCCCACTGGCCATCGGCGGCGTTCACGAACGCCTTGCCGAAGCCGACGCTGCCCCGGAAGTTGACGCTCAGGGTGACGTAGCCGCGGTTGGCGAACCACTGATGGAATGCGTTCATCTCCCAGCGATCGCGGCCCCAGGGCCCACCGTGGACCTTGAGCACCATGGGGTACGGTTTGTTCGGCTTCGCTTCCGGACCGGCTCCGGAGTCCTTGGGAAAGGTGATGTAGCTGACGAGCTGCAGCCCGTCCCGGGCAGGAATGACGACGGGGACCATGGGGGCCAGGGGATAGCTTTCGAGCTCGGGGCGATCCGCAAACAGCGGGGTCAGCTTGCGGTCGACGCGTTCGTACAGGTGGTAGCGGGTGGGGCCGGTGTCCAATGAGTAGGCAACGAGCCAGCGGCGATCGTCAAGACTGCGATCGATGACGGACAGCTCGCCCGGCTGTGCCGCCAGCAGGGTGTCGAAGTCGGTCTTCAGCTCCGGGTCGATGACCGTGAAGGTCTTGCGGGTGTGCATGCTGACCGCGGCCTGAGCGGTCATGGCCGTGGGGTGCAGCAGCACGTCGGTGACGTCGGCCTTGAGGTCTTCGGCCAGCACTTCGCTCTTGCCTGTGGCCACGGCAACTTGCGTCAAGGCGGCGCGATCGCGGCCGCGACTGTCCACGAAGTACAGCTGCTTGGCGTCGCCGCGGAGGGCCCGGGGGCCGCTGACCATGTCGTCTTCCGGCGAAAATGTCGCAAAAGGCAGCCAATTCTTGCCGTGTTTCTTGAGGACCGTGGAGCCGCCCTCAGGGGTCGGTTTTGTGCCGAAGCGCACGGCGAGTTGGTCGTCGAAGATGAACCCAGTGAAGCCGTCGTTCTTCTGGATCAGCCGGCGCTTGCCGTTCGTCAGATCGACGGCAAAGGCATCGTGAAAACGCTTGTCCCGAGCGTTGAGGCCGATCACAACTTCGTTGGGCTTTTTCGGGCTCATATGCAGCAGCCGCGCTTGCACGCCTTCTTCCGGCGTCAGGTTTGCGACCTTGCCGGACGCGAGCTCGACGGAGTACGTGCGCCAGTTCTCGTCGCCGCCTTTGTCCTGGGCATACAGCACGTACTTCGAAGACTGCGCCCAGTGGTAGCTGCGGATCCCGCGCACTTTGTCGTCGGTGATCACTCGAGCGTCTTTGATTTGATCTGCCGGAGCGACCCACACATTGAGCACGCCGTCTTTGGGGGCGAGCCACGCGACCTGCATGCCGTCGGGGCTCAGCTGTGGCTGCGTGCGCTCCGGGGTGCCAAACAGAACGCTGCGCGGGATCAGTTGGATCTCTGGTTGCGTGGCTTCGGTCGGGCGTGCCGTGGCCGTCGCAGCAGGTGGCGGGACGTGGGCCTGCGGTTTGGGGCCGCAGGCCGTGGCGTGGCTTGCGACACCGGCCAGCAAGATCCAAAACGAACGCGTCGCGGCGGTAGTCGTCATGGCGCCGAGGGTAATCGAGGGTCCGAGTGCCGTCGACCGCTGCCGGCCGGCTTTTGGGCCGCGCATGAGCGCTCGCGCGCCTGCTAGGGTCGGCGCTTTCGAGCCATGGACAACATCACCCATAGCCTGGCGGGCATGCTGCTCGCAGAGACGGTTTGCAGCGCGCTTGCCGCTCGCGGTGCGTTGCCCGGGAAGTTTCGTGCGGCGGCCTACTTCGCGGCGGCCCTCGGCAACAATCTGCCGGACCTCGATTTTGCCTACACGTTCATCACGGGCGGGCGCCTTGGCTATTTGCTGCACCACCGCGGGCACACGCACACCTTGGCCGTGGGATTGCCTTTGGGGCTGTTGGCGTGGGCCGCGCTACTGCGCTTCTGGCGGCGCCGGTTTGCGCTGCACGAACAGCGCTGGCTCGCGGCGCTGCTCGTGAGCGGGCCGGTGTTGCACCTGGCCATGGACTTCACGAACGTCTACGGCGTGCATCCCTTCTGGCCGGTCTACGATGGCTGGGTCTATGGCGATCGCATTTTCATCATCGAGCCGTGGTTTTGGATCCTGTGCGTGCCGGCGTTGTTCTTCTCCATCAAGGCGCGGGTTGGGAAAGTTCTGTTGGCTGGACTGGCTCTCATACCGCTCGTCATCCCTTGGCTGACCGTCTTCTTTCCGGTCTGGATCAAACCGGTGATCAGCGTCGCCGTGCTGCTTTCGTTCGCGCTTTCGTTTCGCTTGAAGCAAAAGCGAGTGCTCTTTGCAGTGCTGGGCAGCGCTGTGGTGCTGCTTGGCTTCGGGCTGGCCGGGAGCGCCGCTCAAAGCACCGCGCGGTCGCTCTATGCGCAGCATTTCCCACGCGAAACCTTGGTGGACGCCGCGCTCTGGCCCATGCCGGGCAATCCCGCGTGTTGGGCCGGCGTGACCGTCAGCAGCGGACCGGGTGAGACCCTGGTGCTGCGCAGGGTGATGCTGGCGCCGTTTGCCAAGCTGGTTTCGGCTGTGCAATGTCCGTCTTACCGACTGCCGACGACGGCGCCGTTGGTCGACGTGGAGGCCGCAGCCGACGCGCGGGTGCATTGGGGCAAAGAGCTGAGCGCGCCGGTCGCGAAGTGGCAAGCCCTCGCCAAGCGTTGTGACGTGCACGCGTTCCTGCGCTTCTCGCGGGCGCCGTTCTTTGTCGAGCGCGAGGGCGCGCTCATTGTTGGGGATCTGCGGTTTGACCGGAGCGAGGGCGAGGATTTTGCGGAGGCGAGGTTTGGCAGCGAGGTGGGAGAATGTCCGAAGTGGGTCCCAAGCTGGGAGCCGCCGCGGGGGGAGGTGTTGAAGCTGGGGCGGTGAGCGGGGGAGACTGGGACTGGGACTGGGACTGGGACTGGGACTGGGACTGGGACTGGGACTGGG
>CBDUPW010000176.1:0-14482 GCA_965369205.1 uncultured Polyangiaceae bacterium | reverse complement strand
GGCCAAGAGTCTTTGTGTCGTCGCGGGTCACGCGTCGTCGTCGGATCGCGCCTGACAGTGGATTTGTTTGGCCCGGAAGCGGGGGAAGGTTCCCCCGCCGTTCCCCCTCGCTCCGGGGGCCCCGACCCCCGTCGCTCTGCTCGTGAAGGTGGCTGCTAAAGGGCTGAAGCGCCGTCAACGCTCGCGCTCGCGCTCACGCTCACGCCCACGCTCGCGCCCGCGCCCACTCTCGCGCCCGCTCTCACGCTCGCGCTCGCGCCCTCTCGCGCTCTCGCTCGCGCCCACGCCCACTCTCGCGCCCGCTCTCACGCTCACGCTCGCGCTCGCGCCCGCTCCCGCTCTCACGCCCGCTCTCACGCCCACAACCTAAAACGCAGGTCCGCCTTCGCCCGCCGCTTGTCGATTGCGCTGCCCAGACTTCAAGTCCCACACCAGTGCCTGGTGTCCCTGTGCGCCGGCAAAGCGTAGTCCGAACCATTGCGCCCGCGGGCTGATCGTCGGGCGGCCGTCGGCGCGGAACTTGGCGAAGCTGATGCGGTACGCGCTGCGCCACGGGCTGGTGTAGGGGAAGTAAGTGCGCTCGATGGCTCCGGGGCGCTTGATGGGCTCAATGGACGTGGGTGCGCTCTCGCTGCCCTGGTCGTCGATGAGTCGCACGATCCACGCTGGATCGTCTGCAGTCAGGTCGTTCCACTTGTGGCGTTGGGCATACAGCGCAACGTAGAACTCGTGGCTTTGACGGCTCTCGGAAAGGGAGCGCTGTAGGAGTGCGCCGCGTTGGTCCACGGTCAGGCGATAGTCTTCGGCGTAGCGAACGACGTAGGCCCAGCGGAAGTCCCAGGACTCGTAGGTCGCCGTCACGCCCAGCACGTTGTCTAGGTTACTCGGCACGATGAGGTCGGCACTGCGCGTCCAGCGCTCGAGCACCAGCTCGTAGTCCGTGGGCGCGTATTCGCGCGGTCCCTCGTTCAGTTGGACGGCGGGCATGCCGCAGGCGGCGAGAGCCGAGCTGACCAAGACGAGGGCGAGGGCGCGACGCCGCATGCCGCAAGCGTATCGCGCGGTCTGGTGTTCGGGCCAGCTCACGGCGGAATTTGACTCAAGATACCGGCTTCAAGGGCTCTCTGGGCTACGGCATGGGTGTTCCTGTGGCCCGGGCGCACCGCATGCACGGCGCCGCGGGGCGGGCCGCCGTAGAGGTACAGGTCGCCCAGCAGGTCGAGCAGCTTGTGGCGTGCGAGCTCGTTCTCGGTGGCCGGACGGCTGGGCGGGATCGCTTGCCCGGCGTCATCAAGCACCAAGACGGTGTGCGGATCGACGCCTTTGGCGAGTCCGCTGGCGTGAAGCGCGGCGGCATCCCGGGCGAAGCCGAAGGTGCGGGACGGGGCGATCTGCTCCAGGAAGCAGCGCTCGGAACCGTCGAAGGCCGCGTGCTGTGCTCCGACACCCTGGAAGTCCACCTGCACCTGAAGCCGACATTCGTCTCCCGGGTGGAAGGTGTAGCTAGAGTCTCCTTCGAAAAGCTCGGCATGCTCGCGCACCCACAGCGATGGCGGCGTGGGCCTTGGTTCCAGGGCGCGCGTTGCCATTGCAAGCTCGAAGGCGGCGCCGTCCAGCAGCGGGATTTCGCCGCCGCGCACTTCGATCACGATGCCCTGGCGCACCTGGAGACCCGCGAGTGCCGCGAACAAATGCTCCACCAGTTCGACTTCGTATTCCTCGAAGCGTACACGGACGCCACGCTCCAGGCGCACGGGAGCGAGCTGATGAATCATCACGTCGCGGGTTCCGTCGACGAAGCGAACCGGGCCGACTGCGCGGGAGAGACGCACGGCGCAGCGTTTGCCTCCGTGTAGCCCCCGGCCAACGAGTTCTACGCTGTCCATGGGTAAGGCGGGACTATTTGCCGCGAATGTCGAAGACACTGATGACCGCGATCAGCGCTAGCAACATGAGCAGACCGACGGCGTGAACATGGGCTTCGATGCGGGCGTTGGGGCGACGTCTGGTGACGGCTTCGTAACCCAAGAACATGAGTCGCCCTCCGTCCAGGGCGGGGAACGGCAATAGGTTGAATCCCCCGAGATACGCGCTCAATAGCCCCAATAAATACAAATAGTCTGCGGGGCCGCGCTCGGCCGCGCGACTGGTTTCCTTAACGATGCCCACCGGCCCGGTGACTTCTGGGCGTTCTTTTCCGGTGATGATGCGGCCAAGCCCGATCACCAACGCGCGCACGACTTTTGCGGGATGCAAGACGGACTCTATGGCCGCTTCTTTGAAGTCGAGTGCCGGCACCATGCTGGTCGGGCGTACGCCAATTTGTCCCTGGCCGTTCTTGGCTTTCGGTTCCGGCGTGATGGTGAAGGATTGCTCTTTGCCGTCGCGCTTGATCACCACGGGAATGGGCACCTTGGCCTTGGGCAAGACGGCGTCCGGGATGTCGTCCCATCCCTTGATGGGCCTGCCGTCAATACTGACGACCTTGTCGCCGTTCTTGAGCCCTGCAGCTTCGGCCGCGCCGCCCTCCATGATCTGGACGGTGGTCGTGTCGCCGCCGATGGTGAAGGCGGCGAGGAACAGCACCGACGCGAATAGGTAGTTCGCAAGTGGGCCAGCGAAGATGGCGGAAATGCGGCCGATCAGGCTAGCGTTTGCGTAGCTGCCCTTGTCTTCGGGATCGATCTCTTCGTAGGGGTTCATCCCCGCGATCTGCACGTAGGCCAGGAACGGGATCAGCGCGAGCTGGTAGACCGTTTCGCTGCCCTTGGGTTGGTAGCGCCATAGCGCCGGTCCGAAACCGATGCTGAAGCGGATGACCCGCATGCCAAACGCGCGCGCTGCCAGTAGGTGTCCACCCTCATGGATCACCATCAGCAGGGCTAGGCCGAGGATGCCGATGAGAATACTCACCTTGACTCTTGTATAGCCTCAAGGCAGCCAGATCGCCACGGCCTCAGGCTCCGGCTCCGGCAAAATCCCAAGAAAAGCCGGCCTGGCTTGACAGGCTTTGTTGGCCTGGGGATTCGGATCACAAGAAGAACGAGACGCCGACGGAGAAGGTCGGATGCCCGATGCGCATGGTGAGGGAAATGGCGTCGTTGAAGTGGAAGCGACCGCCCGCGTAGAACACGATCGGATCGAAATCGAAGTCGTCGTCGTTGTGGCGGTCACGGATGTTCAGGGAAATGCCGGGCTCGCCGAACACCGACCAATTGCGAGTTAGCCAGAAATTCCACTGCATCACGACGGGGAAGATGATGCGGTCGTGGTCGTGGCAGTCGCGATTGTTTCTGTTTCCGTGGCAATGATCGCCGTAGAAAAGCCAATCCATGCCGAAGCCGATGCCGACGGTGTTGTTGATGGTTTTGACGAACCCGTTGTCGACGAGCTCGATGGTGCCCCGAAAGCCGGGCCCGAAACCGTCGTCGTTTCCATCCCCAGGGCCGTCGATGAAGCCGAAAGCCAGGTGGGGTTCCGCCTCAAAAACGTAGTTTGGGTGCGCTCCGGGTCGCTTGATCACACTTTGATCGGCCTGGGCGCCGACGCTGACAGAAAGCAGGGCCATGGCGCTCGAGAACGCGAACACGGACAGGACGGGGCGGGCGGCGTTCATAGGGGCAGTATATTCCTCAGTTTCGGCGACGAAACACCCCCCAGGGGGTGACCCATCGGTTCGTGGGGGCTGCGCTGCGCTTTTTTCACGCTAGGCCGTTCACAACACGAAGGAAACGCCGACGGAGATCGCCGGGTATCCGACCCGCAGGGTCAATGCCAGCAAGTTGCTGAAGTGGTAACGCCCACCGGCGTACAGGGCCGGACGGGCTCCCGTAGAGCTGCCGAGATAGAAGCCGCCACCGGGCTCTCCGAATACCGACCAGCTGTCCGTCAGCCAGAAGTTCCACTGCATCACGATGGGAACCCAGACCGAAGTCTTGCCTGATTCAAAACACAGGCAATCTGCGCCGAAGCCTAGTCCAACGGTGTTGTTGATGGTCTTGATGAAGCCGTTGTCCACCAATTCAACGGTGCCTCGGAAGCCGGGGCCAAAGCCCTTGTCCGCGCGTGCCCCCGGGGGGTCGAAACCGAACATGAAGTGTGGCTCGGCCTCGAAGCTGTAGTCCGGATGGCGGCCCGGGAACTTGATCAGCGACTCCGCCGACGCGGGAGCGGCAGCCAGCGAGACGAAAAGCAGCGTCAGCGAGACAGAAATGATGCGCGCCATTTTTGGGAAGACCCCAGGGCGGTTGTACCACGCGCGGGTATTTGCGTATCAAGCCGCGTCAATCCTTCGGGATTTTCGTGGATTGTCGCTATTGCCCGAGCTTTGGGGCGCTGCTACGGTCCGCGCCCGCTTCTCGGAGGTCGACGCCACTCGGCGTTCCCACTCCTAAAACCCTACCCAACACGACTCGTCGCAGCGCGACGATGAGGTAACCGCAATGACGCAACCGATCCCCCCTGGCCAAAACGCGACCCAAGCCAACCTCCAGCTAACCGGAGGCGCCGCCATTGTCGCGCCCGTTTCAGCGTTCCCCGGCGGTGTGCCAGGCAATGCCTTGGTGGTGCTGCCCCTGACGAAGCCCGATGACGCCCTAGCGGACGCCATGAAGAAGGGGCCCGTGGCCATCGAACTCGAAAACATGTGGAAGCTACTCGGCTTCAATGGCCCCGCGGTGCAGGTGCAGGACGGGGACGGTCGCCCGATCGCAATCGGTCTGGATGATCTCTTGGCAGGCTTGGAGAAGCACTGGCAAGAGTCCAAAGAGGATCTGAACCGCGGGCGCCTCTACGCTCAGGAACTCATGAAGTACGGTCGCTTCGAGCGCGCGGAAAAGGTGATGGCGAAGGTCGTCGCGGGCGGTGGCACCGGCGAAGACTGGCTGGGTCTTGGTGTGGCGCAGTTGCAGCAAGAGAAGTGGGAAAAGGCCGAGGGCACGCTACGCGGGGCGCAGAACCTCTTGGCGGACAATCCCTTCCCGTCGCTTCACGTTGCCAAGGCGCTCAAAGGCAAGGGCGACACGGCCGGCGAGCGCGAGGCAATCGATCGCGCGCTCAGCATCGACGGCAACTGCGTGGACGCATGGGCGTATCTGTATTCGTCGACCCGGGAGTCTTCCGACGAAGAAAAGGCGATTAAGACCGTGGTGGAGCTGGCCGATGCGGAAGCCCACAAACGCTCTGCCGCGCCTTACATTGCCCTGCAGGGATTCTACTCCGGCGAAGAAGAGACGCGGGACAAGGCCGTCGAGTACGCAAAGAAGGCCGTGGAGCGGAATTCCGCAGACCCGCTCGCGTTGATTTGCCTGTCGGCTCTGTATGGTCAGCTGGGCGACTTGCCGTCCGTGATCAAGCTACTGCAGCCCCACGAGGCGAAGATGGCGCAGGACGTGCGTCTGGCGAACAACTATTTCGAGGCGCTGTTCCAGTCCAAGGAAATCGAAAAGGTGACCAAGCTGCTCAACGCCCTCGCCGGCTCCCAGAACCGCGAAGTGAAGCAGTTCGCTATCGAGCGCAGCCGCGCTGTCGCGCAGTTCCTGCAGTCCCAGCAAGCGCAGCTAGCCGGCGCCGCCAGCTAAGCTACCTACGCTCAGCCGGACCTGCCGAAGCGCAGCTTAGTTGGCCTAAGAGGCTCCACTCCGATGGAATTTCGGTGTGGAGCCGAACTGCGTCATCGCTGGGAAGTACCGGGTCATTCGTCCGCTTGGGGAAGGCGGGATGGCCGAAGTCTGGGCTGCTCAGAACTTGCTCACGGATCGGCAGTTCGCCATCAAGCTGGTGCTGCCGTCTTTGGCGGCACGCCCGGACATCGTCGAGCGTTTTCTGCAGGAAGCCCGAGCCACCGGTAGATTGAAACACCCCGCCATCGTGGACGTGTTCGACGTCGGGCGGGCCGAAGACGGTCGCCCGTTCATGGTCATGGAGCTGCTGCGAGGGTGCACTCTCGACCAACAGATCCGCAGCGTGGGGCCCTTGGATCCGCTCACCGCGAGCGTGCTCATAGGTCGCGTGGCGCGCGCGCTGGTGGTCGCGCACCGCGCCGGGGTGGTGCATCGCGACCTGTCCTCCGCGAACATCTTCTTGGTGGCTTCTCGGGACGGTAAGCCCTGGCCTAAGATCTTGGACTTCGGCGTCAGCAAGCTGATGCGCTCCCGGGACCGTCGCGTGCGTACAGACAGCGGCAGCGTGATGGGCTCTCCGGACTATATGAGTCCCGAGCAGGCACAGGGTTCCGAAGCCGTCGATGCGCGGACGGACGTATGGGCCCTCGGTGTATTGCTGTATGAAAGCCTCACTGGGCGGACGCCTTTTGTGGGTCGCAACTACAACGCCCTGATGCTTGCCATTATGACGGTCCCGCATTGTCCCGTGCGCCAGTTGCGCCCGGATGTGCCAGAGGCGCTCTGCGATCTGATCGAGAGTTGCCTGATCAAGGATCCGTCGGCGCGTCTGGCCTCCGCCCTGGCCGCGGCAACGACCCTGGAAGCGATCGCGCACGTGTTGGCCGCGGGCCGCGACGCTCCTGGCCCCCGGCGCCGGGCGGCGGACCGCCTGCCATTGCCTTCCCAGCGCGCCCCCGACGCGCAGGTGCCCCCGCAAGTATTTTCGCCGACCATGCGCGCGTTCCGACGGATGCGCAGTCAGCGTGGCAGCGCCAGCGTCGCGATCGCTGCCCTCAGTACGCTCCTGGGGGTCGGCATCGGAAGCGCATGGTCCGGGGCTTCCCGGGCGGCTCCTGAGCTCCGCGCCGGCATTGCCCCTGCATCGCTTCCCGCGGTGCGCCTGTCATCGCGACCCGCGGCACCAGCGCCCGCTCGGGTCGCTGAGACGGATCTAGTGCGGGCGGCCGCACAGGGTCTCGGGTTGGATCCGCGGCTTTCTGGCCGAAAGTGACGATCGGTGCCGGCGCGGTGATTTGACAGCGCCGCCTGGCGCGCTTCATGATCCCGATCATGAAACGATCTCTTTCCACGCTGTTCGCGGGCGGCCTGTTCTGGAGCTTGGCGAGCGTCGCGCTCGTCGCCTGTGGGGGCGATGATGACCCCAAATCGAGCACCGGAGGAACCGGAGGAAGCGGGGGCGCGACGGGCGGTCAGGGGGGCGCCACCGGAGGAGCGGGCGGTCAAGGCGGCAGCGCGGGCAGCGCCGGTCAGGGCGGCAGTGCCGGCTCCACAGCTTGCGACGCCTATTGCGACTCGGTGCAAACCAACTGCGCCGGCGCGAATGCCCAATTCCCGAGCAAGGCCGCCTGCGTGAAAGCGTGCGCCTTCATCCCGGAAGGCGCGCCGAGTGACCAATCCGGCAACTCATTGGCGTGTCGGACCTATCATGCGGGCGCTGCAGCAACGGACGCCACCCAGCACTGCCCCCATGCTGGTCCTTCTGGCGCGGGTGTCTGCGGAACCCCTTGCGAAGGCTACTGCAATCTGATGATTGGCGTCTGCACTACTGAATTTACGGACTACTCGGAATGCACGACGAAGTGTGACGCATTCACCGGCAAGGACGCTACGGATTACAACACCAGCTTCGTCTCCGGAGACTCACTGAACTGTCGCATCTACCATGCGACGGTTGCTGCTTCGGATCCTAGCGGTGGCACCGACACGCTTCATTGCCCCCATGCCGGTGTGACCCCAACCGATCAGTGCCTCTAGTGTCGCGAGCGCTTCTGGTCGCAGCATGTGCATTCGCATTCGCATGCAGCGAACATGATCCAGAGCTCGAGCGCGTCGGCGGGACGCCGGGCGTCGGTGGTGCAGCGGCGGACTCCGGGGCTGCGGGTGCCGGGGGCAGCGCGGGAAATGCTGGCAGCGATGGCGGCTGTGGCGCGCCGTCCGCAAAGAACCCGACGCTCCCCTGCGAGGTGGAGGCCGTGCTGAAGGCCAAGTGCCAACGCTGCCACGACGATCCTCAAAAGAACGGCGCGCCGTTTCCGTTGCTCGCGTGGAGCGACACCCAGACCGACTACTTCGGCAAACCCGTCTATGAGCGCATGTTCTCCGTCATCTCAAGCGACTTCATGCCCTTCGTTTCGCTGCCTCTAAACCCGCCCGTGGAGCCGCTCACCGCGGCTGAGAAAGAGACTCTGCTCGACTGGCTCGTCTGCGCGACCCCCGAAGATGGCGCGGTTTGTCCCTGATTTTCGCTGCTGGGGCCTTGTGTGTCCGACCGCACATTGACATCTGAACAACCGCGCAGTATCAACACGACATCCCGGGGCGCTCGAGACTGGAATCGAGGCCCAGCACACGCACTCATCCAGAGTGCGTCGGGGCGGGTGTGTCGCCGAAACAAGGAAGCGGAGCGGAAGATGGACGACAAGCAGAAGAGCAAGGCCCTTGAGGTTGCAATCGCGAGCGTGGAGAAAGAGTTCGGACGCGGGGCCATCATGCGTCTGAAAGACGGGGAAAAGATCGGTGCGGACATTCCTGTGGTGCCCACTGGCTCCCTCGGTCTTGACGTCGCTCTCGGCATTGGCGGCTATCCCCGTGGGCGCATCGTTGAAATCTATGGCCCGGAGTCCAGCGGCAAGACGACGCTGACGCTACACGCCATTGCTAGCGTGCAACGCCAGGGCGGCGTGGCCGCATTCATCGACGCCGAGCATGCGTTGGACATCAATTACGCCAAGAAGCTTGGCGTAAAAACCGACGAGTTGCTCATCAGCCAGCCGGACTACGGCGAGCAAGCATTGGAAATCGGTGACATGTTGGTGCGCTCAGGTGCCGTCGATCTGATCGTCGTCGATTCCGTCGCCGCCCTAGTACCGAAGGCCGAAATCGAAGGGGACATGGGGGATTCTCACGTCGGGCTGCAAGCACGATTGATGAGCCAAGCCTTGCGCAAGCTCACAGGCACGGTTTCGCGCTCGCAATGCATGTTCTTCTTCACCAACCAAATCCGCATGAAGATCGGCGTGATGTTTGGCAGCCCGGAAACGACGTCCGGTGGCAATGCGCTCAAGTTCTACGCTTCGGTGCGTCTAGATGTGCGTCGAATCGGCGCGATCAAAGAGGCGTCCGCCGGTAAGGACATGACTGTGGTGGGCAATCGGACCCGCGTGAAGGTCGTGAAGAACAAGATGGCGCCTCCATTTCGCGAGGCAGAGTTCGACATTCTGTATGGCTATGGAGTGTCGCGTTCAGGCGAAGTACTCGACATGGCTGCAGATTTGAACGTCGTACAGAAGAGTGGCGCCTGGTACTCCCTAGATGGCGAGCGCATTGGTCAGGGGCGCGACAACGCTCGTACCCATCTGGAGCAGCACCCGGAATTGCTCAACGCAATCGAGCAAAAGGTCCTGGCTCACCACGGGATTGGGCGCGGGGCGCCAACCGGCGACCAGGCGAAGAGCAAGGAAACGTCCGGCGACGACAAGTCGGAGGACCAGGACGACAACAAGTCCGGCCCGTCCAAGAGCAGCAACGGCTCGAGCAAACGCGGCCAAGCGCGCGCGTAGCGCTTGTTGCTCCGGATTCCTCAAAGACCTACGACACCGCGGGCGGAGCGGCGGCGGCCTGCCGCTCCGCCTGACGGCATTCCCTGTGGATAACCTCTGGGCAAGCTGTGGTTTGATGGCCGTGAAGCTGGGGACACCGGCGCGGCCTTTTCGCCTCGAAATTTACCCTCGGGGGCAGAATTCTGAGCCACGGCGGGCACTTAGGAGAGTTTCGAAAGCGCTTCGAGGACTGATGGCCATCCCTATGGAATCATTGGAGTTTATAGAGCGTTCTTGACGCTTTCCAGGCCGTCCCTTACCCCAAATCTAGAGCCTGTGAACCGCGACGTCAGCTTCCCCTGGATTGCGCCCAAGGGACTCCATTCCCGACGTCGAGGCACGCCTTCCGGGCAGGCGCCGCGCATGGCCGCCGCGGCAGTGCGCATCCCGCAGCCGAAGGCCTTGCAGCTACCCCTCAGCTTTGTGGGGGGTCCTCAGATCTTCATCCACGAAGGCGCCCGCCAGGCCTTGGAGCGCCGACTCGAAGCGGCGCATGGCGGGGTCGTTCAGCTCGCGGTCACCGACAACCGGCGCCGCATGGTCACGCGGACCCGAGACCGCGGGCGGCTGCGTGTGCGGCTACATATGATGTTCCTGGATGCTCCAGAGCGGGTCGTCGACGCGCTTGTGCGCTACATCGTGCGGGAGGACCCAGACGCTTCGACCGTCGTTGGGGAGTTCATCGACAAGAATCTGCACCGCATTCGCGGCGTGCGTCCGGTCAGTCGCGTACGCACCCGTGGGCGGGTGCACGACCTGGAAGCCATCTTCACCGACGTGAACGAGCGCTACTTTCGCGGCGCCGCATCCGACGCGCTGATCACTTGGGGGCGTCGCACGAGTCCGCGCCAGGGCCGTGCACGGCGCAGCATCAAACTCGGCAGCTATAGCGCGCGCGAAAAACTGATTCGTGTGCACCCCTGTCTCGATCGCGAGTGGGTGCCTCGCTACTTCGTGGCCTACATCGTGTATCACGAGTTGTTGCACCATCTCATTCCGGCGATCGTGGTGGGCGGTCGAACCCTGCTGCACACCGCGGAGTTTCAGGAGCGCGAGCAGCACTTCGCGTACTATCAGCGCGCACTCGACTGGGAGCAGAAGCACATCCATCGGCTGCTCCGCACGCGCTGAACGGCAGCTGCTGCAGAAGCGTCGCCGAGATTTCGTCGGGACGCCGTCAGATCTCCAGGGCGAGGCCCAGCGTCCAGCTGTTGGACCCGACCTGCATTTGGTCGCCGGCCCCGAAGCCGTCCAGGGTGGCCACGGTCCACTCGAAGAAGAAATAGGTGTTGTTGACCCCGACGGCGTTGTCCATTTCGACCGCGCTCGTGCGATCCAGGGCGTCCAACAAGAACATGCCGCCGAGGGCGTAGTGCAGTCCGTAAGAAGCGCCGCGCCCCTTCACGCCAGCGTCGTCAACGGAGCCATCGCTGCCGTCCCCGGTCCACCACATGGCGTAGCCGAGCCCGAGCTTGGCGTAGGGCACCAAGGGGATCGAGAACTGCTTCGCGAACACATCCGCGCGCAGCACACCCACCAGGTACATGGGCATGATCTCCAGGGTGGTCTCTTGGGCGGCCCGTCCGGTTCCGTCTGACAGGAAAGCGTCGGCGGAAAAGCTAGTGTACGCCCAACCGACGCCGGGCCCCAGAGTGCCAAGACTTGGGATCCGGAGCGCTTGCCAGTCTACCTCGAAGCCAATGGAGTAGCGCGAGTCGTCCCCGAAGGTGGACCGGAACGGCGTGGCTCCGGAGAACTCATCGTCGATGCCGGGTTGGTACCGACCGAAGCGCGCCTCGAAAGCCGCGTTCTGGGGCGACTCGTAGCCGTAGCGGCGCTCCATTCCGCCGTACGAGCCGAACTCATCCGTACCCTGGGCGAAGGTGACGCCGGAAACAGAGAGAACCGCGGCGACGATGCCAAGACGAAGGCGCTTCATCGACGCCTCCAGCGTCGGAAGGAAAGGCCAAGTCCCGCCAACGCGAGCAGCCCGAGCAGGCCGAAATTCCGCGTTCGGCTGATGCCGCAGTAGCCGCCGCCTCCTTTGCCCCCAGCGCGGCGATACAGCTCGAAGAAATCGTCGACTTCTTGGGGCGTGCCGCAGGCCACAGCAGAAAGCGGGCCCGAATTACCGGCCGTATCCACCGCGGCCACCGCGACTGCGTAGGTCGTGCCGTTGATCAGGCTGTTTGCATTCGCAGAATCCGAAAAACGGCTGTCCGTGGAAGCGCAGCGGTATTTGTTGTCCGGCCGCGCCCCGGAAACCAGTGCGGAGGGACAGGCGGCGTTGCCCGTTCCAGTCCCGCCGGTCCCTGCGCCCGCGGTTCCGGCGCTGCCGGAAGCGCCGGCACTGCCGTCCGTTCCCGCATCGAGGGACGTCAGTCCGCCTGCACCCGCCGCGCCCCCTGCACCCGCCGCGCTGGCGTCGCTGCCTCCGTCGGCGGCCATGGGTTGGCTTGCCGGCGCTGACGCCGTGCTGCCCGGTGGCGGATCGCAGTACACGCGGTAGCCAGCGACATCGTCCCCCTCGGACGGATCCCACTTGACGACGAGCCGGTTCTCTCCGATCCCCGCGGAGACTCCGCCAGGCGCGTCTGGGCCTTGGAGGTCCACTCTCATGACCAGGCCTGTGGCGGTCTGCAGCGTCGTGCTGGTGTTCACGGTATCCCCCGCAATGAGCATGAAATAGACGGTGACGTCGATACCCCCTGCGAAGTCCGTGCTCTCGCAGTTTGCCTGGGTGCCAGCTCCGGGGCCGTTCTTTGCGACGACGTCGCGAACAGGGATCGTGACGGTTTCGGAGCTCGTTGGGCTGGTCTTTGAGAAGACCTTCCAGCACCGTCCATCGCTGCGTACTTCGGAATTGGTGCAGTCTTCTCCCTGACCGACCCACACTTCGAGCACGCTGCCGCTGAAGCCGGAGAGCGTCACATTCCAGGAAAACGCGTCATCCTGCACGCAATCGTCGTAGTTGATCCAACTGCGGCTCACGCCGTCGCTCTCTCGCTCGTCGAGAACGCGGTTGAAGGCCTGCGGCACGATGATGGACTGGGCGCTCGCGGCACCGGTGCAGACCAGAACGGCCAGCGAGACGCACAAGGCGAGCCAGGAGCGGAGGGCGAACATGGGAGGGTTAATGAGCATATCGCGTGCCATCCGGCAATCTCCGTGAAGTGCGTGAATGTTCCAGAGGGTTTTCCGCCGCTATCGCCACGATGTCACGGCCGTGCATGCCGCTGACATTCTGTCACGTCGGCGCGCCTGCCGCCGCTTCGCGCAGGAAAATGCGCGCCAGTCGCCAGCGGTAGAAAGCGGCGTTAGGGTTGCTAGGTGCAGCAGTCACCTTCGCTCGACGTCAGTCCTGGGCCGAGCGGCGGCACGATCCTGCGAGTGCACGGCCCGAAGCTGGCCGCCGGCGCCGACCCAGAAGCCGCGCTTGCCCAGGTGCGCCGTGCCCTCTTCGGTCTCGCGAGCGTCGTGCCGCCGGAGCACGCTCAGGCCGAGGCCGACGGGTTCTCGGTCCACTACGCGCTCCCGCCCGGCACGCCCAGTCTGGCCGAGCAGCCCCCCGCAGACGCAACGGCAGTGGCGCTCGAGCTCGCGCAAGCGGTGGGCGAGCTGCACGATCGCGGCTTTGTCCACGGCGCGCTCGATCCCAGGCTGATGTTCGCGGCGCCGGATGGCCTGCGGATCTTGGGCGCCGGACTGCACGAGACTTCGACTGCTGGCGGTCTGCGCGACGGCGCGAGTTGCGTCGATCCCAACTACGTCGCACCGGAGCTCAGCGCAGGCGACGCTCCAAGCGCGCGCGGCGATGTCTTTGCGCTCGGAAAGATCCTGTTGCGCGTGCTCGGCCTGCCACAGGGCCCGCTGCACGCCGTCGCGACGGCGGCCGCATCCGACAATCCTGCTGCCCGTCCCAGTGATGCCTGGGCGCTGCGTGATGCGCTCAGACGCGCCCGGGACGCGCCCGCTCTGCAGTCGCCCTCCGTTGCACCGGAGCGGCCGCTGGCATTGCCCCAGAACGCAGAGTCCGCCGCGGCTGCGCCTAGCGCTGGCGCCGCCGTGGCGCCGCGTCATGACGCGACGCCACGGGATCCCGGAGGGGCGGCACGTGACGAAGGGGCGGCACGTGAGCGCCCTGCGCCGTCGCCGTCACCCGGCGCAAGAGGCGAGAGCAAGCACGGTTCGGCCTGGGCGATTCTGTTCATGCTCGGAGGTGGCATCTTGTTGCTGCTCGGATTCGCAGGCGTCTTCGCGTTTGCATTCTTGCGACCCACGCCACCCACCGTGGCGACAGCGCCCGCGTCAGCAAGCGCCGCGGCGCCAGTTCCAACGCCGCTGCCGCCTCCGGGCGTCGGTCCGGCACCCGCGGAACCTCCCGACGCCGCGCCACCTGAGCCGTCCGAACCTGAGCTGTCCCAACCCGAGCCGTCCGAACCCGAGCCGTCCGAACCCGAGCAGCCGTCAAACCCCGACCCGCCCCTTGCCCGCAAACTGGGTCAGGGGGCGACCCCGGAGCCAGGCGGCGCTTTGTCGCCGCTGCCCGCAGGCGCCGACTTGCCGACACTGGGTCCGCCGAACGCTGCCGTCACGCTGATCGTGTTTGGAGATCTGGCCTGCCCGCATACCCGCCGAAGCATGGATGTGCTGCGCAAACTGCGCACCGCTTTCCCGACGGACCTGCGCGCGGTGTTCCGGCACCGCCCTTTGCCACAACACGCAAACGCCGAGTCTGCAGCACGCACCGCCGCCGGCGTGCACCTCGACCACGGAAGCGAAGCGTTCTTTCGTCTGCTCTACACTCTGAGTGCCACTCCCGGTACGGGCAATCGTACAGAGATGCGGTCTGCGCTCAGCGCTGCGCACATCCCAGACAGCGCCAGCTGGCAGTCGGACCCGCGCGTCTCGAGCCGCCTACAGAACGACCAGCGGTTGGCGGGGGTTTTCGCGGTCCGCGAGACGCCAACCTTCTTCATG
>CBDUPW010000175.1:0-14510 GCA_965369205.1 uncultured Polyangiaceae bacterium | reverse complement strand
CCAGTGCAAAGACCGCGAAGAAAGCAGGCAAGAAGAAGACCGCGAAGAAAGCAGGCAAGAAGAAGACCGCGAAGAAGGCAGGCAAGAAGAAGACCGCGAAGAAAGCGGGCAAGAAGAAAGTCGCAAAGAAGTCCTCAAAGAAGAAGGCAAAGAAGCGCACGCGCAGGTAAGCGCTCATTTGATGTGGTCGCAGCGGCCGCATGCGCCACGCATGCGGCTGCGACCCATCCACATTTACGAAACTGTGAGAGCGGGCCTCCCCGGCTCTGTTTCGTCCCGAACCGTTCAACCGGCGTGTGACGCCGCCGTAGCGGTTTTCCAGGCTTGCCCCAGCTCTTTGTAGGCCTCGCGCACCCGGCTGCAATGCGCCACTAGGGCCGGCAGTTCGTCCAAACGCAGGGCCTGCGGTCCATCGCATAGAGCCGTGCTCGGTTCCGGATGAAAATCGACGAGTACCTGGGTCGCGCCGGCGATGATGCCCTGACTGATCGCGTGCATGATGTCAGGAATGCCGTCTGGCCCCGCGTCGCGCCGGCCCACGGAGTGCGATGGGTCAATGCATACAGGTAGGCGCGTGAGCCGCTGCACCACTGGCACGTGACCGAAGTCGACCAAATTGCGGTGGGGTTCGCCCAGGTGGGTCTTCACCCCACGCAAGCAGAACACGATGTTGGGGTTGCCCTCGCTGGCAATGTACTCACACGCGTTGAGAGACTCCTCAAGGGTGATGCCCATGCCGCGCTTGAACAAGACTGGAAAGCGCTTCTGCTGGCCAACGTGCTTGAGCAACTCGAAGTTCTGTGCGTTGCGCGTGCCCACTTGCAACATCACGCCAGTTGGGTTGCCCGCCGCTTCCAAAGCGTCGTGGATCTCGTCAATGTGACGCGCGTCGGTGACCTCCATGGAGATCACACGGACGCCATACTTGCCCGCAGACCCGAAGACCCACGGCAGACACTCTTTGCCCAAGCCTTGAAAATCGTAGGGGCTGGTGCGCGGTTTGTAGGCGCCCATGCGCGTGGTGCGGAGCCCGGCAGACGCGACGGCCTGCAGCATCTTGTCCACGTTCTGTTCGTTGTCCACCGCGCAGAGCCCAGCGAAAACGTTCACGGTCCGGTCGTCGAAGCGCACCCCACAGTATTCGAATCCGCTGGTTTCGACGGCGACGTCGTGGCGGCCAATCAAACGGTATTTGGTGGACACCCGAACCACGCGCGCGACCCCCGGCAAGGCCTCGAATACGGACGTCGGCACTTGTCGCGTCGCGCCAATCAAGTGCACTTCGGTAATGGTTTCCCGCGCCCCTTCGAATACGTGGCGGCGTGGGGTGATTCCCGGATGCCGCGAGGCAACGCGCTCGACGGCCTCGAGCACGGCTTCGCCTGCATTAGGCGCAAGGGTGATGATCATGGCGCCGGGACGTTAGTACATTTATCGACAACGCGGCAGCAGCCCCGGTGCGGCGCGGGCGGCAGCAGCCTCCGAGCGGCACAAGCCCCTGCGACGGATCGCGCTCACGCCGGCGCGATCAACATGGGCTCAGCGTCCGTGCCAGAAAGCACGACGCGCACCGCCCGCTCTCGGTAACCCGCCGACGCATCCGCGCGCTCTTCAGATTGTTGCGCCCATACGCGGACCCCAGCGCCTGGCTCAAGCAGCGCTTCCGCGAGCTGGACGTTTTTCAGCGGGCTCGGAATGCCACGCTCGTCGAGGCAGTCGCGCAGGCGTAGGGCCTGCTCGTCGGAAAGCGATACCTCCTCGGGAGCGCCAACGGGCAGCATCAGCAAGGCTCCCGCGGCAATGACGCGCGCCGAGGGCGCTTCCTCGTTTTCGACCTCGAAGTCCGCGAGCCAAGCGTCGTTCAGTTCCATTCCGTCGACCCTGCCGAGCAGTCTGAAACCGACACAGGGGGTACCTGAAAGCGGCGCGATGAGCGGGGCGGAGTGGGAGGTGCGTCCCTGAAAGGACGCCGAAACCTTCCGCCTTCGAAGCAGTGCCGCAAGCGAAACTGGGCGCTGCAGCCACAGACTGAGAAGCGCGCGTTCGAAGTCCGTCAAGAGCTTGGCCAGAAACCCCACGGCAATGACAAGCGCCGGGGACAGCAAGAGCCACATCACGATCGCGCCAACAACCACCGCAACGAGCACCTTCACCACGTGGTTCGTCGCTGCCGTGACGAACCAGCCGGGATCCGTGATGAGCTGGAAGGCTAGCAGCAGCACCAGCCAGACGATGGGCGGCAGCAGCCAAGAGCGCCAGCTCCGATCGGCGGTCCACTCGCCAAGCCGGCCAACCTGACGCGCCAGACGATAGCGCCACGCATCGGACTGGGGCGCTGCCACCCAAACGGGAGCAGCTCCCCTACGAGGAACGAAGAAGAACACCAGGTAGATGAATCCGACCCACACCAGCCAAAATAGCCCGAGGCCAATCCCGACCCCCAGGAAGCCACCGACCAGCGCGGGCAGCACCACCCAGGGCAGCGCCGCCATCGCGCTGGAGCTGCCGCCCTGCAGAAACGTGAGATGCACGGCGCCTGCAGCGCTCAACACATAAACGAGCAGCGCGCCGCCGTGGACGAGCAGCGCCCTCACGGCTTCGACCGGTGAAAGCCAACCCAAGGCCGGCGTCTTCGTCAGCGCCTGTCGGCCCAGAAGCGCGCCGTCGCAGCGCGGGCAATGCTCAAGGCGAGCCGGTAGGCGAAGGCCACAACGCTCGCAAAACAGTGTCAGCTCCGTGTGCACAGCTCCCCGCCATCCACGTCTTATCAAAGGTGCACCCTTGACGGCAGGGCCTGGCGGCCAAATGTTTCTCCGCGTCGTGATCCTGTCACTCCTTGGACGCCTGCTCGATCTGTATTCCATCGTGGTGCTAGTGGCCGTCGTGAGCTCGTGGATGGGGCTGAGTCATGACCACCCGGTGTCCCGCTTCACGCGCACCCTGGTGGACCCGCTGCTCACCCCCATCAAGAAGGTGCTCCCGGCCATGGGTGGGCTCGACTTTTCACCCATGGTGCTGCTCTTCGGCATTCAGATCTTGCGTCGTTTCTTGTTTCGCTTCTGAGCGGGCGCGGGGGCTTTCCAGCGATACTGCGTTCGTGGAAGGATGCGCCACGTGGCAGTCATCACCATGGTAGGCGCCGGCATGATGGGTAGCGCGCTCTGCGTGCCCCTCGTGGACGCCGGGCATCGGGTCCGGCTGGTCGGCACACCCCTCGACGAAAGCATCATCACCCAGCTGCGGCGCGACGGCGTTCATCCCAAAATGGGGCTCGCACTGCCCGCTGGGATCGAAGCGTTTTCCAGCTCAGAGATCGAGCGCGCCATGGACGGCGTCGAGATCATCGGCGTCGGCGTCAGTTCCGCGGGTGTGGATTGGTGCGGGCGCGCCCTGGCACCTTTCGCGCGCCCAGACGTGCCCGTCGTGATGATCACCAAGGGGCTCAGCTGGGACGGCAGCGGGCTGCGGATCTTACCGGACGTACTGCGGGACCACTTGCCCGAGACCTTGCGCGAAAGCATCGCTCCGGCGGTTGTAGCGGGCCCCTGCATTGCCGGAGAACTGGCACGCCGAGTGCCCAGCGCCGTCGTGCTGACCGGTCGCGACGTTGGCGTACTCGGCAGACTGTCCGCGCTGATGCGCACGCCGTACTACTTTCCTTTTGTCGACCCGGACGTGCTTGGCGTCGAGACCTGCGCCGCGCTCAAGAACGCCTACGCCATGGGTATCGCTTTTGCCACGGGTCAGCACGAAGCCAGCGGCGGGCAACCAGGCAGCATCGCCATGCACAACGCCGAGAGCGCGGTCTTCGCCCAAGCGCTTTTTGAGATGCAGCGCATCATTGGGCTGATGGGCGGCGGCAGCGCCAGTGTGCTCGGCCTTGCCGGCGCTGGCGATCTGGATGTGACCACCAACGGCGGCCGCACCGGCCGTTTCGGCAAGTGGCTGGGTACGGGGCTCTCGCGCGAGGCCGCGATCGCAAAAATGGAGGGCGCCACCTTGGAGTGCCTGGAGATCTTGGACCAACTACGCAAGGCCGTCAGCGCGTGGCAGCACGCGGGCAACCTTGGCGCGCAGGAGTTACCCCTGCTCCGTCATATGCAAGCCGTGGCGCTGGATGGCGCCGCGGTTGATCTGCCCTACGCGCAGTTCTTCGGCGGCCTGCCGGCAAGCTGAGCGCGCCGCGGCGTGCTGGCAAACACGCAGCGCGGCCCCGGGCTCCACGCAGCATCGCCACCTAACAGGGGCGAGCTACTTCTTTCTTGCCAACACCAGTTTGGCGACCCAACGGCCGTACATGTAGATGGCGATGGCGCTCATGATGCCGATGGCGCCCATGATCGTCCACACAGCGCCGACGTTATGCGACTCGTACAGGATGCGCGTCATCTCTTCGGGTGTGCTCTGCGCGAACTTGACCAGCACGTCGAAGGCTTCGCCGCCTTTGATGGCGTCGATTTCCGCCTGAGGCATGCCCTTCTGCGCCAAGAGTTCGCGGGAAAAGCGCTCCTTGGATGCGAAGTGACCGTATAGCGCGGGGGCGGTGAAGCCTTCCAGGGTCCAGCCAATCCCGAGGGGGATTTGTGAGAAGCCTAGGTACATGGCCTTCTTGTTGGATGGCGCGAAGTTGCCGATGAACTCGGAGAACTTGGGGCTCGAAAGCATCTCGCCAATGCTGAAGGTCAAGATGGCAGCGACGGAGAGCCAGCCCAAGGTGGAGTAGCCGCTCATGAACATGGCAGCGGTCGCCATCAGCGTGCCCACGACCATGCTGGTGGTCGCGCGCATCTTGCCGCTGATCCAGGCGAAGAAGAAGCAGGTGAACATGATCAGGCCGGCGTTGAGGTTCAACATGCCCTCCGGGTTCACTTCCGTGCCGGCTTCGTTCATGCCCAAGAAGAACTGGAAGAACGTGCTCTTCGTTCCGCCGGGCCCGAACAGATCACTGACGATGTTCTTGGTATTGACCCACTCTGCGATGTGCAGCGGCAACACGTCGAAGAGGGCGTTGAACATGAACCAGAAGCCCGAAAAGATCAGCAAGTACACCCAGACGTGCGGCTTCTTCAGCTCCATCAGGGAATCGCGCACCAGGCTGACGCGCTCGACCTTCCCCTCCTTGATGGCCTTGTCCCGGGCAAGCCGCTCTTCTTTCTTCGGCTCTTTGTAGGTGAGCAGCAGCAGGAAGTTCAAACAGATGATGCCAACGCAGGCCAGGAACACTTCACGCCAACCGAAGCGGCTGCGCAAGAAAGACGCCACCAGAGGCCCCATCCAACCGCCGATGTTCACGGTCTGGTAGAAGATGCCCCAAGCCATGGAGCTGTTCTCGCGCTTGGTCGAGTTGACCAAGGTGCCTTGGATGCCCGGCTTGAAGATGGCCGTGCCCAAAGCCAACACGATCGCACCCGCCATGAAGCCCCAGTAGCTCGCGAAGGTGGCCATGGTGATGTAGCCCAAGATCTTGACGACCGTGGAAACGAAAATGGTCTGTTTGTAGCCGTAGCGGTCCGAGAGCGCGCCCGTGAATACCGGCACGAAGGATTGCACCGCGGCCCATATCCCGGTGATCTGACCGTACTCAAGGGGCGTGATCCCGAGGCCGCCCTTGCTGACGGGATCCTTGGCGTAGATCGCAGCGACCGCCTTGACGCCGTAGTAGGCGAGACGCTCGACCATCTCCATGCCGCCCACGATCCAGAACACGTAACCAAGGGAGCTGATGGCAGCGAACAGCCCCAGCTGCTTGACGTCCTCGAGCCCTGCAGGCCCGTCGTCGTCGTCCGGCTTTGCAATCTCCGTCTCTGCCTTGGCCGGTTTGTCTTCGACTTCGCGAGTCGCGTCGGTTTCGCTCATGGTGGTTCCTCGTCGGGGGGCGCACCCTACAGCAGTTCTTCGCGCTCGTGCCACCGGCTCGCGCAGCGCTGCGGGTGACCCGCGTGCGACGCGCTGTCATCGCGATCCCTTGGAATTCATTGAGCAAATCAACGATCGCGGCGCGCCGGCCCAAGCGGCGTGTTGCCCTTGGTCGCGCTCCGCGCGGCAATGGTCGATAGTCAGCGCCGATGACTCGCGTGGTCTTGGGCGTCGACGCAAGCACGACCGGCGTCAAAGCGATCGCCTGGGACGAAGCGGGCCGCGCGCTCGGGGAGGGCCGCGCCAGCTACGAGCTTTTTAATCCCGCGCCGGACGCGTGGGAACAGGACGCAGAAGCGTGGTGGGGTGCGACCCTCGAAGCCCTGGGCGCATGCGTGAGCGGCCTTGGCGACGACGTGCAAGTGCTGGCGCTGTGCGTGACTCACCAGCGCGAGACCTTCGTGCTGACGGACCCGGACGGCGTGCCTGTGCACCCGGCTCTGGTGTGGATGGATGCCCGGGGCAAACGCGACATCGCCAATTCGCTGGGGCCTCTGTCCTTCGAGAACGCGCACGCCATCAGCGGCAAGCCGCCGTGCATCACTCCGAGCTTCTACAAACTCTCTGCCCTCTTGCGACGCGCTCCCGCCTTGCGCACTCCTGAACTGCGAGTCCTCGACGTGCACGCTTTCCTAGTTTGGCGCCTGACCGGCCGCTTCGCGACGAGCCTCGCCTCCGCGGATCCGCTGGGGCTCATTGACATGCAAGCGCGCGCCTGGTCGCAAGTTTTGTTGGCGCGCCTCGAGCTATCCGAAGCGCAGCTGCCTGCGTTGGTCGCTCCCGGAGAGCAGATCGGAACTCTCAATGGCGCGCTAGCCTCGCAGCTGGGGCTCCCGGCGGATCTGCCCATCGTGGCGGGTCTTGGAGATGGGCAGGCGGCAGGGCTTGGCGCGGGGCTCGTTTTGCCCGGCCGCGCCTATCTCAACCTCGGCACGGCCATCGTCAGCGGCGTGCTCGCGCAGGAATACAGGATCAGTCGCGCGTTCCGCACGCTGTACGCGGGCGCTGCCGGCAGCTACTTCGTCGAGACGGACTTGCTTGGGGGCACATTCACGCTGAACTGGCTACAAACGCTGCTGCAGAGCGACGCTGGGACGGCCGCCGCGTCATCCAAGCTGGCGGCGTTGGAGCGAGCTGCCGTCGATTTGCCCCCCGGTGCCGGCGGATTGCTCGCGCTACCGTATTTCGCGGGCGTCATGAACCCCTACTGGGACGACGCTGCGAGCGGCGTGCTGCTTGGG
The DNA here is from genome assembly GCA_965369205.1 of uncultured Polyangiaceae bacterium. Lineage (GTDB taxonomy): Bacteria > Myxococcota_A > Polyangia > Polyangiales > Polyangiaceae > JACKEA01. Next base: position 7,353 of record CBDUPW010000175.1, on the reverse strand, counting down.
CTAACCGCGGCGCATGGCCCCGCGCATCTCTACCGCGCGATCATCGAGGGCATCGCCCTTGAGCATCGAGTGCATACTGAAGGCGTCGAAGCGGCGTTGGGCGAGCCCATCACGGAATTTGTGGTGATGGGGGGAGGCTCGCGCAGCGACTTGTGGTGCCAGATCTTGGCGGACGTGCTGCAACGGCCCATCGTGCGATCCGCCACGGTTGAGGCCACGTGCTTGGGTGCGGGCATGCTCGCCGCGGTCCACGTGAGACTGGTGCCGGATCTGGCGAGCGCCGCCCAGGCCATGACCCAGACGGGCCGGCGTTTCGTGCCCGAGAGCGCGCGAACGCGCTACGACGAGTTGTTCCAGATCTACCGCGAGCTGTATCCTAGCAACAAACGCACACTCGCTGCCCTCGCTCGTTTTCGGGAAACGAGCGCATGAGCGAAGAGTCCCGCTTCTCTTTTGCGCTCTCTAGTCCGACAGCCGTGTTGTTCGCGGTGCATGTCATCGTCTACGCATTGATGCTGCTGGCCGGTGGTCGAGGCGAACTGAGCGGCCTGTCGACCGAAACGTTGACGCGCTTCGGCGCCGACTATGCGCCCCTCGTCTTCGAAGGCCAGGTGCATCGGCTGTTCGCAGCCAACTTTCTGCACATCAACGTATGGCATCTCCTGATGAACAGCGCCGCGCTGGTCAGTGTCGGGCCACGCGCCGAATCGCTATTCGGACGCGGCCGCTACGTCGGGCTGTACCTAGCATCCGGGCTGGGCGGCTCTGCGGCGTCCATCGCGCTGAACTACCGCGAGCCCATCGTCAGTGCGGGAGCCTCTGGCGCGCTATGCGGCGCCATAGCGGCTGTCGCTGTGGCTGCATTTCGGCAAGGCAGCGCAGCCCGAGGCGAACTGTCCGCCATGTTGCTGTGGCTGGGCGCCACGCTGATCTTTGGCGTACTGATCGGCGCGGACAACGCGGCCCACGTGGGTGGCATGCTGGTTGGAGGCGGCATGGCACTTGCTGTGCGTGGCGCGACGCGAGAGCCGGGGGGAGTGGGCGCGTCCGCGGTGGTCGTCGCCACGACGCTGCTGTCCTTCGGTGGCGCGGCGTACCACCGGGACAACAGCCGCACTGCCGCGGATCTGGTGAACCACGGCGTCGAACTCGCGCACGCGGGGGACGATGCCGGTGCGGCGCTCGCGTACCGCCGCGCTATTGCCCTGGAACCCCGGGACGCCATCGCGCACTACGATCTCGGTCTGGCGTTGAGCCGCTTGCAGCAGTTCCCTGAAGCTATCGAACACCTCAGCCGCGCCGTCGCCCTTGCGCCCGAAGACGACTATCGCGGCGCACTGAGTGGGGCGCATATCAATCATGGTGTGCAGCTGGCTCGAGCCGGTGATCGCGAAAAGGCGATTGAGGCTTACCGAGCGGCGCTCACGGTGAACGAAGAGCTACCACAAGCGCACTACAACCTGGCGCTGGCGCAGCAGCAGGCTGGAGATCGCACGGCAGCCATTGCTTCGTTCACGCGCGCGCTCGAACTCGACGCTTCGGAACTGCACCGCGAAAGCCTGGCAGACGCGCTTGCCCGGGACGGCATGGAACTCATGACCGAGAAGAAGTACGTCGAGGCCGCGAAGCGTTTTGTGTCGGCGGAAGAGCACGAACCCACGGATGCCGATCATCCCATGTATTTGGGGCTCAGTTTGATGCAGGCGGGAAAGCTGGACGACGCCATCGTGGCCCTCAAACGTGCGGTGCGCCTGAGCGACAATCAAAGCACCCGCGCCGCATTGGCCGGAGCGCTGGAAAAGCGCCAGGCCACGCGCACGGACAGCGGCGACGTGAGCGGCGCCCTCGACGATGCCTTCGAGGAAGCGGTCTTGGGCATCGCGCCACCAGGCAGCGGGTTGCCCGGCAAACCGTTGCCCTAGTCAGCGGCGCTTCAGGCCCCGGTCCAGCTCGTCGGCGGCTTCGATCAGGGCAACCAGATCCATACCGAGCTTTTCGGCTGCTTGCACGTCGACCATGGCGCCCTCTTCGAGCAGCAGCGCTCCGTAGTTGCGTGCCGACGGGCTCGCCCGATGCAATGCGTTCTTCACGTCGATGGCCTGATTGACGTTCTTCATTGCGGATTCCAAGATGCGCAGCACTCGCTCAGCGCGCGCTTGTCCGTCTTCTCTTGAAGGCTGCGCCATGCGGCGGCGCTTGGGCTCCGCGCTTTCTTCGGCAAACCCGTCTACGCCGGGAACGCTCCGAAGCCGTTCGAGCACATCTTCGGCGTTCTCAAAGGGGTAACCTCCAAGCGAAACGAGTCCGGCTCCGGCGCGCTCCAAGAGAAACCGCAAGATCGAGACTTGCAAGCCACCTTCGCCGCTGATTTCGCCGGGGTCTTCAATGGAAAAACCGGATTGACACGTGGCCAGCCGTTCGGCGGTGGCATCGTCGAGCTCCAGCTTGGACTTCTTGTAGGCCTTCTTGACGTCGTCCAGGGAGAGAACGTCTTCCATCGTCTCCATCTCGCCGTAGTCGTTCTCAGCGTCGGGGTTGTCGTCGAACCACGCGTCGAGGGCGTCCCCGCACGCGTACTCCAGGTCGAGCATTTCTTGTTCGGTGAGGGGACTGAGAAGCAAATAGGTGACGCTCATGAGGGGGCCCTCCCTAAGGCGACCGCGCCGGAAGGTCTAGGATTTTCTTGCCAGAAAATACCGCCATCTCGGCGGCGCCGGCGCTAGCGGTCGCTGTAGTGCCGTAGCCAGCGATCGTGGATGATCTGCAGGGGGACTGGGTTGAGGAACAGTCGTCGCTCCTTGCCGATGCGCCTGCTCAGAACGAGATCCGCCGCCCGCAGCACGCGCAGGTGTTTCATCACCGAAAAGCGCGAAAAAACGAAGCTTTCTGTCAGCGTATTCACGTTGAGGCCGGGCGTGTCGCGGATCAGATCGAGCATGCGCCGGCGGTTGGGGTCCGCGAGGGCCCGGAACACCGCGTCGCTTGGATCTGGTACGAGATCGGCCATCAGGTGACCAAAGGGTCACATAAATAGTCTCGGAAACAAAGGTGACCATTGGGTCACATGTAATCCTCGGCGGTCCGTCCCCGCTGCAGGAGTGGACCTCAGGGCCTGGACCGCGCGCGGCGCGCGGGGCGAGCGGTTCTGGTTGTCCGTGCGCTCAACCCCAGCCGCGCAGGCGGCTCTCCTCTTTGCGGTACAGTTCCAGCGCCTCGTCGACGATCACGATCGCCTCGCCCCGGGCCAAGGGCTCGCCGACGAGCACGTCACGCGCTTCGAGGGCTTTGTAGTCAGTGAAGAAACGCTGGATCTCTCGGGCGGCGTGCTTCGGCAAGTTGCCAATGTCCGTGATCTCCTCGAAGGCGGGATCATGCGCGTGCACGGCGAGCACCTTGTCGTCGGATTTGCCCGAATCGATCATGCGAAACACGCCGATCACTCGTCCGACAATGAGGCTCAAGGGCGCAACGGATTCGCTGCACAGCACCAAGATGTCGAGGGGATCGCCATCGTCACAATAGGAACGCGGGATGAATCCGTAGTTGGCTGGATAGTGCACCGAGCTGTGCAGCACCCGATCCACCCGCAGCATGCCCGTCGGCTTGTCGAGCTCGTACTTCACCTTAGACCCACTGGGAATCTCGATCACGGCGTTGACAGCGCCCTCCGGGGACTGCGGTCGACTCGGAAGCTCATGCCAAGCGTGCACCATGACCGGCGTGTACCACGGCGCTCTGGAAACCAAAACGCCCCGCACGCCCGTCCCACCCTGGATAAGGCTCTTCCGAGTGCGAGTGGCCTCGTCCGATGTCAGTGCCAGCACAGAAGCCAGAGCCAGAGCCAGAACCAGGGCGGGGGCGAGTGCCGGTGGCAGTGGCAGTGCGCCGCGGCGCTTCGCGCCGGGGCCCTTTGCGTGACGGAGGCGAGGGATGCGCTAGCGCAACTTGAAGCGCACGGAGTAGCTGACAACGGTGGGCCCCTTGGGCGGCTTTTCGAACTCGACGGAGGCGAAAGCGGTTTTGACGCAGTCGCGGAAGGCGTTTCCCTTCATTCCGGTGCGGGGTTGGCGCAGTTCCGGCTTGCCGCCGTCGCGACCGATGAATAGGTCGACACCGAAGGTGCCACCCTTCTCGGGATCTTCAACGTGCACATAGCATTTGCGCAGATCCTCAAAGCGTTTCTCCACCGCTGCTTTGATCGGCGCCTTGGTTGCGTCGTCGTTGGGGCCGCCGCCGATGTGCAAACCCACGTTTTCGATGATCACCTCGGGCAAAGCGCCGGCGACCGGGGCAGCGGGTGCGTCCGCTGATTTCGCGGGCGGCGCAGGCGCCTGCGGCGCGGCTGCAGGAGGCGGGCTCGCGCCATCTCCCGCAGCCGTGGCCGCGGGCGGCGCAGGCGGCGACGTTGTGGGATCGGGAACGGGCGCCGGCGGCGCAAAGACCAACGCGGCGCCGGGAGGCAGGGTCGCCGCTGCCTCCTCTGCTGTCAGTTCGCGGCCGTCCGACATGCGAATGCGCCCGTCCGACAGTAGCGTTGCGGCGGGTGCTGCCGGGGGCGCCGACGCAGGCCGATCGGGGCATTTGGGCGCACACGCCACAGTGCAGAGGACAAAAGCCAATTGGATCGCATGCTTGCAAGCCATGCCCGCTCAATACCGCGATCGCGCTCGAATGCAAAACCCGCCGGCGGCGCTCGCGACTTCCCGACGCGGCTGTGGCACAAGCGTGAGTGGTGAACGTCTCGTGTTGGATCGCCGTATCTGCTGCCCTGCTCGCGAGCGGCTGTGACCAGAAGCCGAAGCCGTCGGCCTCCAGCGCGTCGCCAAGCGCGGCCCCCTCGCCGGCGCCGTCCAACACCCCCAGTGCGACGCCCACGGCGAGTTCTGAAGAGCGCGATGAAGTGCCAGTCACGGTGGACGCAGGGGGCGATCTTTCTGAGCTTGTCAACGTAGGACCGGGAGGACCCATCGCAGCGAGCGCCGGCGGCGTGGTGTTCATCACCAAGGACGATCGTGTGTCGCTGGCACCTCTCGGCAAGAAGCCCGGCAGCTTCGCAGCCACCAAAGAAGCCAAAGACCAGTTCACGATCGCCCGTGGTCCCAGCATTGCCGGCGATCACGCCTATTGGATTTCTTCCGGCCGACTGGTGCGGCGCAAGTTGAAGGGCGGCGCTCTAGAAGTGTTGGCGCAGAGTGCCCGCAGCGGCACTCGAGTCACGGCACTCGCAACGAGCGATAGACACCCAGCCGCGGTTGCATACGTGGGCGCCGGAATCACGGCGGACGCACGCGGCGCGGCGTACCTGTGGGTCGAAGGCAGCGAGCCTGTGGTCGTGTCTCCGGAGGGCAGTGCTGCAAGCAGCGTCTCTCTGGCAGCCAACGAGGACGCGCTATTCGTCGCGGCTCTCGAAGGGCGTACGGGCATGACGCCGGTGCACGTGCGGGAGGTCACGCTGCGGGACGGCAAACCCAAGCTCGAAGAAGACGTCGTGGTTTGGATCGGCGGCCCGGCGCAATCCCTGACGGAAGTAACCGCAGCCAGCGTGGAAGGTGAGCTACATGCCCTTATCCCGCTGGAACGCGACATCACGCGCTTCGGCCTGGCCGGCGTGCGCGTCGGCGCCGTACCGAAAATGGGCGCTCCGGTCGTGTGGCGACCCTACCCCAACGGCCTCGACCCCGCGCCCGTCGCGGTGAGCAGCGGTTGCGGCGGGAGCTATGTCGTATACGCACGCCCGGCGGAGGCGCGGCCACGCTCGCCCCAGGAGCTGCACATCGCAAGACTGACCGCGTCCGGGCTGGGCCCGAGCAGTGTCCTGGCGCGTGCGAGTGCCTTCGCAAATGTGTCGGCCGCGGAGTCGCCCCAAGGCGTGCTGGTCGCGTACGTGGCGGACTTTCGAAGCTGGGCGCGAGTATACAACTGCGAAGCAGTCAAACGCTGATATAACGCTCGGGATTTTCGCGCTTGCGTCCCATTTTTAGGGCGCGCGCGCACGAGGGAGGAACTGTAGTCATGCTCGATCAAGTCGTCTCGCCCACTCGTCCGGCGAAGCCAATATTCCCCGACGCGGCGACGCTGCCGGAGATGTTCATGAAGCGTGCAGAGCGCAGCGCCAACGCACTGGCCTTCAAGGTGAAAGAAGCCGGCAAGTGGCAGGAAATGACCTGGCAAGCATTCTATGACCAGGCGGCGAGTCTTACGACTTGGCTCATGGATCAGGGCCTTGCCGCAGGCGACAAGGTCACCGTCGTGGGCAGCACGCGGCCGGAGTGGTGTGTCTCGGATTTTGGCGGACTGCTTGCTGGCGCCGTAACCGTCGGCGCCTACCCCACCCTCACGCCCGAGCAACTCGCCTACATCCTTGACCACTCCGACTCGCGCTTTGCAATCGTGGAAGACTTCGAGCAACTCCAGAAGATCATCGACGAGAAGTCGAAGCTGCCCAAGCTCGAGAAGGTCATCCTCTGGAACACCAAAGGTCAGGAAAAGGAGCTCGCTTCCTTGGACTGGGTCGTGTCGCTGCAGGACGCCCTCGGGACGAAGTCGAACAAGAAGCGCATCGAAGAGCGCGTGGCGGAAGTGCAGCCCAGCGCAACGGCCATCATTGTGTACACCAGTGGCACCACCGGCCCGCCCAAGGGCGCGATGATCAGTCATGAAAACATCGCCACGGTGTTGTCGCATCCCGCGATCATGGACTTCGACGAGGACGACATTACGCTGTCGTTTCTGCCTATGGCGCACGTCGCGGAGCGCGTCTTGGCCTTCTATGGTCGCATCAACTACGGCACTGCCACGGCCTATGCCACCAGCATTCCCGCGGTGCTTGAAGAGGTCAAAGAGGTCCGCCCAACGATCTTCGGCAGCGTGCCGCGCATCTTCGAAAAGGCGTACGCGCGCATCCAAGGAGAAGTAGGCAAGGCTTCACCTGGCAAGCAGAAGGTATTCCGCTGGGCAGAGTCCACCGGGCACGCCGTGGTAGAGCACTGGCAGCGCGGAGAGGACCTCCCACTGCTGCTCGGCCTGCAGTACAAGCTGGCCGACCGCATGGTGTTTTCGAAGCTGCGCGGCGTCTTCGGCGGCCGGGTGAAGTTCTTCATCACAGGCGCGGCGCCCATTCCCAAACAGATCTTGCAGTTCTTCTGGGCCGCGGGCTTCCCCATCTACGAGGTCTACGGCATGACCGAAGCGACCGTCGTCAGCCATGCGAACAAACCCGGTCAGGTGCGCCTTGGCTCCGTGGGCAAGAACTTGCCCTTCATCGAGGAAAAGCTTGCGGAGGACGGCGAGATTCTGGTGCGCGGCAAGACCGTGTTCCAGGGCTACTACAAGAGCGAAGAGGCAACCAAAGAG
>CBDUPW010000174.1:0-14654 GCA_965369205.1 uncultured Polyangiaceae bacterium | reverse complement strand
TGCCGGTCGCGGTCATGCGATTGGGGTCGCGCTGACCTGTCGCCGGATCGATGGTCTCGTCCGCGGTATCCCACATCAAATTCGTTTCGAGGCGACGGGAATCATTGCGCCAGTACTTGGCCTTCTCGCGCACGACGTATTGGAAGGCTCCTTCGCCGATATCCAAGAAGACCGGGACTCCGGTTTCCAGATTCACGACATAGATGGTGTCGTCGGCGAGCTCGTAGTTGTCGCCCTGATGGCGCTTGGCCAAGTTCGCCAGGTCCACTGCTGGCCGTGCGTCGTCTTTGCGGATCTTGTCGAAGGCGACGGTGATGGGCGCGTAGGTTCCCCAGCCTTCCAAGGTGTCGAACTTACGTCGCGCGTCCGCTTCAATGGCGGTCGGGGCCACGACGCTGGCATTTACGCGCAGTCCCGTGCGGCTAGTGGGGTCTGGCCACATGGCGCTGTCGTTGGGCAGGGGCACTTCGGGAAGCGGACGGTGGTACAGATCGAAGCGCACCATCGGCCCGTCGCCATCCGGGGTCTTCTTTAGGCCCGTGGGCACCTCGTCCACGCTGCAACCCAAGCCTGCGAACGCGAAGGACAGCGTCAGACTGCCCGCCAATAGATTGCGCATCATCGTCCCGTTTCCTTTGCTGCCGGCCCCGCGGCCCATGCCTTTTGCCGGCCCTGAGGCCGGGAAAGCTTCCCACCACGCCCGGGCTCGGTCAACGCCGGCGGGCGCGAAATCCTCAGTATTGCAGGCCCAAGCGGCCCACTCCGAGGTACTGCGTGGACATCTTGTTGCCGGCGGCGTCCGAAAACGCGTTGCCGGGGAACAGCACGCCGCCTTGGGCGCCCAACTGGAGCGTCATGCCGTGGTCCAGGGCAAGGCGGTACTCGAAACCGCCGTCGAGCTCGATGCCGAGATCGTGGCTGCGCGCGTCACCGCCATCGTAGTTCACGAACACGCCATGGGTGCCGACGCGCACCGGGTCAACGAAGTCCGCCGTTGTTTGGGCGATCACGACGGCTGCCTTGAGATCGAGTTCGCGAACCGGACGAAATACGACGTTGGGATACAGGTAGGTGGCGCCGAATACCGCGCCCTCGCTGGGCAGCAAGTCCGTGCCGGGGCTCGGGCGTTGGGTGAGCTGGGGATCCCGAGCGGCTGCACTCGCGCGCGCCGTCTTCCACGCCAACACTTCGTCAAACATGATCAAACCGACGTTGTGGTTGGAATCGAAGCGAAAGCGTCGGGTCACGCCATCGTTGGGGTTCGCGTCGCCGCTGGCCCAGCCCCATTCCAAGTTCGCCGCGAAGTCGCCCCAGCGCTGGTCTCCGTCGCCTTGCGTCGTCACCGCGCCGAGGCGCATCGCGGTGCCGAAGTTGCGCACCTCTTCGCGGGTATTGGTGCGGGTCTGCTGCGCGGTGCGCACGAAGCTCGTGTCGCCGAAAATGTAGGCGGCTTCGTACTCGCCCACGACATGGCCGCGGGTCCCAGGGATCTTCGCGTTGAACTTGCCGGCGGAGTCCAGGGCCCACACTTTCAGCGTCTCGTCGAAGTCACGTCCGGGAAGCGCGTGGGACTCGCGCTTCTGGCTACGGTACACGCCGTAGAAGCCGATCATGTTCTCGCGTTTGTCCTGATAAAACGCGGCCAAAACGCCCTGCAGCGCGACCTCGTCGTCGCTGAGCGCTGCGTTGGAGTCCCGGAATACCAAGTCGCCCGCCAGGGCCACGGTGAGGGGGGATTCTTTGCCGAGGGGCTTGGTGGCAAACAGAATGCGCTCGGTGATCGCGCCCCGGTAGTAGTCGCCGAACAGCGTGGGGTGGTCCCCGTCATTGGCGATGATGCCCATGCCCCAGTGCGACGGCTGCTGTCCGACGCGCAACAGGCCAATGGGAGATAGATACTCCAGGTAGAGCCAGCGCGGGTGGATCTCGAAGGGCTGGCGCTCCTCCATGGAGAAGTCGGCTTCTACGTGCTGGGTTTCTTGGCCGCCAATGAAGCCTCGGGGAACGTCGATCTGTCCGACGACTTTCAGCGTGTCCGAGAACGTCAGTTGGGGCGTGATCCGCAGCCAGTGCACCAGCCGGGTGGTTTGGCCCAGGCTGCTTGTGTCAGCGCGCCCGCGGAATGGGCGCAGCGGGACGTCCGAGTGCTGTGAGAGACGCGCTTGGTACTCGCCATGCACCTGGATCTTGAAGGAGTCGGGATCCGGCGGCTCTACTTCCGCGCGCCCCGTCTCTAGGACAAAGCGCGGTTTGAACTCCGTGCCGGCGGCTTCATCCGAAGGTGGCGGCGGAGGTGGCACGGGTCGCGCGACGGCAGCGTCGGCGGTCGCGTCGGGGGCAGCGTCCTGCGCGCTAGCGGCGCGCGCGACGAAGCTCAACGCGAGCAGTGAAGTTGACGAGCGGAGAATGGAGAGAAAAGCGCGGCCCACTGGCCGGGGAGGATAGTGATGCAGGGCTCCCCGGAGCAAGCCGATAGTGGTCTTTTCCGGCCCCGTGGCGCTGGCCGCGGTTTCTGCTCCCACCAGACGGCAGATTGGGCCTCCGCTTTGGGCCATGGGCGCGGGCGCTGGGGGCCCGGGCATGGGCCATCCAAGTGCATCGATTCCCCAGAATCAATGCACTAGCCTGGTCGAAGATGACCCATGCTCCTCCTGTAGCGGTTGGAACACAGCTGCGTATTAGTGACTTCGTGGATGTTGCCCGCCGCGGCCGCCGGGCGACGCTTGCGCCAGCCGCGGCTCCGCTGGTTCATGCCTCCCGCGCCGCCGTCGAACGGATCCTGAACGCCGGCGACCAAGCGCCGCATGTCTACGGTGTGAACACCGGATTCGGTGCGCTTTCAGAAACGCGCATCAGCGCCGATGACATCCTGAAGTTGCAGCTCAATCTTGTGCGAAGTCACTGCACGGGGGTGGGCACGGACCTTTCGAGCGATGCAGTGCGCGGCATGCTGCTGCTGCGCGCGCAGACCCTTGCCTTGGGGCATTCCGGCGTTCGTGCCATCGTGATCGAAACTCTGCTGCAGATGCTGGCTGCAGATCTGCTGCCGCGGGTGCCGTCCCAGGGTTCGGTGGGCGCGTCCGGTGATCTGGCACCCCTCGCCCACTTGGCGCTGGGCGCAATCGGTGAGGGCGAAGCCACCCTGGCCGGGGAGCGAATGCCTGCCGCGCAGGCGTTCCAGCGCGCGGGTTTGACGCCGTTGACGCTGCAGACGAAGGAAGGTCTCGCACTCATCAACGGGACCCAATTCATGACTGCATTGGGCGCGTTGAGTCTTTTCGATGCGGAGCGGATAGCAGGGGCGGCGGACATCGCCGCGGCACTGTCTGTAGATGCGTTGAAAGGGTCTTCTCGGCCCTTTGACGCGCGGCTGATGGCGCTGCGCGGACACCCGGGGCAGGCGCAGGTTGCAGAGAACCTGCGGAATTACCTCGCGGGAAGCGAGATCATGGAGAGCCATCGGGATTGCGACAAGGTGCAGGACCCGTATTCGCTGCGCTGTGTGCCGCAGGTGCACGGCGCGTCCCGGGACGCCCTTGGCTTTGGCCGCGGCGTGTTGGAGCGCGAGATCAACTCCGTCACAGACAACCCTAGCGTGTTCGTAGACGGCGAGGAGGCGGACATCATCAGCGGTGGCAATTTCCACGGACAGCCCGTTGCCCTCGCCCTGGACCTGGCAGCGATTGCGATCGCGGAACTCGGCAACATCAGCGAGCGCCGCGTGGAGCAGTTGGTCAATCCGGCGCTTTCCAGCGGCCTCACGCCTTTTTTGGCCAAGCACAGCGGACTCGAGAGCGGACTCATGATCGCGCAAGTCGCCAGTGCGTCCCTGGTCAGTGAAAATAAAGTGCTGTGCCATCCGGCTAGTGTGGACTCGATTCCGTCGAGCGCTGGCAAGGAAGACCATGTATCCATGGGCAGCATCTCCGCTCGCAAGCTGACTCAAGTGGTGGACAACGTACGTCGCTCGATCGCCATCGAGTTACTGACCGCTGCGGAGGGGATCGAACAGCGGCGTCCGTTGACCGGCGGTCGCGGCGTCGAGGCGGCCCACGCCGTGATCCGCAGCGTCGTTCCCGCCCTGGACCAGGATCGACCACTGTACGAGAATATCGAAGCGCTGGCTGAACTCATCGCCGACGGCCGACTGGAAGCGGCAGTCGCCGAAGCCTGCGGCTGAGGGTGGCCTTGGCTTGGACTTCGCTGTCGCCTAGGGTTTCAGCCATGACCCCGCGGCTGTTTTGGGCGCTGTTGATGTCCCTGGTGTTTGCCGGCTGCATGGCGACGCGCATGTCTCCTTACGCACCCGCGGAAAAGACCACCGACGCAGCTCCCGAGCGCCTGTACACGGCAGCAGAGGGCGTGTTGCTCGATCGCGGTTTCTTGATCGCTGAGCGCAATCCCGAAGCGGGGACTCTGAAGACCGAGCAGCGCACGCTGATCGGAGACGAAGTCTTCCGCAGTGAATTTCGCTATTCGATTTCCGTCGAGACCCGTGGCGGCAAGCTCAAAATGGTCATGAGTTGCTCCCGCGGCGACAAGTCCGCCCCGGAATCCTGCGGCGACGATCGCCCAGAGAAACTGGTGTTCGAGCAGGAGCGCCTGATCGAAGCCATCTTGGCGGAAGCCAGTGCCGAACTGCCGCCAGCCGACGCCGACGGGGGCGCTGCGGACGCCGCTGCCGACTGAGCTACTTGCCGTGGAATTCGGGTGTGCGCCCACTACGGAAGGCGTCGATGGCTTCGAGCAAGTCTTCGGTTCCGAAATCGATTGCTTGATTGAGAGCCTCTTGGGCGAGGGCCCCGGGCAGCTGCGCCAATAGCGAGCGCCTCAAGGTCGCTTTGGTCTGACGGACGGCGATAGGAGCGGCGCTGGCTATGGATTCCAAGGTTTCCTGGGCCGCGGCTTCCAGCGTGTCGCGGGGCAGCGCGCGGCTGACGAGCCCAATGCGTTCAGCTTCGCCCCCGGTGACGAGCGAGCCGGTCAGCAGCAGTTCCGCGGCGCGTGCGGTTCCGACCACATGGGGCAAGAGCGCCGTACAACCCATGCCCGGATGCAGCCCCACTCGCACGAAGTTCGCGCCGAGCTTTGCTTCGGTCGCGGCCAGTCGCACGTCTGCCGCCAGCGCAATGCACAGCCCTGCGCCCACCGCGGCTCCGTGCACAATGGCCACGACCGGCACCGGCAGGTGCACCAATGAAAGGAACACCGAATAGAACTCGAGCATGCGCTGCCGGTTTTCTTCGGGATCGCGCTTTGCGTTTTGCTCCAGCAGCGAAAAATCCCCGCCTGCTGAAAACGCCTTGCCGGCGCCGCGCAGGGCGACCACGCGGGTCAGGGGGTCTGAGCTGATCGCGAGGGTGGCGTCTCGCAGCGCGAGGCCCATCTCCGCGGTCATGGCGTTGTATTTGTCCGGTCGGTTCAGCACAATTTCTGCGATGCGGCCGGGGCGACAGATCACGGGAGCTTCGGTCATGGTGCTTCAGTCGGTTGTGGATGCGGCAGCTGGGCCGGGGCGGCAGCTGACGCTGGCGGGGGGAGGGGGCCGCTGATGGGAGGCAACGCTTGGGGTGCCGGTGGGCCGGCGGGATAGGGCGCGTCTGGCGTGCCGTATCCCGACCTTGGGGCAGCGGGCGGAGCGCCGGGCGTCGCGCAGACGATGGTCACGGTCTGTGGCATGTAGACGAACAACGTGAATAGAGACGTGAGCGTCTGCACGGGTTCTAGGCTGGTGGTGATTTCGGCCCAGCCTTCCGGACACATGCGCCGCAAGTCGTAGGGGCCGCTTCCCTCGATCAGGCCGCCAAGGTAGCCGTGATGCCACTTCTCGTAGGCGGCTTCGCGGGCCGGGGCATGTCCGGAGCGCACGGTAGTCGTAAAGCAGCCCGTGGCGAGCGCCGAAGCGATCAATGCTAGTGCGGCGCGTCTCACTTGGCCGGCGCCTCGCATGCATAGACGACCCGGCGCGGCGTGTAGATCCCCAGGGTGAGGAGGGATGCGCCCAGGGTGAGTCCGTTTTCACCCGTGCGCACTCGACTGAAGCCCGCGCCATCACACAGGTCCCGAGCCTCCATCTCGTCGTGTCCGATCCAGCCGAATACGAAGAAGTGGGACCACTCGGTTTGCTCGGGGCCGGCAGCGCCGCCGTTTTGAAAAGTGGCCGTGCAGCCAGTCGACGCCAGCAGGAGCGCACACAGGAGGAGGGGGGGGCCGCGCATGCGGCGCGAGCCTAGCGCAAGGGTTCCGCAGAAGCGATGCACTCGGGGACTGCGCGAGGCGCGGCGAAACTCCCGCGACTTCCTCTCAGCGCCGCAGATGCCGGGGACGCCGCCCATGACCAACTGCTAAGCTGCGCCGGTGCAGCCCAGTGATGATGTCGGGCCCGAGCTTCCCGGTCTTGCGCGGCGGGCGGTCGCGGCCGAGCTTTCCGGTCACGCTTTGGATACGCTGGATCGCGGCCCGGCGGCGCCGGTGTTCGTCACCATTCGCTGCGCCGATGGCGCGTTGCGCGGCTGCATGGGCACGCTTGCGGCGGCCGAGGCGCATGTCACGCGCGAAGTGGCGCGCAACGCGGTGCTCGCGGCAACGCGGGACCCACGGTTTCCGCCGGTGACCGGCGCAGAGCTTGGGCAGCTTTCCTTCGAGGTGAGCGTGCTCTTGCCGGAGCAGCCCGTGCCCGGTCTGGAGCAGCTGGACCCCGCGCGTTTCGGTGTGGTGGTTCGTGACGCCACGGGTCGCCGCGGCGTGCTGCTGCCCGAAGTCCCTGGCGTCGAGTCCGCCGCGCAACAGGTGCAAATCGCCCGTCACAAAGCCGGGATCCCCGACGGGGCTGTGGCGCAACTGTCGCGCTTTGCCGTGCGCAAGTACCGGGAGTAGGCCAGGCGGGGAACGCGGCAACTATTTGTGCAAGGTGGGTTCAGCGTGGGGCTCTGATCCGTAGTACAACGCCGCCGGCGAGGGTTCAGCTATGCAGATCACAGTCTTCAAATGGGTTCTTGGTGCGTCGGCAAGCGCGCTGCTTCTGGTAGGAGCGTGCGGCGGCGATGACAGTGGCAACTCGGGTCCGGGCCCGTCTGGTGACGCTGGCCTCGACGCGGTCGTGGCTCCCTGCAGCTCCAGCCCCGCGCATATCGACGCCTGCACGCAGCTGGCGACGAACTACTGCGACCAGCTCTTTGGTTGCGACCAAGATCTCGCGGTGCTGGGTCAATGGGACCAAGGGCTGTGCAAGGAAGTCCAGCAGAGCCAATGCCTACGGCTGACTGGCGACTTTGCCATCCCCGCGGAGATGACCGCGTCTGCTGCAGCCAAGATCCAAGCCATGAGTTGCGGAGACTTCTTGAACGACATCGGCGAGTTTGTGCCTTTCGCAGGCATCGCTGGAGACGGCGAAGCCTGCAACTTCAAGACGCTATGTCTCGGGGACAACAAGGTTTGCAGCACCCAGGTGCAGGGCGAGTCCGGCGTGTGTCAGACGCCCCAGTCCGAGCCGTGCAAACTCGTAGACAAGGTCTACACCTGTCCGACAGGCCTGATCTGCAACGTTCCCACCACGACGTGCGTGGTGGTGCCCACCAGTAGCAAGCGAGCCAAGGACCCGGGGGCGGCGTGCGCGCCCGGGGACAACTGCGCCGGTACCTTCGTGTGCATGGGCGGCAGCTGTGTGCGCGGCGAGCCCGCGGAGAAGCACCCCAATCTGGGCGGTCCCTGCGGCGGAGCACAGAACGGCATCTGCGGACTGGGCCTCGTCTGCATCGGCGGGGACGACGGGGACGTGACGGGGCTGTGTGAAGCCGCAGCCGAGCTGAATCAGCCGTGCCCGACTGGACTAAACCCGAAGATCTCGAACCCGCTCTGTGTGGGTGGGCTGGCCTGCATTGAAGGCGCATGCTCGCTGCCAGGCTGCAAGTAGCGTCCGCGGTCTCAGGCTTCGATCTGCCGCAACGACGAGCATGCCCGCGAGATCGTCCAGCGTGCGCTCGTCCTTCCGACGAGTAGCGCGCCCCGCAGCTCGCGGAGGACTTTGTGGGCGCAGTAGGGATCGAACCTACGACTTCGACCGTGTGAAGGTCGCACTCTACCGCTGAGTTATGCGCCCGCTGCCCGACCGCTAGGCTGTCGGGGAGCGATTCGATAGCGTAGCTTGCGGATCAAATCAATCCGTCTTGGGTGGCGCGGGGCGACGCGGCCCGGGGGCGAGTGCTGCAGATCCGAAGCGGCATGGGGCATTTGCCCGAAAATGCATGGTGAGCCTCGGAGGTTGTGATAGGAGCGGCCGTGATGACCGAAGCGCTCCGAGCGGAACTTGCCGACGTCGAGCGCGGCCGCAAACGCGATCGCGCGCTGGGGCTGGCTGTCGTGCTCGTCGCGTTTCTTGGCTGTTTGGCGCTGTCCTACTGGGCCAAGCTAGCGTCGCGCCCCGAGGTGGCGGCTCCGCCGAGCCCGCCGACGACCGAGGGCGTGGTCGGCTACCCCAGCGCCGTCGATCCCATCGCCACACTGGCCCGAGCCAGGCAGCTCACGCCCCGTCCGGCTCTGCGCGGCATGGTGCTCGAAGCTGTTCGGGTGGACGGCACCATCGACGTCGGCGAAGGGCCGGGCCGCGCGCGCTACGCCTTCCAGAGCTCTCCAGGGCATG
Source organism: uncultured Polyangiaceae bacterium (assembly GCA_965369205.1). Classification (GTDB taxonomy): domain Bacteria; phylum Myxococcota_A; class Polyangia; order Polyangiales; family Polyangiaceae; genus JACKEA01. The sequence goes on along the minus strand of CBDUPW010000174.1, from coordinate 6,016 downwards.
GCCCTCAACCGCCGCGGGCCGCGGGCACCCTTCCGCGCCGGCACTATTGCGGCAAGCAGAACGTGCATCTGCGCACCGAGGGCCTGGTGGCGGATCCGGATGTGACCGATTTTCCGTGCGGGGCGGTGCCCCTCGACGCCCTGCCGGATCCGCGCTGCGGACCCCGGGAAGTCTGGGCCCACGCCGTGAAGCAGGGCGCCCCCAAAGATCGCATGGCGCGCATCGAATACTACCGAAGCCGCGCCGGTCCCGCGTGGCGCTTCGACCTGCCGGGCACTCCGCACCGATTCACGCTGTACGGTGACTGCGCGCGGGTCTTGGACGGCAAAGAGGCCGTCGGTAGCGTGCCTTAGGCGTCGGACGCGCCGGGCTCGGGGGGCGCTGCCTCAGGCGTCGCTGCGTCGGGTTTCGCCGCCTCAAGGGAGAGCGCGCGTCGCACAGCACGCCAAATAGCTTCGCGCCCAGTGGCGTCTTTGGCAGAGAAGCCCAGCAGCGGCCTGCGCGTCTTTGCCTTGAGCTCCGAAAGCACGGCCTTCTGCCGGGTGTTGGGAACTTTGTCCAGCTTGGTTGCGACCCACACCATGGAGATGGGACGGCCACGCTGCGTGTTTGTGTGCGCGACGAACTCGGCCAGTTCGAGTTCTTCGGCCTCGGGACCGCGTCGCACGTCGACCAAGATCACGATCGCGGCGAGGCTCACGCGGGTGGCCAGGTAGCCTTCGATCAATTGGGCCCACGCTTTGCGCTCGGCTTTGGAGCGCTTGGCGTAGCCAAATCCGGGCAAGTCGACCAGATACAGCTGTGTTTGATCCGCGAGTCGGGCCTCGTAGAAGTTGATCTGCCGGGTGCAGCCCGGTGTGGAACTGGTGCGCACCAAGTTCTTGCGCTCGAGCATGCAGTTCAGCAGGCTGCTCTTTCCGACGTTGGAGCGTCCGGCAAATACGACCTCCAGCAGCACGGGTGGGGGCAGGGAAGCTTCGGTCTGGGCGGCCGCAACGAACTTTGCTTCGACGACGCGGGTCTGGTCGGACTGGGACACCCGCGGAAGATAGTCGCGGATCGACGGCACCGAAAGTGCCGCTTGCCGCCTCGGTCTCTCAGTGCCCGGAGCGCGCCGCCGTTGCAGCCCTGGGGTTAGGCGGCTTTCTTGCGGCGGATCTTGCGTAGCAGGCCGTCGCTGAGCACCTTGAGCTCCGGGCTCTTGAACAAGAACGCGCCTGCGAAGAACACAGCCACGAATACAATGCCAGCGGAGGTGCCGGGCAACAGACGCGCGAATGCCCCATCGCCGACGCTGGCCTGCACGGCTTTGGCGGTGTAGGCGGCGGCTGCGGCAGCCATGGCGCAGGCGAGCAGCGTGCGCAAGGCGGAGCTGAGGATCTCCCCTAAATGCAGGCTCGTGAGTTTTCCTCGCAGGCCGATGAATAGAAACAGCATTTGGGCAATGCTGGCCCCAGCAACGGCCATGCCGATCCCCACGTGTCCGAAGGGACCACGCAGCGTCAGCGCCAACGTAATGAATATGATGAGGTCGAGGGCGGCCACGATGACCGGCGTGCGCGTATCGCCCAGGGCGTAGTAGACGCTGACCAACTGGCGCACCGCGGCCACGGCCCAGATCCCGACCCCTTGCGCTACCAAGGCGCGTCCCGTCTCGCGAGCGGCCTCGGCATCGAAGGCCCCGCGCTGGAAAATGACGACGACCAGAGGCTCGGCCAGCGCGACGACTAGCGCGGTGGCGGCGATGCCGACGAAGAGCGCCAGGCGCATGCCGTAGGCGAAGGTCTTGGCGACTTCGTCGTGCTCGCCGCGGGCGGCCAGTGCCGCCAGACTGGGTAGCGTTGCACTGGAAAGCGCCATCACGAAGATGCCTTGGGGAAAGTCGCATAAGCGCAGCGCCCAACCAAAGTAGCTCTGAGCGCCCTCGCCCAACTCAGACAAGAAGCGGCGCGCCAGCACCACGTCCACGTAATACACGCCCAGGCCGATCAGCACCGGCCCCATACGCCGCAACGCTTCGCGCACGCCAGGTTGTGCAAAGTCGAATTTCGGCATCGAGAAGTAGCCGATTTTTCGCAGGCTGGGCCATTGCGCGATCACTTGCAGCGCGCCACCGATCAACGCACCGATGGCCATCGCCAGGATGGCTTCGTGCCCACCGCGCGCTAGCCACGTCGGCAGCCCAAACGCGCAGGCGATGAACGCGATGTTGAGCAGCCCTGGGGCAAAGGACGTGACGACAAAGCGTTTGTGCACGTTCAACGCTGCAACTCCAAGGGCGGCTGTGCCCATGAAGAAGATGTAGGGGAAGACCCAGCGTGTGAGGGTGACGGTGCGCTCGAACTGCCCCGGCTGGCTGCGGTAGCCGTGGGCGAAGAGATCCACCAGGCTGGGCGCCAGCCACACGCCCAGAACGCTCACGACGACCAAGATGAGCAAGGACAGGCCGCGCAGGGACGCAAATAGTGAGCGCGCGGCGGCGTCCCCGTCGCGTTCTTTGGTCTGGGAAAGCACGGGCAGCACGGCGTTCTGCACGGCGCCCTCGGCCAGAAGTTGTCGCAGCACATTCGGGATGGTGAAGGCCACGAAGAATGCGTCGGTTGCGGCGCGAGAAAAGAGCGCGGCCAACGCTTGATCCCGGCCCAGGCCCAGCAGCCGGGAGGCCAGGGTGCCTGCGGCTACGATCCCGGCGCGCCCGGTGATGGCACGCCGCTCTGCGTCCCCACTGTTTGGGGCCTCGGGGGAAGACGACGTGGGAGCTGCCACCGCTCAGGCTGTAGCGCGTGGCGGGAAAGTTTACGAGTTTTGCGCCTGCAATTCAGCGCGGGTGCTCGTCAGGCCAGCGCACACCCGTTGCACACCGCAGTTTCTATTGGGGCACCCGCGGGTTTCAACCGAAGATCTCTTCGTGCACTTCCTGCAGGATGGCTTGGGATTCCTCCGGAGACAGGTCGAAGGCTCGGGCCAGCGCTTCAATGGCGGCGGCTTCCGCGTGCGCGACGTGATCATCCACGAAGGCCACCCCGGCGGCGAGGCGAAACGCAAAGCCTCGAGCGTCCGCGTCCACAATGCGTTCGCCGACCTTTTCGAGTCGGGCGCGCCATCCGTCGCGGGCGAGCTTCTCGTTGAAGGTCTCCAACAATCGAGAGAGGTCGAGCCCCTTGACGTTGTGCATGTCCACGATGGCCTGGAAGCTCGCAGCGAGTTGCTCCAGCTCTTCTTGGCTCACGTTGCCGTCAACGGCGGCCATCAGAAACATGACTTCGAGGGTGGCCTCGAACTCTACGGCCTGTACTTTTTCCACAGCGCTGAGCAGTTCGCCCGGCCGCATGCTCTTAGCATGTGCTTCCGCGGCCTCCGCGGCGCTCACCCCAGTTGCCAGTTTTCGCAGTCGTGCGTCCAACACCATGTTTCAAGTCTATCAGTCCGCGCCGAAAAAGGGGACGTGCATCAGCCTGCGTGCGCGGACAGGGTTTCTTCCACCAGGGCGATGCTGCGGCCGGCGTCTGGGTCAGAAATCGCTTCCAGCTGGCCGTCCCGGGCATGGCACAGCGCGGCTCGGAGTGCGGCGCTGATCCGGTGGCTGCCGCCGCCGCAGGCTCGGCATACGATCCCGCCCCGAGCGGGGTCGATCAGCGCCGTTTTCCCGGTGGGGCAGACGGTGCCGCAGCCCACACAGGCCGCGAGTTCCAGGCCCCAGCCGATGATTTCGAGCAGGGCCATCCCATACGCTGCCAAGGCTGCGTTCGGGCTCGGCGCCGAGCGGCTTTCGAGTAGGTCGAGCAGCGACACGGTGTGTTGCCACACCTTCGGCTCCGGGACGTGCACCGGCGCTGCGCGACGCAAGTAACCCAGGCCTCGGCCTGCCGCGTCCATCAAACGCAGATCCGTGAGCAAGCCGGTGCGTGCGGTTTCGAGTTTGGCGTCGCGAAGATGCATCAACTCGGAGCCAACGCGCTCGCTGAGTTGCACCCGAACCGTATGCAGCGGCTCGAGGGCGCCGCCAAAGCGCCGCTGACTGCGCTTTGCGTTGCGGGCCAAAGCGGAGACACGACCGAGCTTCTCTGTGAACAACGTGACGATGACGTCCGCGTCCCCGGTCGCCACGCGGCCGACCACGAGCGCAAGGGTGACGTGTTCGACGGACGCCGCGCGCGTCCGCGCTCCGCCCATTAACAAATCCGAAGCGGCGAAGCGGCGGCGTGGGACAGCTCTTGAGGCATGTCGTCCCCGCGGGGCTTGAGCACGATGGACAGTGCGAGGGTGAACAAGATCAGCAGCAATACGAAGGCGATCGCCACGCCAAAGCGCCGGCCGCGTGCCGGTTTTGAAGGACTGGAGATGGGCAGGGGCGTGACCCACGCCACGCGTCGACTGCTGGTGTAGCGCGCCAAGACTTCGTCCGGTGCGAGACCCACGGACATGGCGTAGGACTTGAGGAAGCCGCGCACGAACACTTCGCCGGGCAGCTCGTCGAAACGGTCCGTCTCGATCCGCTCCACGCTGGACATGGGCACACGGGTGGCGCGTGAAATTTCCTCGACGCTCATGCGGCGGGTTTCACGGTGGCGGCGCAGAAACTGTCCGACCGACTCATCCATGCGGCCGAAGAGACTACTTGAGTTTTGCCATCATGGAGCGGCATTCTTTGCCTGCGGCGGATTTGGCGGAAAGCTCCAGACAGCGCTGGAAGTCCGCCTGTGCCTCCGCAGGCCGGCCCAACCGCTGATGCACGCGACCCCGAGCGAGCAACGCGTCCTGAAGACCTGCGCAGCCCGGTGCCTGGGTTTCGAGGGCCTGCCCCAGCGCCTCGGCCGCTTCGGTTAGCTCACCCTTCTTCTCGAGGGCCACCCCCAAACGGAACGCGCCCACGCAGAAGAGGGGCTGGGCGGCCAGGGAGCGCCGTAAGGCGTCGATCGCGAGGTCAAGCTTGCCCTGCTCCAGGTAGGCCCAGCCGAGGTTTCCCCAAGCATTTTCAGGGGTTTGATACAGAATATCGTCGGTCAGGGGTTTGAGCACCGCCACGGAATCGTCGTAACGCTTCTGATGGATGAGCAGGACGCCCAAGGTGTTCTTCGCCTCGCGAAAATCTGGCTTGGCACTCAGCGCCATGCGCACGTGCTTCTCGGCGTCCTTGAGGCGGCATTCCGCCTCTGCGGTACTGCAGAACTCGAGGTAGATCAGGCCAACCAGGTGCGCGGCGTCGGAGTTCTCGTCGTCGAGCTCGACGGCTTCGAGGGCATGTGCCAGCGCTTCGCGGGGCTTTCGCTGCCGCAGCCAGAGGTCCCGGGCGACGTCGTATTCGCTCTCGCTCATGCGAACGGGGTCACCGTCAGGCGTTTTGGAGCCCCGGCCACCGCAAGCAAAGAGGGCGGTAGCGGTGATCGCCAGCAGGAGGAATTGCGGGAGGCGCATGGGTCGTTCCTGCACGCGAATACCGCGCTCCCCGGACCGAGTCAATTTTGGCGGCGCGCGAGTCAGGGCGCTAGCGTCGGGGTTCCGCGCCCTCGCCCGTGGTTCCACGCAGCTGATCTCGGATGCCGAATAGGCTCGCAAGCTCACGCAATGCGGCGACATCTGGTAGCTCCACGCGCTCGTCGATGATTCGGAGGTGGCCGGCGTCACGCAGCTCCTGGACCGTGCGTTTCACGCTGTCCACGTCCAATCCCACCCGGGCCGACAGCTCCAGGGGCGAGACCCGGATCTCTACGGCCCCCTCGGCTTCCCGGGAAGCCTGTTGGGCAAGCTGCAAGAGCGTGACGACCACTTTGCTCTTGCCGTCCCGCAGTAGCAGTACCTCGATTTGGTCCTCAGCGTCGCGCAGGCGGCGGATCAGCTGACCCAGGACGCGCATGCCAACGCCAGGGCTCGCGGAGAGCACCTGCTGGAACGTGGGAGAGTCCAGTGCCAGTGCAACGCCGTCCGAGAGTGCCACCGCGGTGCTGGTGCGCGGCGCGCCCTCGAGCAGCGCGGACTCGCCGAAGAGATCTCCGGGACGCAGCACTCGCAAGCTGCG
>CBDUPW010000173.1:0-14672 GCA_965369205.1 uncultured Polyangiaceae bacterium | reverse complement strand
TCATGCGGACGCGGGTGCCGCTGGCGTCGGTGAGTTCCTCAGTGGCGGTGCGGCCTAGGATCCATTCCGCGGGATCGTTGGCGAAGGTCCGGGTGGTGAGGGCTTCGTCGTTGCCCGCGAGTTTGTCGCCGGCGACGACTTCGCCCCAGCGATACTCGGCGGTTTGGTTGCCGTATTCGTCTTCGTCCCATTCCGTCAGGGTGACGCGCAGCGCAGAGGCGTCGGCGCCTTCGATGTGCTCGACGCGTTCGCTCGACTTGTAGGCGTAGACGATCGGCGCGCCGGCCGCGGCGTTGGCGACGGTTTGGGAAGTGTACTCGCTGGTGGTGCGGTCGAAGATGTGGCCCTGCTCGCTGCGGCGCTCGACCTGGCGCACCGTGCCGCGGAGGGAGCGCAGGGCGAGTCCCAAGTCGAACTGCGTGTCCGTGAGCAGCGTGGGCGTGTGTTCGTCGCCGAGGGCGCGTTCGACGCCACCCGCGAAGCCGGCGAAGGTGCGCTCGGGGGCGTCCCAGGCGCCATCGCGGTACACGTACTCCGTCGCCATCACGGGATCACCGAGGGACACGTCCGTCTCTACGCGGGACACCACGGGCATGGCGATGTTCATGCGCGTGGCCCAGGGCGTTCCGGCGTCGCGCGCGCGGGCGGCGTGGGCGGCAGCGGGTTCGTAGCTGATGCGGGTGATCTTGCCCAAGCCGTTGTCGATGCGGGTCATCAGGCCCGCGCGGCCGTCGGGGAAGAGCTCCAAGTAGCGCCAGGCGTTTTCGGGAGAGCCGCTGGGGTCTGCCCACACGATGTCGGTGCTGCCTGAGCCGTTCATGTCGGCGAAGCCCGCAAAGGATCCGGGTTTCTTGGTGGGTGTGCCGCTGATGGACACCGGGCTTGCGAATTGCCCGGCAGCAGTCGCCACAGCCACCGACACCTGAGTCACACCGAGATGCACCAGATCGACCCAGCCGTCGCCGTTGAGGTCGACGAGCTGATAGGGATCGCTCTCGTTGAAGGTCGGTACGCCCGTGGCAACTGCGGCGGGCTCGAATGTGCCGCGGCCACGGCCGAGCCAGTAGGTCAGCGCGCCAGAGCGCAGGAAGACGAGATCGAGCAGCCCGTCACCGTTGACGTCGGCTAGGTGGGTCTTGCCGTTGGAGAAACGCAGCTCTTGTTTCGGGTCGATGATTCCGACCGTCTTCGGCGTGGCGAAGTCCTTGCCGCCGAGGTTGTGCCCGATGACCAAGCCCGCTGCCGTAGTGGCGACGAAGTCGATGCGGCGATCGCCGTCGATATCCGCCAGGCGCACGTCGGGATCTTCGAACGACAAGTTGGGCACCGTGGGGATCGCCACGCTGGGCGACCAGTGCGTGGCATCCAGCCCAGGGAAGTAGCGGAATTGGCTCACTCCGCTTTTGGCCACCAGATCGATGGCGCCGTCGCCGTCGAAGTCCGCGAGCCCAACGCCCGGTTGGTCGAGGCTGAGGGAGGGCGAATCTGTCGAGAGCCAATCTTCGGAGGAGCGCCAGCTCTTGCCGTTGTGGTTGACGTAGCTGCGGAACGCGCCGGCTTTGGTCACGAGCAGATCCGGCAGGCCGTCGCCGTTCAGATCGGCCAAAGAGACGGACGACTCCGCGGGCGTACGACCTGGGGGCGACGTCATCGTCACCAGGGCGCCGCTGTTCGTGAGTTCTCCGCCCGTGTACGCGTACTTCAAGGTCGGAAGCGCCGTTTCGCCGTCGGCGCCGACGAGCCGCAGCGTTTCGAGCAGGGAACGCGCGCCTGGGGCGTAGCCAAGCTCGTAGCTGCGGACCATTTCGGCACCGACTCGGATCTCGATGCGCGCAAGGCGTTTGTCGAGACGTTGCGATATGCCACTCGAGAACAACACGTGCACATCGGGTCGCGCCGTGTGCTCGAAGGTCACCGCGATGCGCGTGGCGTCGGAGAAGTCGTTCCACGTGACCCGCGAAAGCAGCGCGCGGCCGGAGCTGATGTCCCACTCGTAGCGCACGACGTGCCCGTGCAGATCGAGCTGTTCACGCAAGAGCCAGGTCACAACCTTGTTGCCTTCCGCTTCGGTGAAGCCGCTTCCCCCGAATCGATACGTGACGCCGCTCTTGTCGCGGGCCTCGAAACTCTTGCCGTCTGCGGACTGTTTGACGCGTACGAAGGCGCCGCCCTCGTGCTCGGGACGGAATACGCCTGGACTCATTTGCAGCAGATCCCCGGGCACGCCGATCCCAACCAACTCCAAGCGGTCCGAGCTGTCGAAACGCGGCACACCTTCGTTGGTGCGGCGCCGAATGCTCGGCAACCCGCCGAGCCGCCAGCCCGTGCCCAGCTCGCTGACGCCACCTCCCATGTCGTAGTCGAGGGACAGCTTCGGCCCGAAGCCTCCCGCGGCGGGCGGCAGCACCAGATCCAGCCCGGTGCTCGCGGTGCCGCTGGCCAGGGAAGGAACAAAAGAACGACCGAGTCCCTCTACGGACGCAGGCCCTTTGGGCAGGCTGATGCGCGTGGACTCCAGACCACCAGCGTGAACCGGACGCACAAACAACAGCAGCAGCAGCGCGCCCAGGGCGGCCCACGAGATTTTCCGCGTCATCGTCACTTCTCCGATCACTGAGACGTGCACTCGGCCCGGACGCGGATCGGGTTGCGCGCTTTGTGCTTTTCGGCTCAAACGGAGTCCGAAACCGCAGGAACCACCGCGCCTTCTGTACGGTCCGGTGAAGTTCTTTTTCTTTTTTCGCAACTGGCGCGGCGCTCGCACCGAGTGACCACGCATGAACACATTCAAGCGTCCGCTCGCTGCGGCTATTGGGCTCTTTTCTTTGTCGCTACTGGGCACCTTAGCCGGATGTGGGGGCGACGATCCCGCGTCCAGCGGTCCAAAACGGAACGCTGGCGTGGACTCTGGCGCTCCTGACGCGAACGGATCTGCCGACGGGGGTGCGCCCGACTCGAACACGCAGCCCGACGCAGCACCCTGCGTTCCCCAAGCCGGCGAGGATCGACCCGACGACGACTTTGCGGATACCAACTGCGACGGCATCGACGGCGACGTGACCCAAGCCGTGTTCGTCGCGCCGAGCGGGAGCGACAGCGCCGCCGGCAGCATGTCGGCGCCTGTGGCCACGCTCTCCAAAGCCGTCGAACTCGCGCAAGCCGCACAGAAGGACGTCTACGTTTGCAACGGTACCTACGCAGAAAACGTCGTCGTCGATACCACTGGCGTTGCGCTATACGGCGGCTACGACTGTACCAAGAGCTGGTCCCGCGGCAGTGAGCGCGCGGTCGTCGCACCAGGCTCGGGCATTCCGCTGCTCATCAAAAGCGCGGACAACACGACCATCGATCGCATCGAGCTGAGCGCGCCGGAAGGCGTGGACCCGGGCGAGAGTTCCGTCGCGGCCAGCGTCGAAGCGTCTACGGGAGTTGTTTTCAATCGAGCCGAACTCATCGCGAAGGACGGCGCGGCAGGCCAGTCCGGCGACGTCGTTCCCAGCGCTGCGACGGCGCCGGCGCCGTCCGGCTTGAACGGCACAAGCTTGAGCGTCACGTCAGTCTGTCCGAGAAACAATCCTCCCGTCGGCCCGTGCACGACGGTTGCCGCTGGCGGCATGACGATTGTGTCTACAAAGTGCCCGGGCGATCCACTGGAATACATCGGGGGTTGGGGCGGTCTCGGCGGCAACGTCCATCTGAACACGGCGCCGACGAAAGGCGGGTCGGGCACGCCCAAGGGCGCGCCGGGGGGACAACTTGGTGGCGCGGGTAGCCCTGGAAAACCCGGAGCGGCGGGTGAGCCAGGCGAGCCGGGCGGAAAGATCGGAAGCATCGTCGATGGTGTCTACGTCGCATCGAATGCTGGCACCAACGCGACTGCAGGCAAAACCGGCGAACCAGGCGGTGGGGGTTCCGGTGGCGTTGGCGGCTGTGTACCGGACGTTTGCGGGAGCTACATCGTCGGCACCGGCGGTGGTCAAGGTGGCTACCCCGGATGCGGTGGTGCTGGAGGCAAAGCTGGTGGCGGAGGCGGGGCGTCTATCGCGCTGATCACAACTGACAGCAGCGTGACCATCACCTGGAGCAAGCTGCGGACGGGCACGGGTGGTGCCGGCGGCGCCCCAAGCGACGGCGTGCAAGGTCAAGTCCGAGGAAAAGGCGGCAATGCCGGCCTGTGCTTCGGCTCGGGATGCGCGCAAGGAAAACCAGGTGGCGACGGTGGCAACGGCGGCAAGGGTGGACCCGGTGGACCTGGCGGTGGCGGGCCGGCGATTGGGATCCTGACGTTAGGCACCGCACCCAGCATGACGAACGTGACCTTCGACGTCGGCGCGCCCGGCAAAGGCGCCAGTGGTTTCAACGGCAAGGACGGGGCGGACGGCGAGACGGGATCCACCGTCAGCTTGAGCACTGCGCCCTGAACGCTGCCACTCACAGAACTTGAGGACGAACCATGACCACTATGAACAAGAAACGCTCCCTGTCTCCCGTGTTACTCGCATTGCTCTCGCTGGCTTGCAGCGGAAACGATGACGCCACTGGCCGGCAAACAAAAAAGATACCAGAACCTAGCGCGGAAAGGCCCGCCTGCGTGATCAGCGCAGACTGCCCCAGTGGAACGCACTGTGATCTGGGCGAATGCGTGCAGCAGTGCAACACCGAGCAGCCATGCGCCGGCAGCACCAGCTGCTCTGCACGTGCGCGCTGTCTCAGTCCTGATCAGCCAGACAACGATCCGGAACCGTCCGCCACATACGGCGGCTCCGTGCAGGTCGACCCCACGATGGTGCAGCTAAGCGACGCTGACGAATCCTTCAGCATCAGCCTGACCAGCGCATCGAAAGAGCCCGTGCGCTACCGTGTCGTGCTTGTAGGGCCGCACTTGAGAGTGTCGGAGCCTCGCGGCGAGTTCGTCGGGTCGAAGAAGCTCGAGGTTGCGGTGTCGCGCCAGGGTCTCTCCGGTCTCGATGTTCCGGGCACGGTTCAGATCAAGACGAGCCTGGGTGACGTGGTCGTCGATGCGCCACTCCACATCGGTCTCACCGGGCGCTACCAGGGCACGTTGCACTACGACGGCGCCGCCTTGGATCTGGGAAGCGCGCGCATCGCCATCGACATCATCGAAAAGAACGGTGACGTGTCACTGCGCATGGACCCCACCGCGTCTTTATTGTTCCCGGCAACCGCCGCGGGGGACACGACGGGGTTCGGCACCTACGACAAGACGACCCTCGACGCCGTCATCTCCCAGCGCATTGACGCCGCCTTCGGGGCCTCGCGCAATCACTTCCACCGAGATCTGGGGCGACGCATCGCTCTGGAACTGACACCGAAAGGCGCCAGTCGCATCGAGGGCACGTTCCAAGAGACCGTGCACGGCCTGTTCGCGCAGCCCGTGAAAATGACCGGTAGCGTCACGCTGGAATTGGTTTCAGGCGCCGCCGCTCCGTCCTTCAACGTAAGCAGCGAACCGTCCATGCCCAGCGCCTCGGCGGCACCCCCAGATGTGGCCGCGCATTTCGGCTGGCTCACGAGTTGCCCCAAGACCCTGAGCGAAATCTGTCCCTTCGCCGCGAACGCCGTCGCGTGCGCGCCAGCCTTCGAGAAGCACTACTACGAACCGCTGCTTGCCAGCTTGGCTGCCAAAATCACCACGAGCCTGCCCATGGAGGACATCTCGAAGGCCTGCGAAGCGGCACTCGCTGCGTCGCAACCGTCGGAGTTCCAAGGACTCGCCGCGAGCTGCGCTCAACCTGCCGCGCTCTCGTGTCTCATGCTGCAACCGATCACCAACTCCAAAGGAACCACTGCTGAAGACGTGATGTTCAGTCGCGTCTTTGCACGCACGCTGGCGCCCGGCATGGTCGTATCGCAGGAAAGGTCCGTCCAAGCGCTGTACGCATCGTTTTCTCAAGGCGTGTCTGCGGAACGTCAGCTGTACGACCAAGCTCTGGACGCAATGGCGCCGACACTGAGCTTTGCGTTTCACACATCCGTCCTCGAAAAGCTGCGCTCGATCTCTCCAAGCAGCGCGCTTGGTGACCCGCAAGGCAGTGACCCAACCAAGACCGACTTCCCGGCGCTGCGTTCGCTGGCCCGGGCAGTCTACGTGACTTCGACCATCGACGGTGAACGCGCGCGCATCGACGCTGCGTCCGGCATGCAGGACGTCGCGGGCGTACGCACCGAGGCCCAAGAACGCGCAGTTCTCACGTATCTGGAGACCGTCGCACTGGTGCAACTGCTGGAAGCCTGGGGCACTTCTCCACCGACGTCTGTTGGCAGCACGGTCAGCGGGCTGCTCAATCCCGTGGACCAAGGTTTTGGTGCCCTGGTCCAGGGCGCTGTCGCCTTCGGCGTACCCGAGGGATTTGTACCGTTCGTGTACCGCCCCGAGGATGTCGGCAAGGGCGCAACAAACTTCGAACAGATGCTTGCCATCGCCGCAACACCCGTGGCGCAGCTAGACTTGGAGCAGGCCGCGTTTGAGTCCAACAAACGTGCCTACGAGCAGAACCAGCAACTGCTTGGTGCCGAACTCGCGAGCGTGCGCACCAACTTTGATCTTGCGATCAAAGACATCTGCGGCGCGAGCTTTGATCCCAACGCGGTGCAAAGCAGCCAGGACTGGGCCAGCTGCGGCGCTGGCCAGACGGGTCAGGTGGGCAGCCTCAGCCTGGAGATGGATCAAGCCAGAGCCCGACTCCAGTCCGCGGAGAGCCGCATCTTCGGCATGGGGCAGAAGATCGGGATCTCGCGAGATCAGCTGGCCAAGACGCAGAACGTGCACGCTGGCACTCTGAATTTCATCGAAGCAACCGGGAAGAAGCTGGAGGTGCTTACTTGGGAAGAAGGCGTCATCAACGCGGCGCAGGTGGGCATCAACACGGCGGCTGAGTCGAGCCTGACCAACCTTGGGGCGCCGTTAGCCCTAGCCGCGGTCAACGTGATACTCGAACTGCAGAAGACCCGCCTGAAGGTCGCGAGGCAGCGACTGGAGACCGCCCAAACGATGCGCTTTGAGCAAGCGTCGGCCGAAATCGAACTGATCAACGGCATGGCTGATATCCAGAAACAGATGATCGACCTCGCGCAGCTCGAAGTCGACATCCAACAAGACGTACTGGGCATCGTCCAAGCGCAACTGCACCTGTCCAACGCGCTTGACCGAGCTCGCCTGCTGCACGAGGAACGCGGCCGCGCACTTACGGCCAGCGGGAGCAGCACCGCGACGGATCCGAGTTTCCGCTTGCTACGTGATTCCCTGGCCTTTTCCGCATTGCGCGCTCGCGCAGACGCTCGGCGTTCCCTCTACATCGCCGGTCGCGCGTTGGAATACGAAGTCAATGCACCGCTGTCCGGGCTCTCTTCAGCCGTGCTCGCGGCGAACAACGCTCACAATATGAAGAAGCTGCAGACCTGCTTCACGCAGATCCACGACAGCTACCGCATCGCGCAGGGCAGTCCGCAGCAATACGTCAGCGAAGTCTCACTCCGGAAGATGCTGGGCGTGACAGGCCCGCGCCAGGACGACGTTACTGGTGAGGCGCTTTCTGAAGGCCAGCAGTTTCGTCAGATTCTGCTGCAGAACTCCAACTTGGACGGCAAGGGCGGCGTCGGCATCGCCTTCGGCACCAACCTCCAGCCAGGCAACGGGCTGTTCGCGACGGACGTCTGCGCCGACAAGATTGCCGGACTGCGCGCCCAACTCGTCGGCGACTTCCTCGGTGACGGATCGGCTCAGGTCAACATTCGCCTGTCCGGCGGAAGCGTGTTCCGCAGTTGCTCGAACGACGGATTGACTAACTGGTCGCTCGGATCAGGTGACGGCTCCGGAGCTAATGGGTTTGCAGTTGTTCAGGCCGGCGTAAACGACTTCGGTGATGCGGGACAGAACACGTCGCTGTTCGGGCAGTCGGTGGCGCGCGCGCAGTGGGAGCTGATCGTTGCCGGTCCGCAAGATGCGCCCAGCAACGCCGACCTCGATCTGACCAAGCTCGAAGACATCGTGCTTGAGCTCACTCACAAGGCGTTGCCTCGAAAGAGCACTGCGCTTTCCGTCGATGTTTCGTGTTTGAGCGCCATCGGCGGATGAAACGGTTTCCACGCTTCCAGAAATAGGGACACGAAGATGCACAAGTATACGAAAACGCTCCGACGAACTGGGTTCTTGGTGAGCTGCTTGGCGCTCGCGGCCACGGGCTGCGGCGTCGATGACAGCCCAGGCAGAGCGGCGGCTGGTTCCGGCGGCACCGCAGGCGCAGGGTCCGCGTCGGGAGGTGAATCGGGAACCAGCGGAGCAGGTGGTCATGCGGGCAGCGCCAGCTGCGGCACTACCGATGAGCCAGACGCGGCCGGCAGCGACGAAAACTGTGACGGCGCCGACGGCATCGTCGGAACGGACGTGTACGTGTCTGTGTCGGGCTCGGACACGAACCCGGGCACGCCGGACGCTCCTCTGAAGACGATCACAAAGGCGCTAGAGTTCGCGCACTCCCGCTCAGGCAGAGTGCTTGTTGCGGCGGGAGGCTTCGACATCGTCGCGATCTCCCAACCCGGGGACCTGAAAGTCCACGGGGGCTACCCGCTGCAGTTCGTGGGCAAACGCGAGGCAAGCGCCACATCGCTCAAGGCTTCGAGCCCCGAGGGCATCGTCGTGTCAGAGGCAGACAGTGTGCACTTCGAAACGCTCACCATCGCGGGCGTCTCTGCCAAGGAAGCAACGCAGCGTTCCTCTCAGGCGCTCATCTTGGACGTTCCCAACTCCAAACTCGTAGACGTGCGTGTGATAGCGGGCGACGCCATTTCAGGCAGCAGCGGGGTCAGCGGCACGAGCGGGGGCCCGGGCAAAGACGGGAACTATTCGAGTGGCACCAATCCCACGGTCTGCAACGGCAAGCAGCAGCCCGGATACACCGGCGGTGTGGGCCGAGGCGAGAAGAACTCTGCCGGAGGCAGCCCGGGGAGCTGCGAGCAGAAGAAGCCCGCAGCCGCCGGAGCGCATGGCATCCACGGCACGGACGGAGCGAATGCTTCCCCGTTGCCAACGTTCGAAAACGGTGCGCTCCGCTGGCCCGATGCTTTCGACGCCCTGGATGACGCGCAGCCGGGGTTTGGCGGCGCTGGCGGCGGCACATGCAAGTTCGCCGCCGGCTATGGGATGGGCAGCAGAGGTGGCGGCAGTGGCGGCTGCCCTGGAACGCCCGGAACGAAAGCTGAGAGCGGTGGCGGAGCCATCGGCGTCGTCGTGCTCAGCGGCACGCTCGTCGTGGAACGCTCCTTGATTCGCACTGGATTCGGCGGCGATGGCGGGGACGGCGGCGCGGGTGGCAGTGGCGGCCCGGGAGGCAAGAGCATGGCTCCCTCTTGCCCCAGCTGGTTGACCGAATGCATGGCGTTCCCAGAGATACCGCTGTTGTGCCAGCCGGCGACCGACCCGTGGAAGGTCAACTGCGCACACTGGGGCGGCACTGGTGGACCGGGCGGCGACGGCGGACACGGCGGCGGCGGAGTCGGTGGTTCGACAGTGGGCATCCTCACACTGGGTGCCGCAACGTCTGAGTTCGACGCAGCCACCACCTTCGAACTGGGGGTGCCAGGCAAGGGCGGCGAGGGCTCCGGTGGCGCGCGCGCCGCCAACGGCGAGAAACGCAAGCAATGGGCGCTCGCTGCGGCCGGATCCAACTAGCCGTCCCGGCCGAAACGTTCTAGGCAACAGTCTTTCCGGGGAGAAGTCATGCAACCGAATCAAACGGAGCGTCTGCTCGTTGCCGTCGCGGGCCTCGCACTCACAGCCGCGGCCTGCACGGATGATTTCACGCCATCCGCGCAGGGCAGCAAGGATGCCGGCGCCGAGGCGAGCGCGGAAGGTGGAACGGATGGCGCGCCCACCCCGGAGTGCAGCAAAAACGCGGACTGCGACGATGGCGATCCGTGCACGGGCACGGAGACCTGCGACACGGACGCCGGAAAGTGCACGCCGGGAACCAGCCCGTGTCCCGCGCCCGCAGATCCCGTCGATTGCGTCGTGGTCTGTACCAGCGAGGGTGGCCAGGCCAAGTGCTCTGGCGAGATGGCCATGGACGCCGATGGCGACGGGCACGGTTCGCCGTACTGCAAAGCCGCGCCCGGTGACGATTGCGACGACAGCCGAAGCGACGTGCACCCCGGGGCAACCGAGGCCTGTGACGGCGTCGACAACGACTGCAACGGCTTCACCGATCTGGATGACTTCGCAACGTCCCTCTCTGGTGCCCCTTTCGACATCGCCAGCCCCAAGAGCGAGGACGCCGTGCGCCCGCAGGCGGCGTGGAGCGGCGACAAACTCGGCGTGGTGTGGACCGACTTCACGGACTCGTTCCACGTGCTCTTCTCGATGCTCGACACCAACGAAAAGCCGCTCGTTTCGAACTTCCGAGTCTCGAACATTCACTATGAAGCCACGGCAGCGGATATCGCTGCCGACGCCAAGGGTTTCGGGGTGGCCTTCGTGGGCGAGATCGTCGGCGCGCGCCACGTGTTCTTCCGCCACTTCGACACAAACGGCAAACCCACCACCAGCTCGGTGCAGCTGTCGACCACGCCGGTCGATCCGGACGCGCAGCCGCGTATCCAGCCCGAGGCGGGCGGCTATGTCGTCGTTTGGAAGCGATACCGCACGGACATCTTGCCCGCCGGCGACGCGCCCTACGCGCGGCGAGTCAACGCGAGCGGCGTGCCCAGTGGACTAGAAGAGTCCGGCATCAACTTCGTCGAGACGCAGCCCCGAGTCTGGGGACACGACGTGGCCATCGTGGGTTCTCAAATCGCCATCTTGCAGGCCGTCAGTCCCACAGCCTCGACCCTGGCCACCGGTCTCCGTTTGCTGGACGTCACAACCAACTTCGTCATCAACAAGGGCACCGGCATCGGCGCCTCGC
The DNA here is from genome assembly GCA_965369205.1 of uncultured Polyangiaceae bacterium. GTDB lineage: Bacteria > Myxococcota_A > Polyangia > Polyangiales > Polyangiaceae > JACKEA01. The sequence goes on along the minus strand of CBDUPW010000173.1, from coordinate 3,753 downwards.
CTTCGGAGTACTACTCGCCCGTGCTGCTTTCGACGGGCGGCAAGCTCAGCGGCGCCTGGGCCGGCGGGGACAGCCTTCCACACTTCGCACAACTCAAGCTCGACGGCAGCTTCGACTGCGGCCCCACCCCAAGCACCTGGATCACCGACGGCGGCCGCACCGGTGGCATGATCGCCCTGGGCAGCGAACGGGCCGTATCCTTCGTGTCAAGGACCTCGGCGACCTCCGGCAGCGTGCAGCTGCTCCGCTTTGACGACCAGTGCAAAGAAAAGCAGTTCCTCGACATCGCCGGCGCGCCGGTGGATCATCCCGCCACCACGGTTGCATACGGCGCACGCTCGGACGTGGCCGTCGGCAACTCGAAGATCGCCGTGGTCTGGGACGAAAAGGTCCAAACCAACGCCAGGATCCGCGGCCGCATCTTCGGCAAGAAATACTGCGACTAAGTGGCGACGGCGGGGCGCACTGCGCGCTCCGCCAACTGGTTCTTGCTGGCGCGTCGAGGTAGCGCGAAGCGCGGCTTTCGCCCGCTACTTGCCGAGCTTGCGCTCCAGCTCCGCCACCCGCGCTTCTGCTGCGAGCCGCGCCGCCCGTTCCCGGTCGACTTCCGTCCGTGCCGCGTCCGCTTGAGCGCGCGCCGCGTCCGCTTGGGCGCGCGCCTCATCCGCTTGAGCGCGCGCCGCGTCCGCCTGCATGCGCGCCTCTTCGGCAAGCGTCGTCCAAACGCCGTCACCCGCCCGCGAGTCACAGATGCGCACCGGTTCCGCAAAGAGCCACGCGCCCAGCGTGGGTGAATACACCGGCCCTTCCCCCGCGTGGCAGCGCTCCAGAACGCCATCGCGGCGCAGCCACTGCTGCAGCGGGAACGGCCCGCCGAAGCGCGCCGGCCCGAAACGCTCCGGGTCGAGCACCCAAAGCTCCTCCACGCCGCAGTAGGCGTAGCGCTCCTGCACGCGGTCGTAGTCCTTGTTCGGGTGCCAGCGGCTGACCACTTCGACCGCCAAGCGCGGCGGCGCGTGCCCGGGCTGCCACAACTTCACGCTGGAAAACTCACGCGCGCTCGGCGGCTTCGGCTCCACCAAACACACGTCCGGGTCGATGCCCACCCGTGGACGCTCGCGCAAGAAGCGGATCGCGATGTTGCGTGCCACCACTGCGTCGAGCCCAGTACGCTGCACCCACGCATCGAGCAGCTCCACCAGCCGTCGCGCGGTCAAATCGTGCACGTGCGCCTCAGGCACGGTGCCCTCGGGCATTATCCACTCGTCCCAGCGCGGCGGCACTTCGTAGCGCAGATGCACGCGCACGGGGTTCTCGGACATCGCCATACAACTTTACCTCACTGCTCCGCGCCCCGCATTGCAGCGACCATGCCGCGGGATCTTCGGCAGATTTCCCCGCGCTATCCCTGGCGACCGCCACCTTTCGCCATGGCGACGCTCAAGGCGGGGTGCGCGCCCAACGACGCCAGGCAACGCGCCCCCTGCGCGCTGTCAGCCGCCAGCCTAGGAGAGTGGATTTTCCCAGCGCAGGCCCGGGAAGCGGTGGAAGTCCGAGTCGTTCGAACACAGTGCCGCCTGGTACTCGATGGCAATCGCCGCGAGGTGAGTGTCCGTCGTGAGCCGTCCCGCGACGCCCGTGGCGCTGAAGAGCTGCCCCAGGATCACCAGATGTCGCGGCCCCGGATCGAGCACGCGCACCGACGGCTCGGCAAACCAACCCTCCACCCGCGCCAGCGCTTCGTCCGGCGCTAGGGGGCGCCGCAGCACCGAAGCGTGAGTCACAAGACGAACGAACCCAAGCGTCACCGCCCACGGCAACCCGACGGGCTGCTGCCGGTTGAGCAAGTCCTCCCACCACTCCCGCGCAGGTTGATGCAACTTGGCCGCAACATCATGGGCATAGATGAGCAGGTTCACATCCGGAACGATCATGCTTTGCGACCTTCGGAAACCTCGAGCTCATCCACCAGTTGATTCAACTTGAGCGGATCGACCCCGGCACAGAACCCACTGTTGAACGTCTGCACTGCGTAGGCAGCCTTGCGCTCGGATCGCGGCCGCTGCGCCGAGAGCCCCCGCCGCAGCACATCGTTGATCACCGCCCGCAGCGTCGTGCGCCCCCGAGCAGCCATCTGCCGCAGCTTCTCCGCCACGTCGTCATCCAATTCCACGGTCGTCCTCATCTACGCATATTGATGCGTTCAATAAATGATGTCGATATGCGTGCAAGGTTTTTCGACCCAGCCCCCCTTCTCGGCCCGAGATCTGCCCAGTTGCCTGACATGGCGTCCGTCGCCCCGCCCTGGATGCATGGTGAACCGCGCGCCGCCCGAAACTCCCCAGGCCGGGCACCCACAGCTTCCTCCACGCCGAAGTACGCACAGCGCTCCCCCGCGCGATCCCTGGCGACCGCCACCTTTCCCCATGGCGACGCTCAATGCGTGGTGCGCGCCCAACGACGCCAGGGCAACGCGCCCCCGCGACGAACCCCGGCGCGCGCGTCAGCCCACACCGCTGGACTTGCCACCCGGTGCGCGCGCCCGCCGACGCCGCTGGACTTGCCGCCCGGCGCGCGCGTCAGCCGACGCCGCTGGACTTGCCACCTGGTGCGCGCGGCCGAAGCCGCTGGACTTGCGACCCGGTGCGCGCGTCAGCCGACGCCGCTGGACTTGCCACCTGGTGCGCGCGCCCCGCGTAGCAAACCCTCCGCCGACAGATCTTCATCCAGATCCGGCCAGTGCACCCCGAACCCCGCCGCAGACAACTGCCAGTTGTTGCGCTCTGCAGCCGAAGCGTTGAGCAGCCGCGGAAACCACGCCAACGGAACGCTGATCACCCGACCGTCCGCGAGCTCTGCACTCAACGTATCCGTCGCGAAGCGGACCCGAACAATGCTGTCTTTCTCGTCAGATTTCGAAGTAGTCATGCCAGGCACCGCTCAGTAGCTGTTGGTGGGTTTGAACCAGTCGTTCCAATCGGCGAAGTTCGCTCCAAGAAAAGCCCGCCCCCGATGCCAATCGCACCGGCCTCAACCAGAACTTCGCCGTAGCGTTGTCACGGTCGATGTGCACGTGTGGCGGCTCATTGGGCTCATGGCTGAAGAAGTATAGCCGGTACGGGCCAGTGCGCAGAATCGTGGGCATGGTGGTCGGGCTTTCGGGCAGCGCCAGCACGCCAGTCGACGCCGCACCGCCGATCGACCGCTCCCTCGCACCAGTTGCGGATCTTCTTCCCACAACGCGCCGGCCCGCCGCCCGCATGCGACCGTCGCCCCCTTCGCGCGCCCCTCGCCGCCCAATCCCGAGCCCGCATCACCCCCTCGGGTGGCGATTTTTCCAAAAAAAATCACCAAACTACCCCCACCCCCCGTCCAACCAGGCTTTTCTCCCCCCAAGCGTCCCTGCGCCGTTCTGGCCCATCGCCGCGTTTCCGACCAAAATCCCCCCGGCCCCCATGCCCCGCTCTTCCTTCCTCCACCGCCACGCCCCCCGCGCCCTCCGCACCGCGCGCACCCGCCTGGCCACGGTCGCGATCCCCACCGCCGCGGTCTCAACCCTGGTCACCACCACCCACACCGCCCAGGCCCAAGACAGCGCTGACGACCTATTCAAGAAAGGCAACGCCCACTACGCAGGCAAGCGCTGGAAGGAAGCCTACGACGCGTACAAGGCTGCATACGCGCTGGAGCAGACCTACAAGATCGCCGGCAACCTCGGTGACGTCGCGGTGACGTTGGGTAAGCACCGTGAAG
>CBDUPW010000172.1:0-14683 GCA_965369205.1 uncultured Polyangiaceae bacterium | reverse complement strand
CGGATGTGCCGGAGAGTATTCGACCGGTGTTTGCTTTTGCGGCTGCACGCGATGCTTGCGTTGGAGGCGCGGCTCGCGCGGATTTGGACGACGCGGCTCGCGCGGTGGGCGCTCGCGGCGCGGACGGACTTGCGGGGAAATGCGGAGCGGCGCGCGAAAAAGCATGCGGTTCGGCGTGCGGCGCGGCTCGCGCGGGGGCGAGCTCGGCGTTTGGCGTGGCGGCGGAGAGCGGCGCGGCAGGCGACGCGGCCTCGGAGATCATGACCCGCGCCGAGCGCGGTCGCGTCGCGCCGCTTTCCGCGGAGCGGTTCCACGTGGAGTTCACGATGATGGCGGGCACCAAGGACAAGTTGGAGCGCGTGCTCGATCTGATGAGCCACGCGAATCCGAGGCGAAGCTTGGCGACGGCCTTCGACCGCGCGCTCGATGTGTTGCTGCGAGAGTTGGAGAAGAAGCGACTTGGCAAGACCTCGCAGCCGCGCAAGAGCCGCGGCGTGAAACACGGCAACATTGGGCGCAGCACCCTGCGAGAGGTGTACGAGCGTGATGGCGTGCAGTGCGCGTTCGTGTCGGAAGCGGGCGTGCGCTGCACGTCGCGGGTGTTTCTGCAGACGGACCACGTGATTGCCCGAGCGCTGGGCGGGAGCGGCGATGCGCACAACGCTCGGGTGCTGTGCCAGCCGCACAACTTGTTCGAGGCCGAGGAGACATTTGGTGCGGAGCATGTGGCGCGCAAGATTGAGGAGCGGCGACAGCGCGCCCGCAGTTGTCGCGTAGGTGCACGCACGCGCGGGGGCGAAATTGATGACAATGGAAATCACCGTCGCCAGGAGAGGTTGGGCCCGCCTGCGGTAGGCGCGTCGTGCGCGAGCGATGGCGCAGGCTCGTCCCAGCCCGAGGGCTCGTTGACTCAGGCGGCTTCTGACAACAGTGGAAATCACCGTCGCCAGGAGAGGTTGCGCAGCGCTTCGGCAGACCCGCAGCGCGTTTGTTGTCGCGACGACTCACCTCAGTTCGAGCGCACGACCACGAAAGTGGCTTTTGACGAGAGTGGAAACCACCGTCGCCAGGAGAGGTTGGGCACCGAGGGCAGCGTGGGCGGGCTCCTCCTTCGCCACGAAAGATCGGACACCGGTCGGCAGTGCGTGCGTTGCGACGAAGCGTCACCTCAGTTCGAGCGCACGACCACGAAAGCGGCTTCTGACGAGAGCGGAAATCGCCTTCGCCAGGAGAGGTTGGGCACACCTTCGGGAGATCCGCCGCGCGCGGGGCGTGGCGACGACTCAAGTTGCAGAGACGACGACGGCTTTTCGCGCGGAGCAAAGTGCGAAAACCGAGCGGTGGAGAACGCGCCCCATGCTGCGAACGCGGCGGAGGTTCGCGGAAAACTCTTTGCAGCGCTGACGACTATGGGTTTCCGGCGTGGCGAAACGCGAAACGCGATCGGAAGACTCGAGTGCAGATCGGAGCTGGGTCGCGTGCCGATCGACGCGCTGTTGCGGAAGGCGTTGGCGCTGCTAACTCGGTAGCGGCAGCGCGGCGCGGCGCTTCCGCTCGGGAACGGGCGTGCGGTTGACGCGCAACTCGATACACCGTCCCGTCGACACAGGGCCCACCCGCGGGGTGGGAACAAATTTCGAAACGCCGCGCGCAACTCGATCCACCGTCCCACCGACACAGTGCCCACCCGCGGGGTGGGAACAAATTTCGAAACGCCGCGCGCAACTCGATCTGCCGTCCCGTCGACACAGGGCCCACACGCGGGGGTGGGAACAAATTTCAAAACGCCGCGCGCAACTCGAACCGCCGTCGTTCCGACACAGAGCCCACCTGCGAGAGGGTGGGAACAAATTTGAACCTCGCGCGCAACCCGATGCATCGTCGTTCCGACACGGAGCCCCCCCGCGGGCCTGCGGGGGCGGGGACAAACTGGGAAGTTACCGGCTAGCGAAGCGCGGCGACGGGGTTGAGGCGCGCGGCGTGCCATGCTGGCAGTAGGCCGGAGAGCACGCCGACGCCGAGGGCCAGGCCGGTGCCCAGTGCCAGCGCAAGGCCGGGGATCACTAGGGGAAAGCCGTCGAACACCTGAGCCATGGCGGTTGCCGCGAGGGCCGTCAGTGCACTGCCCAGGGCAACGCCGATCAAGCCACCGAGGGCAGCGAGCAACGTGGACTCCGCCAAGAACAGCGCCAGGATGCTTCCGCGGGTGGCGCCGAGGGCGCGGCGTAGGCCGATCTCGCGGCGGCGTTCGGAGACGCGCACGAACATGACGTTCATGACGTTGATGCCTCCGACGAAGAGCGCCAGCGCGCCTGTCGCCACTAGGAGTAGCTCGATCACGGAGACGATCAGCTGCTCTTGTGCTCTGCCCGCGGCATCATCAAGCTCGAAGTTCTTTGCGCCCGCGTGGCGTGCGGAAATGAGCCGCGTGATTGCGGCGCGCACGGTCGGTAGCGGTGCGCCGGGACTTGGTGGCGTGCCGGACGTCGTGGTGGGCCGGCGCGCGGCGCGGGTCGAGTCCTCGCGTCCGCCAACCAGGATGCGCGCGACGCTGTGATCTGGAGCGAAGTACAGGTCGAAGGTCGTCTCCGGGAGGAGCACTTTGCGGTCCCAGATATGCGTGCCCGTCGTGGAGCCGATCAAGGGCTTCTTTTTCAGTACGCCGACGACTTGGTAGCGCGTGCCTTCGATGGAAACCGCGCCTGGAGCGCCTCCGCCGAAGAGCTCTTGATGCACCTCGTGGCCGATGACACAAACCCGACGCCGTGCGGCGAGGTCGGAGTTGAGCAAGAAGCGCCCTTGCTTTAGCGACAGACGATACAAGCCCACGATGCTGGGGTCCCCGCTGACCACCGAGACGCGCTTGTCTTTGCTGCCGACGCTTGCCCGGGTTTCGTGGCGCGCCTCCGCGTGCACGCTGCGGCCCGTTGTGGTCCGCATGCGGCTCACTGCGCGGGCGTCGGCGCGGGAGAGCTCGGGTCGGGCGCGGACGCGTTCGCGCTCCGGCAGCGCTTTGTCACGCACGACGATCAAATCCGAACCCGTCGCGCCTTGATTCGCCTGCACCAGGGCACGCTTGCCACCCTCCAGCAGCCCCATGACCAGCACGATGGCCGCACTGCCGATCACGATGCCCAGCAGCGTCAGCACGAGGCGTCCTGGTGCGCTGAGCAGCACTTTCAAACTACGCACTAGGTCGAGCAGATTCATCGCCGCATCGCCTCCACCGGTGAGAGTCGCGCTGCGCCGCGCGCCGGTAGGTAGCCGAAGAGTGCGCCAATGGCGACCGTCGTCAGCAGCGCAACCAGAGCGGCAGGCCACGATACAGCGACCACCCAGGAGGGCAGCGCCATGCGCACCAACATGCCTGCGCCGAGAGCAAGCCCGATGCCAAGCGCGACGCCGACGACGCCGCCCACACTCGACAGCAGCACGGCTTCTACCAAGAACTGCGACCGAATGGCCGAAGGCGTCGCACCGAGCGCTTTGCGCAGGCCGACCTCCGAGACGCGTTCCGAGACACTGACCAGCATCATGTTCATCACGCCAATGCCGCCGATCAGAAGCGCAATGCCAGCAACCAAGCCGACCAGCGCCTGCATGAGGACGAAGGTGGACTCGAACTTCTCCACTACGCTACTGAGATCATAAAACGTGAAGTTGTCGACGTTGCCGCGGCGCGCCAACATGCGTTGGTTGAGCACGCGCTTGACGATGTCGTTGTGCGCGGGGTCGTCCGTGACCAAGGTGATCTGAGCGTTGTCCACAGCGTTGGCATCCGCAGCGGCTACGCTCTCGAAAGGCATCACCACGAGGTCGTCCCACTCGAAACCGAAGTTCGTGCCGAAGCGGTCGTTCTGCCCGAGCACCCCCACGACGCGGCAGCGCTGTCCGGCGATGCTCAGCGAGTGGCCGATAGCGGGCTCGTGCCACAGCTTGGCCGCGAGCTTCGGCCCCACCACGCAGACGCGGGCGACGGCTTCGCCATCCCTAGCGGAGAGACGGCGGCCCGAGGACAAGCGCATTCGAAAGACGTCGAAGAACCCCGGGGTTGCCGCGACCCAGTCGGTGCGCGCTCGGCGACCTTCATCGGAGAGCACGTCCTGCACGCCGCGATTTGAGCTCAACGCGGACGCATGCAAGTGCGGCAGCGAAGCGGTCAGTGCAGCGTGCATGTCCGGATCAAAGCCTCGCTCCGCGGTAGCAGCTTGGGCCAGGGCGCGCTCCGGCGCTTTCGGTGTGAGCAGCAGCATGCGCCCGGCGCTCAGTTCTTCCAGACCGAGCATGATCGTGGCGAGTCCGCTGCCCGCCAAGGACGTCATCAAGACGATGGCAAGCACGCCCAGGGTGATGCTTGAGACCGTCAGCATCGAACGCGCCGCCCGGGAAAGGAGCGCGCGCGCAGCGACACTCAAATGCACGAGCCACATCAGATCTTCGTTTCGTTTGAAGCGGCGGAAGGCGGGTCGATCTTCACACGGGCGCCCGCTTCCAGACCCTCCAGCACTTCCACCTGGTGGTCGTTTTCATCGCCTAGGGTCACGAGCACCTCTTCGGTGCGTTCACCCGCGGGATCACTGACCACGCGCATGACGAAGGCTTTAGCGCCGTCCCTTCGCACGGATTCCAGCGGCAAGAGCAGCGCGTCCTTCTTCTCTGACACCGCAATGTGCACGTCGGCAGTCATGCCGGGTTTGATGCGTGGGTCGGTTCGCTCCAGCAGCGCTTCGACGGGAAAGCTCTCCAAGTCTTTGCCAGGGATTTTGACAGACGCGGCCGCGATGCGGGTCACGCGCGCCACAAACTGCTCTTGGGGCAGGGCGTCGAGCCGGAGCCGAACGCGCTGTCCAACCCGGATCTTGGCAACGTCAATTTGGTTGAGCTGAACCTTCACCAGCATCCGCGAAAGATCGCAGATCGTCAGCAGCGAAACGGACTCAAAGGACGATTCAACGCCAGGCTTGACCATTTCGCCGGGTTCAATGCTGCGTCGGGTCACCGTGCCGGAGATGGGCGCGCTCAGACGTGTGTCCCTGGCGAGATCCCGCGCTTCAGTGACGAAGACGCGCGCCAAGGCCAAGTCGGCGCGCGCCAGTTCGCTCTCTCGCTGGACCGACTGCAGGTCCACCTGGGACACGATGCCCTGCTCAACGCCGCGAGAGCGGCGTTCGACTTCGCTTTCTGCGTGAGCCAAGCGCGCTTTGGCCTTGGACAATTCTGCTCGCGCGCGCGCTCCTCGGCGGGCGGCGTCGCGGGGGTCAAGGCGCACCAGAAGCTGGCCCGGCTTGACCGTATCGCCTTCTTCCACGTGCACGCTGCGCACAACACCGGGCACACGCGATGCGATCTCGACCTGTTCGATTGCCTCGATGCGCCCAACGTCCACGACCTCGACGGTCAGGCGCGCGCGTTCTGCGGTGACAATGAGAGCCGGGTCGATGGGTTCGCTCTGTTTACGGGTGAAAAACCACGCGACGGCGGCGACCGAAAGAACCGCGAGGACGGCGAGAATGAGCGGGAATCGCCCGCGACGGGTGCGGCGCTTGGCGGCGGGCGCTGACACGGGCGGCGTTGAGGTACTCATGCTGCGACTCCCACATCGCCCACGATGCTGCCGTCGCGAAACTCAATGCGCCGCGGTGCGAAGCTGGCTACTTCGGGATCGTGGGTGACGATGACCAGTGTGACGCCCTGCTCCGAGAGTTCGCGAAACAGCTGCAGGATTTCTGCGGTGGTGGTCGAGTCCAAAGCGCCCGTGGGCTCGTCTGCCAACAGCAATTTGGGAGCGTTCACGATGGCTCGAGCGATGGCGACGCGTTGCTGCTGTCCGCCGGATAGCTGGCTCGGTCTATGCGTCATGCGGTCTGCTAGCCCCACGCGAGCCAGAGCGGCCTCGGCCCGCTCGCGTCGTTCGCGGCGCTTCAACCCAGCGTAGATCATGGGCAACTCCACGTTGCTCAGTGCGCTTTCTCCGGGCAGCAAATGAAAGGACTGGAAGACGAAGCCGATCTTGCGATTGCGCAACTGCGCCAATTCGACGTCGTCCAGGGCGTCGACGCTTTCGTCGTCCAACACGTAACTGCCGACGTCTGGTCGGTCCAGAGTGCCCATGATGTTGAGGGCAGTGCTCTTGCCCGATCCCGAGGCGCCGGTGATGGCCACCAGCTCGCCCCCGGCGATGTCCAAACTAATGCTGCGCAGCGCGTGGACCTCGCCGTCTCCGGACGGGTAGCTGCGACCAAGCCCCCTAAAACTGATCAACTCCCTCATGCCCGTGCCATTCGCGGGCAAAGGCTAGATATTTCAGTCCGGGAGGGTTTTTCTATTTCTGGGAAGAAGCTCCGGGGGAAAACCGGCTATTTGGCGGCCTTTTCGAGGCGATCCCCCTGGAGCAGCACTTTGTAATGGTAGCCGGCACCCACGTCTTGGTTGGTCAGCACTTTGCCGTGCACGACAACGGTGTCCCCGACCGCGGCCTTCTGATCCATCGGCAGGGTCGTGGTCAGGTCATTGCTCTGATCCTCTGCCTTGCCGCTGCCATCCCGCAGGTGCAGCCAGGTCTTGCCCAAGATGCCGGAGTTCGACTTCACCACCACGCCGCGCACGCTGGCGGGTTTGCCGACGAGCTTGTCGGCGTTAGTGATCACGTCCGCAACAGTTTTACCGTTCGGACCATCGGCCTTGGCCACTTTGAGCTTGCTGAGATCGATTTTCGGGGCATCGGGCGCAGCGGCGCCGGCACCCGCGGCGTGTGGATTGGCGGGTTTGGCTGGAGGCGTCGGGCTGGCCTCTCCCCGGATCGTTCCAAAATACACTTTGTCGAAGTCTCGCTTGAGGGACGCGCTGCGATAACCCTGCATCAGCATGGCGCGCTCGACAGTGACTTCTTTGCCCACATCGGCTTGGGTGCTGGGCACGGCAGCCCAGACCTTCTCTTTGCCGGTGTCGAGCAGCAAGTAGCTGTAGCTTGGATGGGTCAGCTTCTCGACGATCTTGCCACTGATCTCGGTCTCCGTGGCACCGACTGCGGGTCGGGGTGAATCCGTGTAGGCCGCGGCGCTAGCGCTCGGCTTGGGAGTCGGTTCAGCGGCTGGGACGGACTTCTGCTCGCAGCCGCTCAGGGCCAAGAGAACCATCAAGCTCGTCCATGTCGTCGTGTTCCGCTGCATAGGCTGTGCGACCTCCAGTTTGGCCGGCAACGTATACAACCGCCATTTTGCCGGTCAAGCCGTCGCTCGAGAGCAAGCCGCCACGCGCAAAACCTGCGGCGTCTGATCTGACCGCGGATCCAGATGATCTACGCAGGAAGCGTAGTGCGCCGATCCGATCGGCGCACTCGGCGCGGGCACTTCACTTCTCGAAACAATACAGGCGCGCGCTGCCGGAACAGCTCTCGATGCTGTCGTCTGTCCACTTGCTGGTCGTCGCCGATGAGAGCCCGACGATGCCGAAGGTGTTCAAAGTCGACCAAGCCGCGCAGTGCTGACCTGTCAGCTTCTTCCCGAACTTGTCGGTGCCCGTCCAGACTTTCGCGGCGGTCACCGTGGCGCCGCTTTCGTCGAGGCTGATGGCAGCCTGGGGCGCGTTGCCCGCGACGATGTCCGCGGCGCTGGAAAATACCAGCGCGCCGTCGACCCGGCGCCAGCCGCCAGTGACGCCGGTGATCCCCGTGATGGCGTCGCTCAATCCCGTTGAGAGCCACGCATGCCACGACTTGCCGGCGGTCTGCGTGACGGCATCGGCGAGCTGCTTGCATTGCGCTGCGCCCACCGTCGCGGCATTTCCCGAAGAGGCGAAGTTCGCGGGATAAGCTTTGGAGGTAACGAAGAGGAGCTTGCCGCTGCCAGCGTCCGTCGCAGTGCCACCGGTGCCGCCCGTCGCAGTGCCACCGGTGCCGCCCGTTGCAGTGCCGCCGGTGCCGCCCGTTGCAGTGCCACCGGTGCCGCCCGTTGCAGTGCCGCCGGTGCCGCCCGTTGCAGTGCCGCCGGTGCCGCCCGTCGCAGTGCCACCGGTGCCAGACGCTCCCGCACTGCCGTCGGTGCCGGCGTCGCTGCCGCCACCGCTGCCACTCGATCCCGCGCTTCCGCCGCTGCCACTCGTGCCACCGGTTGCACCCACTCCGCCGGTTGCACCCACTCCGCCCGTCGCGAAGCCACCGGTGCCGAAGTTGCCGAATCCGCCGCTCGCAGTTCCACCGCTCGCGGCGATTCCGCCGGAACCACCACTGGAAGGCGATGCATCATCGTCACTGGAACAGGCCAAGGGGCCACTCAGGAGTGCGAATACGAATACTGCAGAGCAAGCGCGAACCGTCATGGGGCGCATCTTGCGCCAAAGCGTTGGACCTCGCAACGTGCCTCATGCCGGTTCAGCACGGCGCTGCCGAACGCCGCAATTCCGGAAGGACGGATTTCAGAGGTGCTGCGTAGCTCAAAAGCACCGAGCGGTGGCTACGGCGTCTGGCACTTGCGGCTGTAGCTGGAGTCCACCTGGAACTTGCGTGCGAAATCCTGACAGGCGCGCCGGGCGGAGTCCGCCGCCTCTCGCATGGGAGCAAAGGCGTCGTGCATGGACTGCTCGTACACCTGGCGCAGCTCCGGGTTCTTGCGGATCTCTGGCGGCATGGGGACGGTGCCAAGCTCGGCGGTGAAGGCGTCGAGCATGGCGCTCACTTGCGCAGCGCCAGCCACCGCCCATTGCGGGGGTGGGACCGGTCGCAACGTGAGAATGCGCTGGTACGCGCGCTGGGCGTCGTCGATCAGCTTGCGGCGCCTTTGGACCCAGGGCGCGATCGCCGTGTGCACGAACTTGTTGATCGCATCGCGGGTGTCGGGCCCGCGATACTTCGGTGCCGAGAGCGCGTCGGCAACCAGCCGCTTCTGTTCGGCGCGGAAGAATAGTGCTTCACCTGCGGCGTTGAGCGCCTGCCCGGTGCGCGGCAACTCGTCTTTGGTTTGCTGGCTGGCGCGAGCGATTTCCTTCAAAGCCGCCGTGGGATCCGCCCAGAGCTTGAGCACCTTGTCATACTCGGCGCGCGCCTTGGCACTCTGGCGTTTGGAGGCGTAAGCTCGGCCAAGCAGCGCATGAGCCAGCATGCGATCCTCCAAGCTGGCGTCGCGATCAAGGCGGGGGATCTGCACCACCAGGCGGCGCAGGACCGCGGCAAGCTTTCCGCTCTCCGCGTCGAGGACGCTCAGCCGAACGTCTGCGTCGTGGGGTTCATGGGGCGTGGGCGAAGCCAAACCCGTGACGGGCGTCTCATCCGGTTCGGGAGCAGAGCCGATTTCGTCGCTGGGTTCCAACTCCGCTTCATCCGTCCCGACGCGGTCCGGGTAGGGCTCGGCGTTCTTCTTGCGTGCGAGCGCCAGGTCTTCGGAGGCGTTGTAGTTGGCGGTAGCGGGCTGTGTCTGCGGGCTCGCGGCGCAACCCCCAGCCAAAAGCACTAGCGAACCCAGGTATCTGCGCATAGCAACCTTGGACACATCCACCGTCGCCGTATTGGGTGCGTCACGCCTTCGCATGGGCAGTGCGCAATGCGCGAAAGACCGCCGTACCGTTCTCCGAAGTCGGCTCGTACATGTCTTCACCCTCCAACTCCGGCACCACGGGCGGCTCGCAGGGTTTGCCCGCCGCGGCCTCCAGCGCGCGGCACATGTCGTCCATGCTCTGGTAGCGGTAAGCCGGGGACTTGCGCTGAGCAATCGCTACGATCTCGTCAATGGCCGGATCCAGATCGTCGACGAGCCAGGACACGGGCGGCGGAGTGCTGAAAATCTGATGCGCCATGGAGTGCGCCGTGTTCTTGCCAAAGTATGGCAGTTGCCCGGTGAGCACGAAGAACGTAACGACGCCGAGGGCATAGATGTCCGCGCGCTGATCTTGCTCTTCCGAAAGCGCCTGCTCGGGAGACATGTAGTCCGCCGTGCCAATGGCCATCATCGAACCGGTAATCGGATGGTGATCTAGCTTCGCAAGGCCGAAGTCCGCGATCTTGATGAAGGGCGGCGGATCTCCAGGTCCGACCAGAAGCAAGTTCGCCGGCTTGACGTCTCGGTGCACGACGTTCGCGGCGTGGATCGCGGAAAGACCACGGGCAACCTGCGCCATCAACAGCAGGGCGGTCGTGGGTTCAATGGGCCCGTTTTCTTCGATGTACTCGGAAAGCGTGGGGCCCTGTACCAACTCCATCACGGCGTAGTGGGTCTTTCGCCACATGCCGCTGTCGGTGTAGCGCACGACGTTCGGGTGGTTGACCAAGCGCGCGGCCTCCGCTTCGCGAACGAAGCGCCGCACGACCTTCTCGTTCGAAGCGAAAGAAGGCTTCAGCATCTTCAGCGCCACGCTCTCGCCCGTGTGCCGATCGAGGGCATGGTGCACCACGCCCATCGCGCCGTTGCCCACTTCTTCTTTGACGACGTAGCGGTCGGCAAACGCTTCGGTTGGCTCGGCTTCCATGGGGCGCGTTCAGGCGGAAGCAATCAAGATAACACGCTCACACGCCGGAGCCGCAAGCCCCTACTTGTTGTTGCGCTCGATGCAGAGTGCGGGTGATGATCGCAGCGCGATCACCCAAACGCGACTTGGTTCGCCTCGGTCGCCTCGGTCGCCTCGGTCGCCACCGGCTCCAAGAGCGCTTGTGCGCACGGCAGCACGACGGCGCGTACCGCCTCGGCCCGGAGCCATAGGCGCGAACCCTCACTCAGGACGCCGTGGTCGGCGTGTTCGTCTGCGCCAGGGTGAGCAACGGCGGGCTCGGCACGCAGCCGGGCGATCTCTTGCTCGAGGGCGACACGTGCCGGAGCGCCGAACTCGTCCATCGCCCACTTGACGAACTTCCAGGCCGTCAGCGCATGCCGCTCTTCGTCGTCGGCGATCTCTTCGAGCGCCGCTTTCAAGAACGGATCCTTGGCGGAGTCGGCGCATTGCCGCACCTCGTGAGCGGCTGCGGTTTCACCCACGCAGCCCTCGCGGAAGGTCAGGCGCACGATGTCCTCCACACTGTCCGCGCCGAGAGCGTTGTCAATTACCAGCGGACCGGGGCCGACGGCGCCCTTCGCGTATGCCGAGGCAAACCCGAAGCAAGTACGCGCATGGCGAGTTTCATCAGCCATTGCGACTTGGGCTTCGGCAACCAAACTCGCGGGGGCACCCAGGCTGAGCAACTGCAGAGCGAACCGCGCGAACGCCGCAACGGACGCATGCTCCATCTGTCCGATCTTGGTCCAGTGGGCGGTGAGGCGCTCCCGCGCAGCGTCTGGGATACCGGCGAGTCGCGTCGAGAAATCCTCGGCCCAATCCGCACGCTGAACAACCGACGCCACCCGCGCATGGTCCGCCACGAGAAACGGCCGGCCAGCAACCGGACAGTCGTTCTTGAGACAGGTACGGCCTGCGTCGGTGAGCGTGCACAGATCTCCAGGAGCGCAGTCCTCGTCCGTGGTGCAGCTGTCACTACGGCGCTGGCAGGCGTAGCCCGACGTCCAGCTGCACTTGGTCATGCGCGTCTGCACGCAGAGCGCACCGCCTCCACAATCAGCATCCGTGGCGCAGGTGGCTTTGGCGCATGCTCCAACTGGGGTTCCACAGTTGCATACCTCGTCCGCGGCACAGTCTGAATCCTTGACGCAGCCGTACTGACAGCTGCAATCCAAGATCTGACCCTGAACGCCGCAGTGACCATGGGGACTGGCCGCACACTCTGTGTCCATCGTGCACGCCGCCGTGCCACCGCCAAGGGAGGGATCGCACGCGTCCGGCCGCGGGAGTTGGCTCTGACACTGCGCGGGTTGGGTGCGATGTACGGGGCCTTCGGAACACTGCTCCAGGTTTGGCTGACCACTCACCGGCGTCGAATTGGTGCAGGGGCGCAGCGTGCCGTCTTCGGTACTGTCCCCGCTGCACGCGGCCGCAGGCAGCCCCAAGGCCAAGAGTACACCCAAACGAAAGACACCCAGAGAGCTGCGTAGAGACATGGCCTCAGAGTTTTGCAGACGTCGTGCCAAGAGCAAACCGAGAAAAACGCTGTGTTTCTTGGCACAGGCTCGAGGTGGCACAGACACGCATGGCAGCGTGCCCGCTCACGTCCAGCTCGTTCGAGCCCGCCGCGGCAGCGCGCCTCGCAGAGCCGGGGTTCGAGTCCAACCCTTGAAAGCGTGCGATCGCGTCAGCGGAGCTTTCGAGCCCAACCCTTCGCAAACGCCCTGAGGGCAGATGGATCGGCGATGGATTCTTTCTGACTTCGAGTGAGTCCCTTGATCGTGAGCTCTAAGCGCAACGCCATCGTCTTCGAGTGGCAGCGGCGCGTGGCGCAAAGCTCCAAGGGGCCTCGCCCTCGCGTGTAGCGCGCGCCACGCCCCGCGTCGTGCGCGCAGATGCGCTCAGTGACGTTCCGCGCGATGCCTGTGTAAAGGCTCCCGTCGTTGCAGCGCGCGATGTACACGAACCAAAGGTCCACGCGCACTCATAGCAAACCTTGCGCGTCAGTTCTTGGGAAGGCCGCTGGCATCGATTTCCAGGGACAACCCACCGAGCCCCGCCGGCGCGCTCGGACCCGAGAGGGCAGCGCCGCCCAGTCCGGGCATGCCCACCTCAAACGTCACGGCGTCAATGCTGTGCGGCGTGCCTAGGTACACGATGCCAAAACTGGGGCCACCGCCTCCGGGGCCACCGATGCCTCCGGGCCCGCCGTCGCCGCCATTGCCGCCGTCGAACCCGGTGTGCCCTGAGGTGGCGACGCCGCCCTTTCCGTGCGTGCCGCCGGTCTGGCCCAGGGCGCCCGCAGCGCCGGGCCCGCCGTTGCCGCCGTTGCCGGAACGCAGCGTGACTTCTTTCAGCGCCACAGGCGAGTTGATGAGGACAATCGCGAAGCTACCACCGCCACCACCGCCAGCGGTGCCTGCAGCACCGCCGCAGCCCCCGAAGCCGCCCTGGCCGCCGCCACCGCCACGGAAGTAACAACTGAACACGTCAGGACAGCCCCATGCGCTCTTGCCACCCGCGCCACCGCCGCCCGCGAGGCCGTTGGCACCGAAGCTTCCGTCGGTGCCGGCATTGGTCGCGTCGTACTTGCCGTCTACGAACACGCCGAAGTCGCCGCCTGGCAAGCCATGCGCCCCCGATGCGCCCGCCTTGCCCGCCAACTCCGTGGACACGCCGTTGACTTTGCCGCCATTGCCTCCGATGGGAAGGCCAAACCCGCCGTCTTGTGGCGCTGCGTTCAACATCACGTTGCCGCCGCTTCCGCCTTTTCCTCCCGTCGTCCCGATGCTGCCGCTGGCGCAGGTGTGCGGCACAGCACCGACGCCACCCCCGGCCGCCTGCATCAGACAGTCGCCTGAGGGCGCGGACTTCGAACACGTCTCCGGAGCAGCAGCTCCATCCTGGCCGCCTGGCGCGGGCCCGGCAAACGCGTTGCCCACGCTCCCTGATTTGCCGTCGGCGCCGTTGCCCGCTGTGAAGACCCCTCGGCGAAACGTGACGCCGAGGGACGCCTTGATCACTGCGGCCACGGAACTATCGCTTGGAAGTGACGCAGCTTGCGCGCGGAAGTCCACCTGCTCCATCGACAGATCGTTGGCGGCCTCCAGGTACAAGGGTAGGCCGCTAACAGGCGCAACCAGCGCATGCTGCTCGCCGCGACGCCAATCATTCTTGCAATCGTAGCCACCAAATACGCGAGCGGAATGACTCGCGCCGAGCACTACGTTTTCGGTGTAAGTTCCGATGCAGGCGTACACGTCCTTCTTGGCACTCGCAGCGCGTTTCAGTGCCTCAGCAAAGGTCTTGACCGGCGCGTCGCTCGTACCGGCTGCACTGTCGCTGCCGTCGGGAGACAAGAACACCGCAGCGCTGGCATCACCGTCGATGCCGTCGCAGTTCGCGTCGTGGTACGCGTCGTCAGGCTCGTCGCTCTGACTGGTAGGCACACACGCGGGCGGCGCGTCAGGCGCTGCGCTGTCGGCAGTGCTGCCTTCCGCAGGGGCGTCAGCGCCCGCGTCGGGTGCACACTGCGCCCCGGAACATGGCTTCTGGGTGTCGGAAAGGTCGCTGCCGTTGCTGCAGGCAACGCTGGCGGCAGCAGCTCCGAGCAACAACGCGCCAGCAGAGACCAAGCGACGGGAGAAGCGTGAAATCATAAGGGTACTCCTAGAATCCACCTACTTCGGCAGCGCGGACGACGAGTTGCTTAATAAGAGACGCCCTGCCCACGATTTTTCTTCAAAAGGCCACTCCTCTCGCCAGCGGGCGTGCAGGACGGTTCGTCAGCAACAGCAACCGCCGCCACAGGCAAGGGGCAATCCCACTGTAACGAACGCCTGAGTCGAACAACCGCTAGCGTTGCACGCTTGCACCGAAACAGCGCCTACTCCGTTGGCGCATTCCGACACACTACACATGCCAACGGTAGTGCTGCACAGGTCGATCTTCGTCACCGTTCCGACGTTGATGGCGTGCACTGGGAAGATCGAACACTTCCAAGCTAGCTGGTAGTGCGTTGCGCCGGTCACCGGCGACCACGTGATGTTCCAAGGGTCGCAGCAACCACAATTCGTGCAGCCCTGCACACCCGTTGGCGGAGGCAGCGTGCCAGTGGATCCACCTGTTGCGCCGACGCCACCTGTTGCGCCAACGCCACCTGTTGCGCCAACGCCACCTGTTGCGCCAACGCCACCTGTTGCGCCAA
>CBDUPW010000171.1:0-14716 GCA_965369205.1 uncultured Polyangiaceae bacterium | reverse complement strand
CCCGATGACCTCAATGCTCCGCGTGCAGACGCCCGTCGGGTGGCGGACGGCCAGGGATTGGCGCCTTCTTGGTCAGTCGCGCAAGGCGCGAGAGGAGCTCATGGGTCGTGAATGGCTTGCGCAACACCGGCAGGCCGTGAAGGAGCAACTCCTGAACCTCCGAGTCCACGTACCCCGTCGTGAAGACAACGGGAACCTCTAGGCCTGCGGCCATCACGCACGCACGCACGTCGGCTCCGGTGCCATCGGGCAAGCGGTAGTCCGTGATCACGGCGTCCAGGAGCGTGCCCGCGATCTCGATCTGCTGCGTTGCACGGCGCAATGAATCCGCTTCGAGCACCTCGTTGCCCGCCTGACGCAATGCCCGCGCCACCAGCCGGCGCACTTCTGATTCGTCTTCGACCAAGAGCATGACCTTCGGCTCGATCGACGCCGACGAGACGATCCTTTCGTCATCTGGACCCGCCTCCACGACGCTCGGCAAAAGCAAACTCACCTTCGTCCCGCCGCCCGCGGGAGCGTCGATCTGCAGCGAACCGCTCAGTGAGCGCGCGACGTTCTGCGCGACCGAAAGCCCCAAACCGGTGCCCTTGCCAGCGGGCTTGGTGGTGAAGAAGGCTTCCGTGGCCTGTTGCGCCGTGTCTTCGGTCATGCCAACGCCGTCGTCGACGACGGATAGCTCGACCATGCTTGCCGGCGCGTCCGCCGAGCCGCGCGCTCCGATCAACTCGTCGACCCCAACCGTCACCGACGTGGCGCCGGCGTCCCGGGCGTTGATCACCAGATTCACGAGAACCTGCTCCAGCTGGCCGGAGTCGCAACGCAGCTTGAGCTCTTGATGAATGGCGAACTGCAGCGCGACAGTCCCAAGTAGCCTTTCGAGCATGGGCCGCACACGCTCGAGCAGCGCGCGTGCCTGAACGACCTCGATGCTCGGCTCTTCGCGCCGACTGAAAAGCAGGAGCTGCCGCGTGATCTGCCGGGCGCGATCGCACGAAGCACGCAGATCGGCAAGGGAAGCCCGCACAGCGGCATCCTGCCCCGCGCTAACATCGAGTTCATCTGCGCACGCAAGCATCACCGTCAACATGTTGTTGAAGTCATGCGCGACTCCACCCGCCACGCGCCCCACTGCTTCCATGCGCTGCGCACGCAGCAACCGTTGGTGAGCGGCTTCGAGCTCAGCGGTACGTGCGATCACTTTAGACTCGAGTTCTTCATTGAGCGCTGCCAGAGCGGCTTCGCGCTCAATCAACGCCTCCCGCAGACTGCGCTCGGATTGCATCAACCTTCGAGCCTTGACTATCAGCAGCCCAAAGAACGTGCTCACCAGCAGGGGCACAATGAAGTTGGCGACGCCCAGCTCTGCCGGCGCCATCCCGAGTACGACGATCTGTTGCGTGGTCGCCGCGGTGACCAACACCACCACACACCCGAAGATGATGGCGTAGTCTACGATGCGATGTGTCCTGCTTTTGGGCGTGGCGGCCATGCGGGCAACCACTGAAGGTACACCGCCTTGGGCGCCGCGTCGACGCGATGACCGATCCTACTTGCTTGGCCTTGGCTTGCTTGGCCTTGGCGCGCTTGGGCTTGCCTGCGCCCCGCGCTTTTGGCCGCGCCCCGCGCTTTTGGCTGCGTCGATGAGGCCATTCGGGGGGCGGCAGCCCGGGGTGGGGCGGGAGACCGAGCCGGCAATGCAAACGCCCGCCATGCCGCTCCGAGTTGCCGCCCGCGGCCGCGGGCACCACACTCGGGCCGTGGAAACCAGCTTGACGGTTGCGGCGGTCCAGGTGGAAAGCAGAAACGGGGAGCCAGCGGAAAACCTGCAGCGCGCTGCAAAGCACGTCGCAGACGCCGCAGCCCGCGGCGCACGTCTGATCTTGTGTCCGGAGTTCCTGGCCACCGGCTACGTTTTCGATGACTGCATCTGGGACGCCGGCGAAAGCGCCGGAGGGCGCACGGAACGCTGGTTGGCGCTAAATGCCGAACGGCACTGCGCGTTCTTGGGGGCTTCTTTCCTGGAAGCCGACGGCGATGACTTTTACAACACCTTCAGCCTATTCGGCCCAGACGGAAAGCTGCGCGGACGCGTACGCAAGGGCTCCTTGCCGTTCTTCGAGGGGCGCTACTTCAAGCCCTGCGCCGGCAGCAAGATCATTCGGACGGAGCTGGGCGTTCTGGGCGTTGGCATCTGCAACGACACGCAGACTGCTGGCTTCCTACGGGAAGTCTGCAGCGCGCGTCCGGACCTGATTCTCATGCCTCACTCGGCACCCACTCCCACGCTACCGGGCCCGATACGCAAACTCTTCGTGTCACAACTGAGCGAAACCGCCGGCAGGTATGCCCACGCACTCGGTGTGCCGGTCGTGATGGCCAACAAGGTCGCGTCCACCGACGGTTCGACGCCCGTCCCGCCGTTGCCGCGGGTGCGCGTGCGTTGGCGCTTCGTCGGCCATTCTTGCATTTACGACGCTGACGGCACGCGCTTGCAGCAACTGCGCGGAGTCGAGGGCGCGCTGGTGGCTCGTGTACACCTCGACCCGCGTCGCAAGCAGGCTCTCCGCGCCCCCACCCGGGGCTATTGGTCCTTTGGCCCCAAGCTGGGAGCGGGGGTGATCGGCGGCATGCTCCTTGGATTCGAGCTCTTGGGCAAGCGTGCGTATACGCGGAGCGCTTTGCGCCGCAAGCAAGCACGCGCCCACGCGCCGCCGCCCGCCAAGGCACCGGAGTGGGAGCGCTAGCGGGATCTCCATACGCGCGGGCGCACGTCCAGACCTACTTTGCTTTGGCGCGATCGAGATCGTCGTTCAGGGACTTGAGGATGCCCAGGGCCGCCTCTGCCGCCGAGTCGATCTCGGACTCTGGACCGTTCATCACCAGACGCCCCGTCGCGCCGTAGGGTCGGATCTCGTTGAGCTGCACGCGAGCTGCCTTGAGCGCTTCGTTCGCTGCGATAGTGAGGTAGGCCGCTGGCGCGACTTCCAGAATGAACACCGAGTCGTTGGCGAGCACCATGTTGCCCTTGGATGTGCCGGTGAAGAAGATCGCGTGGTCTTGCTCGATGCCCCGGATGATCATGTTGGTCAAGATCTCGAGCTTGGAGCGGTCTGAGGGCTTGAGCCCCGTCTGCGCCAGGACCGCCTCGCCCGCGGCTTTCACTTCGCCTTGGTCCTCATGCTGGATCTGCATCAGACCGTAGTTGCGCTCGGTCACCACAGAGCCCAATCGCACGCGGGTGCTCTTTAGCGCCAAGTCAATCATGCGATGGATCTCCATCGCTGGCGCAAGCTCCAACATGATCGCGGCGTCGTACTCCTTGGGATCGTAGACGCGATTGTCTTTGGCGATGAACTGCGCCAACTGCGGCTGCAGCTGGTCGATGAAGATGTAGGTCCGAAGTTCAAAGCCGCTTTGCTTGCTAGACATATCGTATTGTCCTCTCTCTGCTGCTCGTCCCGGCGGCTACGCCGTATGTACCTGATCCACGATCCCGACGATCAGAGAGCGCACCGGACCGTTTTCGTCCGTGCCCATAATCTGTCTCGCCGAATTGCCCTCGTCTTGCACGAGAACGGTTTGCCCCACGCCTGCCCCCACCAAATCTACGGCCAGCACGTACTGCTCGCCGTCGAAGCTACCGTCGGGAAGCGTGTAGCGCACCAGGAGTTGCTTGCGCCCTCGGTAGAAAGCGTGGCTCTGAGTGGCCACCACGGTGCCGCAAACCCGTCCCAGAATCATGGCCCCTCGTCGTAGTTGTGTTGGTCGACGATCCCGACGATGGCCTTGTCCACGGGCACGAAGCGCGGCGCGTGCAAAAGCGCCGCCTCCCGCGAGGACTCGTAGCTCACTAAGCAGCCCGGGCCCGCCTGGTCGGAGGCGTCTGTCGCCACAAACGGCTCGCCTTCCACTTCCAGCTGGGCCGTCAGCGGGCGGACGACCAGGAGCTTCAGCCCCTCCATGTCCGCGCACTTCACGCTCGACACCATGGTTCCGATCACGCGGCCGAGTTTCATCCGCGCCACTCCGAGAAGAAGCGCGTTGACTGGCCGAGGTTCTGACGCACGGCGGCGTCCGCGTTGCGGATCACCGCGCCCGACCAGCCATCACCGCGGCCCTGGCGCGCGCTCTTTTCAGCCAGCTCGAGTGCCGCTTCGACGTCGTGGGTCTCGCCCCACAACGACGCCAGCGCTTTGCCATGGAGACCGTCGCCCACGCGCAGTTCCACCAACTCAACGAGCGCGCCTTTGAGGGCCGCGTCCACGGCGCGCAGCAGGGTCGGTGACGTACCGTTTTGCACCACGCCCAAGGTGTCGCCGGGAGCGGGAAAGTTACGTTTGTTGTCGCAGACTGCGGCGGCAATGCGCTCGTCGGCCCAGGGCAACAGCATCGCGTCGCACAGCGCGGCGCCCGCGGCCCGCTCCGCCCGAGCGAAGGACATTTCTACCGGCTCGACGGCGCCGCCGAAGAGCAGCAGGTAGCGGCCGCTCTGCACCGTGCCTGCGTTCAACACGTGGACGCGAGCCTCCTTGGCCAGCAGATCGAGGGCAAGCAGTCCCGTGGGCACATCAGCGATGTCGAGCATCGCCAAGGCAGGGCCTTCAGAGGACGCACGGGTCATTCCTCACACGATCCTGAAGTGATCAACCATGGTGCAGCGGCGGAATCGCGAGAACGTCGCTGCGGTGGTCAGGCCTTCGCCCGTCGGCGACGAAATCGTGAAGGAAGTCCAGCCTTCGCCGCTGGCGCCGAGGCCGTCCACGGAACGGCCGTTCTTGACGAAGATGCTGCAGTTGCATTTCCGCGCCATTTTCGAGAGCGCATCGAGGTCGTGGGAATGCATGGTCGCGGTGTGGTAGTTCGCGCCCTCCGCAGCAACCGCCAGATCGATGGCGGCATCCACGTTGGGTACGCGGGTGATGGGCAACACCGGCATCATCTGTTCCGTCCAGATCAGCGGGTGGTCGTTGGGCACTTCGATCAGCACGAGACGTGCTTCGGCCCCGGCTGAAATCCCCAGCCGCTCCAAGATCACCGACGCGTTCTTGCCGACCAGATCCCGATCGATCGTGGCGTGTCCGCGGGGACCAGCCATTTTCTTGAAGATGGCGTTCTCCAGGCGCGGCAGCTCCTTCGGATCCAGCAGCACGGCGCCGTAGCGCTGCATCGCGCTCTTGAGGGAGTCGGCGACCTGCTCCACGACGATGCACTCTTTCTCGTCAACGCAGATCACGTTGTTGTCGAAGGAGTGGCCGGACGCGACATTGCGAGCCGCCTGTTCGATATCCGCCGTTGCATCCACGACCGCAGGTGGGTTGCCCGGGCCGGCACAGATCGCCCGCTTGCCGGAGCCCATGGCCGCTTTCACGACAGCGCCGCCTCCGGTCACCACCAACAGGCGGATCAGCGGATGCGTCATAACTTCCTGGGCGCTGGCGATGGTCGGTTCCGCAATGCAGGTCAGCACATCTTTGGGGCCGCCCGCCGCAACGATCGCGCGATTGATCAGCTGAATCGTCTGCATCGACACGCGTTTGGCCGACGGGTGCACGTTGAAGACCACTGTATTGCCAGCGGAGATCATGCCGATCGCGTTGTTGATAATGGTCGACGTCGGGTTGGTCACCGGCGTGATGGCTCCGATGACACCAAAAGAGGCGGGCTCGGTGAGCATCAGGCCGTGGTCCCCGGAACGCGCGATGGGTTCGAGCACTTCGGGACCGGGGGTCTTCTCCGTGACCAGCTCGTTCTTCGCGATCTTGTCCTCGGCGCGCCCAAGTCCGGTCTCTTCATGAGCGAATTTTGCGAGGGCGACGCCTTCGCGGCGGCAGACCTCTCGAACCGCAGCGACGATCCGGTAGCGCTGGCTGAGCGGGACCTGGTCGAACGCCAGATACGCTTGGCGTGAGGCCCGAGCCGCCTCGTCGATGGTCGTGTACACGCCGTCGCCCAGGGCGCCGCCGCTCTTCACCGGTCCAACCTTCTCGGAAGCACCACTCTGTTGACTCAGGATCTCTGACGCAATCGCGTCCGCCAGCTGCGCGATGCTCGATGGGTCGACGCTAGACTGGCTCATGACTCACCTATGCGGGAACACAACAGCATCAGATCTCGACGTCGTATCCGTGGTTCGGGCTAAACTTTTCGTAAACCTGACGCCCGTCGATGCTCCACTGGTCGACGATGGCCATGATCACCGCGTCACAGGGACGGTTCTTGGTCATCTCGGTCTGGCGCGCTGAAGACCCCGCAGCAATCAGGACGTATTCGTCCACGCCGGCGCCCACAGCATCCACGGCGACGACGTAGCTGCCGTCCTCCATGGTTTCCGGGTTGGTTTGTCGCAACAGCAGCAACTTGAACCCCCCGATATTGGGATCCTTGCGATTGGAAACGACGGTTCCGACGACCTTTGCGAGCTGCATGCCTCTCGTCCTCGAGTTGCTGGGAAAGCGATAGCGCAGACCTGCGCAGCCCGGTGCGAGTCCGCCCTAGTGGGCGACTCGCTCGGGCGAAGCGCAGATCACTTGGTAGCTTGGGAAGCCTCTTTGGCGCGGCCCAGCGGCATGACCAGGTCCACGTTGACGTGGGGACGGGCAATCACGTGGGTGGTGACAATCTCGCCGACCCGCGTGGCACCGTTGGCGCCCGCTTCAACAGCCGCTTTGACTGCAGCGACGTCCCCGCGAACGACCGCGGTCACATAACCGCCGCCAGTCTTTTCGTATTGCACGAGTTCGACTCTCGCAGCCTTCACCATGGCGTCCGCCGCTTCGACAACCGCCGCAAATGACCGGCACTCGATCATGCCCAACGCATCAGTACTCATCCTGTTTCTCCTGACTCGAACTCAGAGCCTATTAATACGAACCTAGTATCCCGCACCGGCAGCGCCGGGTTTTGACTCACCGCGCATCTCGCGCACAATTTGAATGCCCACGGACGCTCCGATCCGCGTCGCACCTGCCGCGATCATGCTCTTGGCGTCCGCGGCGGAACGTACCCCGCCGGACGCTTTCACGCCCAGCCGGTGGTCCACGGCCTGGGCCATGAGCGCCACATCCTGGGACGTTGCGCCTGCCGTGGAAAAGCCCGTCGAAGTCTTAACGAAATCCGCCCGCGCCTGCTTGGAGAGCTCGCAAGCCGTCACTTTTTCGGCGTCGGTGAGCAGCGCTGTTTCGATGATGACCTTCAAGATCGCTCCGCCTTCGTGAGCGACTTCGCGCACCAGCCGGATGTCTTCGAGCACGGTCGCGTGATCCGCCGACTTGAGCGCCCCCACGTTGATGACCATGTCGAGCTCCGTTGCGCCGTCGCGCAGCGCTTGACGCGCCTCGAGAGCTTTGACCTCTTTACGCGTAGCGCCAAGGGGGAAGCCGATCACCGTGCAGGTCTTGACGGCGCTGCCGCGCAACGATTGCGAGCAGCGGCGCACATGCACCGGATTGACGCAGACGGAGGCAAAGCCATAGGTGCGCGCCTCTTCGCAGAGCTGGTCGACGTCGGCGTAAGTCGCATCTGCTTTGAGCAGAGTGTGGTCGATGTATTTGGCCAAGTCCTGCGGCACACTTGTGACGCCGAGACGACCGCTGACTCGGGCGCCGGTCGTGCTGGTCACGAGCGAACGGACTGCGTCGGGCGCGGAGCGTGGACACTGGTTGTCGCAGCGCTGGCAAGTGTTGCAGCCACTACCCGGGACGCCACCGCCGCCACCTAGGGCCGCCAACAGCTCAGGGTTGTTGGCGAGAACCCGAGTGATCTGTTGCACGAGTTGGCTCTTGTCGTCCGGTGCGGGCACCGCCATCTTTAGGGATCTCCGTGGACCTTTGTCGAGGGCATCGATCATGGCAACTCGCTGCAAGTGGCGGGCTACTGTACACTCGACTGAAAGAAATGTGTCGACGATAGAGAGCGCGGCGGCTTCTTCAAGATAGCCCGCTCCCAGGGTCAATAGATGCGCGTCGTTGTGCTCCCGGGCATTGTTCGCGGTGGCCTGGTCGAAGGCCATCGCCGCCCGCACGCCGGGCACCTTGTTGGCGACCATGCAGGAGCCGATGCCGGCGCCGTCCACGACCACGCCGCGCCACGCCCGCCCTTCGGCGATTGCTTCGGCGGCCTTGCGCGCGAATTCCGGGTAGTCGCAGGCGGCCGCGGAATGCGTGCCCACGTCGAGCACCTGGACGCCCTTGCCGGATAGATGACGCTTGATCGCCTCTTTCAAGGGGAAACCACCGTGGTCCGACCCAAGCACGACCGGGCCCAACGCTGGGCTCATATGACACGTCCAATCAAGGCAGCGGACTATAGGGGCTGGCCCAACGAAAAGGCAACGCGATCTGGGGCCTTGCCCGCCGCTTTCCCGCCATGCCCCGCAAGAGCGTCGGTCCCGCTCTTTTCGGTCCCGCTTTCTGTGCGGATGCTGCGGACAGCACCCGGAGGTCGCTTGAAGCCTCGAAGCTACTTGCGGGCTCCTGCCTGGGCAATGCGTGCAAACGCGCGCACGTCGAGGCTCGCGCCGCCGACCAAAGCGCCGTCGATGTCCGCACACCTAAGGAGCGCAGCGGCGTTGTCCGCGTTGACACTGCCGCCGTACTGCACGCACAGGCTCTCCGCGAACGCTGCGCCGAACTGACTCGCAACGTGGGCGCGAATGAAAGCGTGGGTCTCTTGGGCTTGCTCCGGGGTCGCGGTGACACCGGTGCCGATCGCCCACACCGGCTCGTAGGCGAGCACCAGGGTCGCGAGATCTCCCGCCTTGTGAGCCGCCAGCGCGCTGTCAATTTGACGCGCCAACACCGCGTGGGTCGAGCCAGCCCGCCGTTCGTCCAGACTCTCGCCGATGCACAGCACCGGGCGCAGCCCAACCGCCAGGGCGCGAGTGAGCTTTTCGGCTACACGCGCGTCCGAATCCCCAAACCAAGCACGGCGCTCGGAATGTCCGATCAAAACCCAGCCGCAGCCGATTGAGCGGATCATCTCCCCGGAGACGCCGCTGGTGTAGGCGCCTTGGGGCATGGGGTGCAGATCTTGGGCGCCCACTTCGATGGCGCTCTCTTGCAGCTTTCGCCGCACGGTCGCTAGGTACGGAAATGGCGGGAACACCAGCAGCTGGCTGCCGCGATGCGATCCCAGGCGATTGCGCAACTCGCTGGCCAGTTGGTCCGACGCCGTCAGCGTCAGGTGCATCTTCCAGTTGCCAGCGATGATCGAAGTGCGTGTCATGTCGGCCTTGAGTTACGCTTGGCTCAGACCAGCGAATCGAAGAGTTCTGGCCGTGGATCGGGGATCACGATCTTATCGACCAAGAGCCCCCGCTCTTCCACGACCTCCGCGCCCGCATCCAGGGACTCGCGTACTGAATCCACGTCACCCGTGAACACCAGATAGGCCTTGCCCCCAAGCGCCATCGCCAACCGACACTGCACGACCTCCACCAGGGCGCGCTTGGCCACTTGGTCCAACGCATCGACCAGACACGCTACGGAATAACACTCCAGGATCCCGATGGCGCTCTTGCGGGTGATTTCCCCCGTGCTCGACAGCGCCGGGTACACGTCGGGATGCACGTTGGAAAGCAGCACGTGGTCGATGGCCGTTTCTTTGGCCACGTCCATGCCCGCACTCAAGCTCGCCTCCACCTCGTGCTGCTCTCCGGCTACCAGAACCATGTACTTCCCCGAGCAGATCGAGCGCGACATGACCAACTGCACGTCTGCAGCCTTCAACATCGCGTCGGTCGCGTGCATGCCACGGGCGATGCTCGAGAGTTCGATTAGCGCAAGGGCCGGAGGCGTCGGGGTGTCGTAGCTTCTCCAGGACATGGTTCACCGTTGGATGTGAATGCGAGTGTCGATTTTGGTCACGCGGCCCGCAATGCTCGCGTGAATGTTTGCGCCCAGCTTGCCTTCGGGCACGCTGGCGATGCGCTGGCCCGCCGTGACGCTGTCCCCGACGCCGACTTCGGGCTCCGCGGGCGCGCCGATGTGCTGCGAAAGTGGGATCTGCACGCGCTCCGGCGCAAGCCGCTGCTCGGAAAGCGGTGACGGACGATCCCAGGGCACGAGCCCAAGACGCTGGATCAAGCGGCTGATCGGCACACGGCGCGAGTCGCGCATCGGGTGCACCACGCCTTTGGATGGAAGCGGCTCCGGCTTGGGGCCCCGTTCGCGCCAAACCGTCTTGGAGCGCACGCACATTTCCATCACCGGCAAGTCCTCAGGGCAGGCGTAGAGCGAGCACAGATTGCATTCACAACACGCCAGACCGAGTCTGGCCCAACCGGCCTCGGCGTCGCCCTCGAAGCCCACCGAGCGCATGACCTTATGAGGCTCAATGGCGTATCCCAGCAAGAACCGTGGGCAGAAGTCCGTGCAGTACGAACACTGGTCGCAGGCGGATTTGGCGATGGTCAGGTTGGCCCGGGCGGGCCGCGTGCGGCGGCGGATCAACTGATGATCCCGCGGGAGCACGATGTAACCACCCGAGGTCTTGGTGACCACGCTTTGCATATCCGCCAGTTTGCCCATCATGGCGCCGCCATCGAGCAGCACCGGGTCGTCGACGGTCGCACCACCGGCCATGGCGATCACGTCGCTCGCCCTCACCCCAATGGGCACCGTGACCGTGCACGGCCGAGCGACAGCTCCGGTTACGGTCAAGCTGGTCTCAGTGACTGGCCTGCCGTCCGAGGCGTTTGCGATGTTGATCAGAGTCTCGACGTTGTTGACGGCGCAGCCCACATTCAGCGGCAGCCCGTCATGGGGGATCAGGCGCCCGGTGACGTCGTAGACGATCACGTACTCGTCGCCCGCCGGGTAGAAGCTGCCGAACATTTGAAACTCAATGTCGGAGCCCGTGTGCCGGCCCAGGGCGGCGATGGCTGTTTTGTACTTCTCCTTGATGGCAATCACGCCGCGCTTCGCGCCGGTCGCTGCCATGCCCAGGCGCATGCCGCGCACCATGGCCTCCGCCTGCACCCGCATCAGTTCCTGGTCTTTGTAGAGCAACGGCTCACATTCGGCGGCGTTGCAGATGTAGGTGTCTACCTGTGCGCTGAGCTTCACGTGGGTGGGGAATCCGGCACCCCCAGCACCCACGACGCCGGCCGCGCGCACTTGTTCTACGACAGGATGAGGCACGAGGCCGCGGAGTAGACCACATCTCGGATCCCTCGGGAATTGGGCCACCACGCCTGGCTTCCGCTATGGGAAAGCTAGATCCCCGAAGAGGTGCGCCATGAACGATGAAATCCGCTCCTTCGACGAGTATTTTCAGCTCTACCTGCAAGAACGCCAGAACCCGTGGACCCGTCGGGTCCAGCTGCTGGGCACCAGCGTTGCGCTGAGCTGCGTGGCCGGCACTCTGCTCACGGGCCAACGCGGTTTGCTTCTAGGCGCCGCGGCTGCCGCATTCGGACCGGCATGGCTTAGCCATCGTTTCATCGAAAAGAACCGCCCAAAGACGAATCGCTACCTCGGTTGGAAGCTGCGCGCGGACCTCCTGCTGTGGAGCCAGACGCTGCAGGCAGCGCTGTCCGGCGAAGCCCAAGAGGGCACGCGCCCCGCCCTCGCCGAAGCCGCCGCCGAACAACTCACGCGTCCAAAAAGCCCGGGAAGAAACGGCAAAGAAAGCGGCCACGCCCACAAGAACGGCCACGCTGCGCGGGCCGCTGGCAACGCTGCAGAACCGATCCGCTTTCGCCCCACAGCCTCCCGCGGCTGGGCCGTCTGGGAATAGTTCCCGGCGCTACCTCGCGGCGTGCGGGTGTCACCGGTTGTCTTGCATCCAGCCGTGAGCCGCCAGCACCTCGGACGCCGCCGCGCGATAGGGCTCGTCCAGCTCGCTGCGGGAAGCGTCGCGGAGTGCCGCCGCAAAAGTGCTTGCGGAGCGGAAACGATTCTCGCGGTCTTTGGCCAGCGCCAACGCCAGCACCGCGTCCACGTCCTTGGGTAGCGGAGCGAGCCAACTTGGCTTGGCCGGTTGCACGCGGTTAACGCGGTACATCGTGCTCATGGAGTCAGCGGCAGCGAATGCTGGCTGGCCGGTAAGCGCTCGATACGCGATGGACCCAAGCGCGAACACATCCGAGCGATGGTCTACGGCGCCACCGCGGGTTTGTTCCGGCGACATGTAATTCGGCGTGCCGATGGCAGCGCCCCGGGTCAGCTCCCCGGAGCTTTCGACTAGGGAAGCCACACCAAAATCCAACACCTTCCAGATCCGCTCGCCGTTTCGACCGGTGGTCAGAAAGATGTTCTGGGGCTTCAAGTCCCGATGCACGATGCCGTTTTCTTGAGCCACGTTCAGCCCCTGGGCGATTTGGCCGATCATCTCCACCACCGCAGGCAGTGCCATGCTGCGGCGAGCGTGCAGGTGGTGCGAGAGGTCCTCGCCCTGAAGCAACTCCGTGGCAACGTAGGGACAACCGTCGGACGCAGTGCCGCTGCCGAACCACTCCAGTATATGTGGCGAATGCAACAGGCGCGTACATTCTCCTTCCCGCACGTAGCGCGCGACGTTCACGTCATCCATCAAATGCGGATACAAGATCTTGAGTGCCGCCGACTCTCCTGTGTCCCGATGGCTTGCTCGGTAGACTTCGCCGGTAGCGCCGCGACCAATCACTTCGAACACTTCGTATTCGTCGACGACGCTGCCCGTATGCCGCCCGACGCCGCCACCACGCGCACCTTCGATCTCCGCGCGGGCCTCGAGCAACAGCGCGTCGCGCTGCAGTACCTGTCGCTTCGTACGTTCAAGGCGGTCGATCGCAGTCAGGGTTGCAAGGCGATTTTCCCGCGCCATGCGGTAGGTGGCATACAAGAGCCCCTCCCCCACGATGCCGAAGCCCACCAGCGCCCGCGTGTTCTGTTCCGCCATGGCGACCACGGACTCCGTGAGTGGCAGCAGGCCGCCCAATGAAAGCAGTACCAAGCAGCCGTAGCCGATGGCGCTCAGCGCATAGATCACTCGTTCGTACGGCGCGTCGCCGCTCGAGTTGTAATAGACAGTAACGAGCAGGAAACCGAACATCGGCGTCAACACTCCGAGATGCGCCGTAGCGGCCAGCACCACCAGCACGGTCAGCACGCCGGTAAACAGCATGCGGGTGGAATGGATTGGCCTGCCCCTTCGCGACTCCAACAGCACGCTGCCGCAGCCCAATCCATGCAGCGCAATCGAGGCGGTCAGCACCCAGTGCGCCACGTTCTTGTTGCGCGTGAGCTGCAGCGCGATGGCTGCCAGCATCGCCAGCCAAAACGCAGTCCACAGGCTCGTGCGCTCCCGGGCGCGTTGCTCCTCGGCAACGGCGTCACGTGCGATCACCGTCGTGTTGAATAATGAAAGCCGCTCGGACGGCGGAACCGACAGCGGCCCTTGCGACGCGCGGCGGGACCGCGATTCGGGCGCTGGAGTGATGCGCTGCGACGGCGGCGGCGTGAAGTCCTCGGACATGGCCCGGCCGCGGCAACATAGCGCAGGGCTGGTCCTCACGACAGCGATGCGCCCCTGGAACGCGAAAGCGCTTCGCTGGGCTTTTCGTTGCGCCAACTTGCCGGCGCGCTAGGATGCCGGCCCTTCGATGAATCGACGACGCAGAACGGCCCTCTCGCTTGTCGTTGCGGCGACAGCGCTGCTGCAGCAGGCGTGCGCGAGCAGCCCAAAGGCTCCCGCGACCCCTCCCCGGAACGGCGACCCGCAGAGCGAGCAAGCCCCGCCGCAAGACATACCCGTGCACAAGGCGCCACCTCCTGAGTATGGAGACCGAGTCGTGCAGGAACCGGCGCCGGAGACCGCGCCGCCGGCACCGGCAGGGCCGGCACCGGTTGCACCGCCGACGGGCGCGACGCCGCCCGGCGAAGTGGACCAAAAACGCGCGCAGCAAATCGCTCGGCAAGAAGGCACCAAGGCGGGCTACGACCTGAACGACTACGCGCTGCAGAGCACTCAGCTCGAAGGCGACGATTTCTGGGTACGTTTCGAGCTGCACGGGCGCGGTCGGCCGGGCGGACACTTCTCCGTGCAGGTCAACAAGCGCACCGGGGGCGCGCGAGTGATCCGCGGCAAGTAAGGCGCGCGCTCCAGCGTCACCCGTCAGCGATGGAGCCGCGCAACTGGATGCGCTCAGCCACCATATGACGATAGGTCCGTCGGTACAGATCGGCCATCGTCAAAAACGAAACGGCGATCAGCGGGCCATACAGCAGGCCGAACACGCCAAAGCCAGCTAGGCCGCCGATCACGCTCAAGAACACGAGCAAGTCGTGCATGCGCGTCTGCGAGCCGATCAGCCGTGTCTTCACCACGTTTTCCAGCAGCAGCGCCTGCGCCATACAGAAGACAAAGAACACGATGCCGCCGACCACCTTGCCCACCAGCAAGAGATAGATCGTCGCCGGGATCACGATCAGCGACACGCCCACCACCGGCAAGAACGCGAATAGCGTCATGGCCGCTCCCCACAAGATCGGCGCCGGCACTCCCACCACCCACATGGCGACGCCACCGAGCACTCCCTGGGCCAAGCTGCCAATGCCATTGCCCACCAAGATCCCCCGCGAAACTTCGACGAATTTAGTGACGAGCAGTTCTTCTTCTTCGACGGGAAGCGGCGACAGATCGAAGACGAAGCGCTTCAGTCGTGGGCCATCCACGAGCAAGTAGAACACCATCACGATCACGATCGTAAATTGCACGATGATGGCTACGGTAT
>CBDUPW010000170.1:0-14777 GCA_965369205.1 uncultured Polyangiaceae bacterium | reverse complement strand
AGGTCGGGGAAATCCGGCTCCGCGCGGGAGCCAGCGCTGGCACCCAAGACCCGCTCACAGAGTTCGCCCACCACGCCCTTGTGACGGCGCAAATCCGGCGGCAGCGCCACGCCCTGATCCCGGGCGACCTCCCCGAGGTTCCGACCCGCAAGCGCCTCGGCGCGTGCCCACAGCTCGGCGATGCTCTTCGGCTGGGAACTGCGTTTTGCCGGTGCAGCCACGGGGCCTAGCCTATCAGGCCGCCCGAGCCGGGTCTCAAACCGGCTCGCAGTCGCTCCAAGACCACGTGAAACGCGGGCTCCGACCCTCGGTGAGTTGGCAGCGGCGTGGGCTTCGCGTTAAGGCACTCAGGTGCGTCTGTCCCTGCCGCTTCTCGCCCTGCTGTCCATCGGCACCAGTGCGTGCGCGAGCAAAGAGCGCCCGCCGGAGCCAGCCGAAGCCGTCGCAATAGCAACGCAGACGGCACAAAGCTCCGCGGCGCCACCTCTGAAGTCCAGTGCGCCGCCGGCCCCGCTCGCGCCGGTCAAAGCAGAGCCGCGAGTCTACGCGAAGAGCCGCTTCGTCTGGATCGTGCCGCAGCCCGGCGGCGAGGGCTGGATCGGCTATCTGTGGTTGGGCGGCAGCGCCAAGCTCCGCCCGTTAGAACCCGTGATCGCCAACGGCTGCACCAAGTGGGTTGCCATCGAGCCGCGGGGCTGGGTGTGCGCGGACGGCGTGCGCGCCACAACGGACGCAAACGACCCCGCCGTGAAGGTCGTACAAAAATACGGCCCGCGTTTGGATACCCCCTGGCCCCACGAATACGGCGAGTCCCGCGGCGTGCAGCGCTACAAGACGCTGCCGAGCGAAAGCGAGCAACGCGGCCGGGAGTGGGATTTGCCGGACCACACGGCGCGCGTCGAGAAGGCGCGCTCGGGAGCGGAGCGCCACAGCTCGCTGGAAGGCGTCAACTTGGATCCGGCGCCGGAGCTACCCATCGTCCTGGGCGATCTGCCAGGGACTGCCCACGAGCCGCGCAAACGCCTGCTACCGACGTCGACAGTTTCGTGGATCGCCGAGCAGCGACACGAAGGGCGCGACTTCTTGCTGAGTGGCGATCTGATGTGGACGCCGAAAGACCGCGTCGCGACCTACAAGAAGGTGATGTTCTCCGGCGTGCATCTGGGCAAAGACGCCAAGCTGCCGTTGGCTTTCTTCCGTGGCAAAGACCGCCCGCGCTATCAGCTGCGCGGGCAGAGCATGGTGGAGGCAACGCCTGCGTTCACGCGGCTGTCTTGGGTTGAGCTATCGGGGCGCGAGCAAAGCGTGGACGGCGAGACCTACTTGGAAACCCGCGACGGCAGAGCGTGGATGAAAAAATCCGATGCGGTCGTGCCCACTCCGCAAGAAAAGACACCCTGGGGAGCCCCAGTCGGTGGTGCAGACACGGACGCCGCTCCAAAGGGCCGGCGCACTTGGCTTGAAGCCAGCATCTGGGGCGGTTGGATGATCGCATACGAGGGCACACAGCCCATCTACGCCACGATGATCGCTCCGGGGCGGGGCGGCACACCGGTGCCCGGCAAGGATCCCCTTGAGACTGCGTCGACTCCCACGGGCACCTTCAAGATCACGGGCAAGTTCGCCACGGCGACCATGGAAGCGCCGGGCGAGCTCATCCACATCGACGTGCCCTGGACTCAAAACTTCAGCGGACCGCACGCGCTGCATGGCGCCTACTGGCACGACGATTGGGGCAACAAGAAAAGCGCCGGCTGCGTCAATGTCTCGCCTATCGATGGCAAGTGGCTGTACGAATGGACGGAGCCTCGCGTGCCGGACGGCTGGCACGCGGTGCGCTGGAGCCCGACCACTGAGCCGGCAACGACCTACGTTGTGCACCACTAGGGCGTGGCTGCGCGCTGGCCCACGTCCGGGAGCGGATTCGGCTCGCCGAGTTCGTCGGCGAGTTGCTGCAAGAACTGCCGCAGGAATGCGCCACGGCGCCGGGCTTCGCAGCGCCCTGCCTCCGTGCATAGGCTTTCGGCCAGACCAAGCAGTTTGGTAAAGAAGTGATCCACGAAGTAGCGCGTGTCCTGGAGCTGCCGGGCGCGCGCCCAGGGGTCGTCGGGGTCGAAGAAGCGTCCTCCCATCTGCGTGTTGACGGCGACGCAACGCATGAGCCCGATGGCGCCCAGCGCTTCAAGTCGGTCTGCGTCCTGGAGAGCACGTCCCAATGCGTCCGCCGGGGTCGCGCCGCGGCTGTAGCTGTGATCGCGCACTGCTGCGACGATGCGCGCAATAGACTTCGCGGGGAACCCCAGTTCCGACAGCTCCGTCTGAGCGAGCTCGGCGGACAGCGCGCTAGCGCGCGCCCGTTGAGGAGAGTCTTTCGGCAGGTTCACGGCATCGTGTAGCAGCGCAGCGGCAACCGCTTCGCGTGCGTCCACCTGAGCGCCGCCGAGGCGCAATGTCCAAGCCGCGACACGCAGGCAGTGTGCCATGTCGTGACCCGGATCCGCGGAGACGCGCGGTGCGATGCGTTCTTTCAGGGCATGCAGCCCCGCGTCTTCGGCAATGAGCTGCTGCACGCGCATTCTTTCCTGCATGCGCCCAGCTTTCCCCCGGCAAATGCCGCGCTTCAAGCGCCGCGCGCCAGAAATCTGGCCCCAGCGCTCGACATGCGCGAGGGCATTCGCTTTTGTGACCCCGGTGTGGGTCAAGTCGCCGGTGCATGCCCTTGCCGTCGTGGTCGTCCTGTTGTTGGCGCTGGCGGCGGCCTCCGCACGTCCGGAGGGTTTCGCACGGCCGGCCGACACGCTGGTCGTCGTCAGTTCTGAAGAGGCCAAATCCCTAGATCCCCACGTCACCACCAGTGCAAGTGACTTTCGGATCCTGAGCCAGATCTATCAAGGGCTGGTGACCCACCAGCCCGGAAGCCTGAAGTACGCTCCGGGGCTGGCCGAACGCTGGGAGCTGTCTGCCGACGACCGCTTCATCGACTTCTACTTGCGACGCGACGTGCAGTTCCACGACGGGACAGCCTTCGATGCTGAGGCGGTTCGCTTCAACTTCGAGCGCATGTTGCGGGCGGACCATCCCTATCACCACACGGGACCCTTTCCCCTCGCCTTCTTGTTCGACAAGATCCACCGAGTCGAAGTGGTCGCCTCCCACCACGTGCGGCTGCACCTCTCGGAACCCTTCGCTCCCCTACTGAGTAACCTCGCCTACCCCAGCGCTTACATGGTGTCGCCCGCAGCAGTCCGGCGCCATGCCAAGGATTTCGGACGGCATGGCTGCGGAACGGGAGCATTCTCCGTCGCGGCCTGGAACCCAAACCGCGCTCTGGTGTTGAAACGCCACGCCCAGCTCGACAGCGGGCTGCTGCGCAGCATCGTATATCGTCCCATCGGCGACCCAATGACGGCGCTCACGGAACTGCATGCGGGAGGAGCCGATCTGCTGTCGGAAGTGCCCACAGACGCCGTCGCGCGCCTGCGTCGCAACCCAGAGTTCACGACGATCGAGACCCAGGGCGCGCACCTGTGGTTCCTGATCCTCAATATTCGCTCAGCCGCGCTGCGTGACGTGCGCGTGCGACGCGCATTGAACCACGCGATCAATCGAGAACATTTGGTGCGGCATGTGCTTCAAGACACCGCGCTGCCCGCCAAGGGGCTGATTGCGGATGTCTTTCTCGATCAGGACCCCAGGAGGAAAGATCCGTATCCTTTCGACCCAGAGCACGCCCGCGCTTTACTGGCAGACGCGGGAGTGGTGCTGCCCCTGCCCTTGCATCTGGTCGTTCCGACGAGCGGTTCCGGCATGCTCGAACCCGAGTTGATGGCCACAGCGCTACAAGCGGATCTCCGTGCGGTCGGCGTGCACGTCACCATCACCACCATGGAGTGGAATGCTTACCTCGCGTCGGTGAATGCCGGCTTGGCCCCCGATGTGCACATGGCGGCCATGGCTTGGATGACCAACGACCCGGACACACTACCGGCGCTCACCTTGCGTTCAGACGCGCAGCCGCCGAAAGGATTCAACTCCGGGTGGTACGCAAACGACCGCGTGGATGCCTTGGTCGAAGAGGCGCGCCGGAGCATGGATCCGAGTAGCCGCCGCGCGCTATATCGGCAACTCGATGCCCTTGTCGTCGAGGAAGCGCCTTTTCTGTTCGTTGCCAGCTACAAGCAGAACTTAGCCCTGCGCTCCCGCTTCAGCGGAGTGCGCTTGAGCCCCTCCTTCCTGCTCGATTTGACTGAGGCGCGGGTGCACTAGGTGGCCTACGTCGTCAAACGCCTGGGGATGCTCGTGGTGACATGGCTACTGCTGAGCCTTGTGGTGTTCGGACTCGCGGCGCTCGTGCCAGGCGACCCTGCCAGCGCGATCCTCGGCCCCTACGCAACTGAGGAACGCATTCTGCTGTTGCAGCGGGAGATGGGCATGTCGGGTTCTTGGCTGTCGCGCTACTGGGTCTGGCTGTCGCGGGTAGTGCGCGGAGACTTCGGATATGCCTACTCCCTCGACCTGCCCGTAGCCCGGGTGGTGTGGCGTAGGCTAGGACCCACCTTGCTGCTGTCGTCGGCGGCGCTGTGCTTCGCCGTCTCCGCTGGTCTGAGCGTGGGCATGTTGTCCGCGCGTCGCGCGCGCAAACGTGACGGAATGCTGCTGAGCGCGCTGAGCCTGATAGGCATTTCGATGCCAACCTTCGTGCTCGCCTTGCTGTTCATGCTGCTCTTTGCTGCCTGGGCCGGCCTCTATCCGGTCAGCGGCATGCACGATGCGCTCGGGTCGGGCTGGGGGGTGCGGGATGTCGCCGCTCATTTGGTACTGCCAGCGCTGTCCCTTGGAGTCGTATCGGCCAGCGTGATTGCGCGTCTGACTCGACGTTATGCCCTCGACGCGGAATCGGACGAATACGTACGGGTGGCCCGCGCCAAGGGGCTGCCGGAAAACGCCGTATTCTATCGACACATTTTTCGTACTGCCTTCGCCCGCGTGATTCCGGTGATTGGACTTCAGGCGGGCTTTGTATTGGGCGGCGCCGTCTACGTGGAAAGCGTGTTCCAGTGGCCAGGGCTGGGGAGGCTGCTCGTTGACGCGGTCGAGAAACGGGACCTGATGCTGATGCAAGGCACGGTGCTCGTTCTCGCGACGGCGTACGTGCTGACGAGCCTGGCCGCGGACCTAGTGCAACGCGCCATCGATCCCCGGGTGGAGGCATGAGCCGCATGCCGCGTCGCAGCCGCGCCGCGCTTTGGGCAGTGCCCCTCGGTCTGCTGGCCCTTGTCATCTTGGTGCCCGTGCTGCCCCTGGCAGATCCCGATCTCACCGCGCTCGAAGCTCGCCTGCTCACCCCCGGCAGCCCCGGCCACCTGCTGGGCACGGATGCCCTGGGGCGTGACTTGCTGTCGCGGCTGCTGTTCGCGACGCGGCTGTCGCTGCTGGTTGGCGTGCTCGGGGTTTCCATCGCGGCCTGTGTCGGCGGCAGTTTGGGTGTGATCGCCGCGTACTTTGGCGGACGGGTGGACTTCCTGGTGATGCGCAGCGTGGACGTGCTGCTGTCCCTCCCGTATTTGCTCCTGGCCCTCGGCATCGTTGCCGCGCTGGGCCCCGGGTTGGGCCACGCGATGATCGCCATTGCCATCGTCAACGTGCCGTTCTTTGCGCGCAGCATGCGCGGAGTCGCCCTGAGCGTGGTCACCGAGGAGTACGTCACCGCCGCGCGCAGCCTGGGTGTCAGCGGCTTCCGCACGATGACCCGGCACATCTTGCCAGCACTGCGCACACCGTTACTTTCCGCAGCGGCGACCTCGGCGGGGTGGATGGTGGTTGAAACTGCGGGACTCAGTTTCCTCGGACTCGGAGCCCAGCCTCCCACCGCGGACCTGGGCACCATGGTTGGTCAAACTCGCCACCTGATCGTCACGGCGCCGCACGCAGTGCTGTTGCCCGCGGCCTGTCTCGCGCTACTCGTGGTGCTGTTGAATCTGTGGAGCGACTGGCTCGCAGCGCATCCTGGCCCGCCGCCGGCGGCACGCGACGCCCGGGCAGCGCAACCCACTGGCGCAGCCACAGTTGAAACCGAAGCGCGCGTCGATGGGCTGCTTGCTGTGCGCGGCCTGTGTCTTTCCGCGGCGGGCGCGGAGATCCTGCGAGACGTGCAGCTCGATGTTCGAGCCGGCCGCGCCCTCGGGCTGGTGGGCCCCAGTGGGTCAGGCAAGTCCCTCACGCTGCTCAGCATTCTGGGGCTTTTGCCCGACAACGTTCAGGCGCAGCGCGGCCAGATCCTGCTCTCCGGGGTCGATATTGGGCTCAGGGCGCAGGCACATCCGAGCGCCATCCTGGGCAAGCGCATGGGCTACGTGCCGCAGAACCCGCAGTCGAGCCTGCATCCGCTCTTCCGCGTGGGTCGCCAAATCATGGAAGCCATCGAACAGCACCAAAGCATCCCGTCCGCGGAGGCCGAGCGACGGGCACTGGAGTTGCTGCGCGAAGTCCGTGTTGCAGATCCCGAGGCGAGACTGAAGGCGTACCCCCACGAGCTTTCCGGCGGCATGCGCCAACGGGTGGCGTTGGCGATGGCGCTCGCCAACGACCCCGAATTGCTGCTCTTAGACGAACCCACCACCGCGCTGGACGCGACCACCCAAGCAGCGCTGCTATCGCTCTTATCTGAGCGCATCTCTGCGCGCGGCCTGACTGTCGTGTTCGTATCCCACGACCTGGGTGTGCTTGCGGAACTCTGTGATGACATCGCCGTGATGGACCAGGGGCAAGTCGTTGAATACGCGGAGGCAGCCCACATCTTTGCCGCACCCACTCACGCGGTTACCCAGGCGCTCGTGCAGGCTTCCCAGGGCGAAGGCTTTGCTACCCGCCGTGCGCTTAGCTAGAGAAGCGCTTCCACACGCTTTCGGAGCAGGGACAGCTCGCGCTCGAAGCCGCCGCTCAGAATCGGAAAGCGGCACCATGTCTTGGGGTCCAAGTTGGCATCGTCCACATGGAAGCTCGGCGCATAGCGCTCACGCTTCCATTGGTTGCGACTCCAGAGTCGAAAGAAGCGCTCGACCCAAGTCAGTAGCGTCAACGGCGCATGTCCTGGGAATTCAACCCGCATCAACTCGTAGACCTCCGCCGGCCCCCGTTTGTCACGGATCGCCGCGCGCTCCACGGCGTCAAGCAAGTCGTAGGGCATCAGGTCGTCTTCATCCGTCTGCTTGGATGCGGCGGGACGAAGCTCCGCCGTCGGTGCTTGCTGCGTCACAGCTGAGAGCTCGGGGACAGCGTGCCCGCCGACCGGGCCGTGGCGCTCAAGCCAGGCCAGCCAGCGTCGCAAGAATGCCTTGTCGATACCAGCGATGGGCGAGAGTCCGCCCGCAGTGTCTCCGTCCATGGTCGCATACCCCACCGCAGCCTCGCTGCGATTGCTGGTGGAGAGCAGCAGCCCGTTCTGAACGTTGGCCAACATCCAAATCGCCGGCGCGCGCGCACGCGCTTGGATGTTCTGCAGCGCAATGTCGTCGCGCTCCCAGCTCAGCTTGCGGCCCAGCGCGCCCTCGGCCAACGCGGTATAGCCCACCACAAGCGCGTCGACGTCGAGCTCATGATGATTGGCACCGACGGCTGCGGCAACCACACGAGCCGCGCTCTTGGTCACGTCTCCGCTATTCTTGGTGGCCTGGTACGCACTGGTGAGCAAGCGTTTCGCCCACGCAGAAACGCCGGCAGCGGGCTCCATATCCGTGATGTAGGCAAGCCTCTGGGCGAAGCCCTCAGCGCCTAGCTCTCCGTGGGCGAACTCGAGCATCAGCGCACAGAGACACAGCACCGCGGCCGAGTCCGCGCCGCCGCTCAATGACACAACGAAGCCGCACGAGCGGCTCTTGCGCATGTAGTCGAATAGCCCCAGGGCGATTGCCCGCGCGAACTCCTCTTCCTTGACGAACGCGGAGTCCTCCCAACTTGGTTGCGACACGCGGTTCTCGGTGATCTGCGCCGATGGATAGGTGTGCTCAGCTACGATGCACTCGTCCTGGTCGGCGCTGACGTTCGGCGTGAAGCTCGACAACCAACCGTGCCGACTTCGAGTCAAATCAACATCCACCGTTGCCGTGATCAGCTCCACGGGCTTGAAAGAAAACCGCGGCGCCGCTGCGAGCAATTTGCCACCCGTCGCGATCATGGCGTCGCCGTCATAGATGGCTCGCCCGGCTTCGTTGCCAAGCAAGTTGGAGTACACGTAGCTGACGCCAAAGGCCCGGGAGCCCTCCAGCACCAAACGGCGCCGCACCTCCTTCTTGCCGAAGGCGAAGTGGCTGGCGCTCGGATTCAAGATCACGTCCACCGCGTCCAACGAAAGCTCGGCGCCGGGCCGTTGTGCGATCCAGGCATCTTCGCAGATTTCGAATCCGATCTTGATGCCGCCCACGTCGAAGTGCACGTCACCAATCGGGTAGCGCTGGCCGCGGCGACTGGTGAGCGTGCGCTTGCCCCGGGGCCAAGCTTTGAACCAGCGCGGCTCGTAGTGAATGCCGTCCCCAGCCAAGGCGCGCTTGGCAACGAAACCAAGCAGCTTGCCGTTCTGCACCAGGCAGCTGGTGTTGAACACGGCCTTGTTGTGACGGATGGGTAGACCAAAACTAGCCACTAGGCCCGCCGTGTCCGGCAACAGCTCGAACAGTACGTCGAGGGCCGTTTCGAGGACGGCCGGCGATAGGAACATGTCCTCGCAGCCATAGCCGGTGATGCACAGCTCGGGCAGGCACAGGATACCCACGCCTTCCGCGCGCGCCTGAGCCAGCGCAGCGCGGATGTTGCTCGCGTTCCCCGCCCAGTCGAGCGGCGTCTGGTTCAGTGTTGCGGCGGCAACCTTGATCAGCTTCATGTCCAGGCCCAGCGTAGCACCAACTTGCCGCTACTCGCTCTCTGCATCTAAGCCC
The DNA here is from genome assembly GCA_965369205.1 of uncultured Polyangiaceae bacterium. Classification (GTDB taxonomy): domain Bacteria; phylum Myxococcota_A; class Polyangia; order Polyangiales; family Polyangiaceae; genus JACKEA01. The sequence continues at coordinate 5,847 of CBDUPW010000170.1, read as the reverse complement.
AGCGCCTTGAGCTTGCGCCACAAGGTGACGCGGCTAATGCCCAAAGACTTAGCTGCCCGCTCGCGGTTGCCCGCGGCGCGCTCTAGAGCGCGCAGGATCCGCCGCGCCTCCGCGGTCCGGCCGACGGCGCGGCGGGGTGCAGGCACGTTCACGGCGCGGCCCTGGCTTTCCTCTCCGCGCAGCTCCGGGGGCAAGTCGGCTTCGTTCAAGACGGGGCCTTCGCCCATCACAAAGGCGTACTCGATGGCGTTTTGTAGTTCCCGAACGTTCCCCGGAAAGTCGTAGGCCAACAGCGCTGCCAACGCGGAGTCGGAAATGCGCTCGATGCGGCGCGACGCACCGCTCTGGTTGCGCATGTCAACGAAGTGGCGCGATAGCAATGCGATGTCTTCCGGACGCTGACGCAACGTCGGCAGAAAGATCGGCACGACCCGAAGGCGATACATCAGATCCGCGCGGAAGCGCCCGGCTTCCACTTCTTGGCGCAAGGCACGGTGGGTGGCCGCAACGAAGCGCACGTCCACGGCTACGGACTCGCGGCCACCGACTGGCAGGACCTCGCGATCTTGGACCACGCGCAGCAGCTTCGCCTGGAGCTCGAGGGGAATTTCCGCGACTTCGTCCAAGAACAGTGTGCCACCGGATGCCAGGCGCACGTGGCCTTCTGCGTCGCGCACCGCACCGGTAAAGGCGCCACGCACGTGGCCGAAGAGCTCGCTCTCCAGCAGCTGTGCGGGAAGTGCCGCGCAGTTGATGGCCCGGAACGGACCCTGTGCGCGGTCGCTCTCCAAGTGGATCGCCCGTGCGACCAGCTCCTTGCCGCTTCCTGTTTCGCCGCGCACTAAAACGCTCACGTCGGAGCGTGCCACCTTCTGCACTTCCGCAAGGACGCGCTTCATCGCAGGATCGCGGGTCAGAATGCCGTGCAACTCGACCAGGTCGTCGGCCGCTCCGGAAAACGCGTGCTGGAGTTGCACCAGGAATCCGCGCAGCTCGTTGCCAACCTTGAGCGGCGATGCCACCACACGCAGGTGTTGGTGCTCCCCTGCAGCGCCGGGCCGAGGCACGGTGGCAGTCACCGGTTTGCCGGACGCCAGCGCTTCGGCAACAGGCCGCTGGACGGACTGCCCGCACAAGAGCTTCGCCAGACGCGTTCCGGCGGCGAGAGGATCGCCGAGCAATTTCCTCGCCTGTGGACTGGCGATCACGACGCAGAGCGCGTCGTCCAGCACGATGGCGGCGCCACCCATCTCGCCGAGCGCCAGCGCGACGGCGGTCTCTGGCACTGCCTTGGCGGCTCTACCTCGCGGCACCGGCGGCATCCTTGCCACTTGCGGTCTGCACTTCCTGCGGCAGTGCCTGGCGCAAGCTGCTCTCGAGGTGGTCGGTGGCTGCGCGCACGGCTGCCGCAGCCCAGACCTGCACGGCTACCTCCATCACGCTGCTGTCCGCCGCGTCTCGGACGACGTCCACGGAAGAACCGGGCGCGCGGTAGGGCGAAAGCAGCGCCGCGCGGCGTGCCAACTCCAGCATCGCGCGGGAAGGCTCCGCTTCGAAACGCAATCGCACCCGCACGGGCACGCTGTTCTTTTCCCGCGCAACCGTCAGAGCAGATTCGTTCAGCAGGCGGTTCGGCACCAGCACGGTGGAGCCGTCGGTCTTCGTCAAGCGCAACTGTGTCAGCCCCACCGATTCGACGATGCCGTCCAGATTGCCCACCTGGATGCGATCCCCGCTGCGCAGCTTCCGCCGCACTAGCAGGGCGACCCCGCCGACTACGTTCTGCAAGTGTGCGGAGAACACGCGTGAGCCGGCAACGAGCAGTGCAAGCAAGCCAACCGTTGAGAGCATGGGTGCGGCATGGGCAATGCTGCGCCCCACGACATAGAGCAAAAGCGCACCGACCAAAACCCGCGAGCCGCCTTCCCACCAGCCAAGCCGGTGTTCGGAGTCGAGGCCCAAGCGCCACGCAAACCGCACCAATGCGGAGATCAGCCTCGCGAACAAGACCGCGACCACCACCAGCACCGCAAGCTGCAGCAGCACGTCCAGCCGCAGCAAGGCACCAAAGCGCTCGGCTTCGCTGGCCACGCGATCCACCAGCGCCGACCCGGGCGCGCTCGAGTCCGGAGCGTCCAACGCGGGCAGGCGAGCATTGCAACCTGCCGTCAGCAGCAGCAAGGGCAACGGCAGTGCGCGGCGTGTGGTCATGGCACGGCCCCCATCGCCCGCAAACTCTGGAATACCAAAGGGCGCAGGTCTGCGGGCACACCCAGGGAGTGTTTGTTCGAAGCCATGGGCTCGACGAGCCCCGCCGAAACCAAGAAGTGCAGGTGCCGGCGGGTCTCCGTCACGCCCAGATAGAGGGTCTTGCTGAGTTCGTCCTCACTCATGGGGCCGAAGCGCAGCAGCTGCACCAAAATGCCGATCACCGCTGCTGGAAAGCGCGTCAAGTAGGGCAGACCGAGCGAAAACGTCTTGTGGATCTGCGGCGTGACATTGCCTTCGTCGTCGAAGCCCACGGATTTCAGCCAAGTTGGCAACGCTCGGGACAGGTTTCCGTCACAGACGCGCGCCAGCACACTGAAATAGAGCAAGCGATCGTCGGTCTGGCGCAGTCGCCGTAACATTCCGGAAGCAAACGTCGCGGGATACTCAACGCGGCGTCCGCTGAGCACGTGCCGCCCCTCCACGGCATTGGCGAGGGCTTCCGGTCGCAGGGGGCCCAAGGACACCAGGTTGGAGAACGGCTCGCGCACGTTCACGCTCTCTTCGAACAGCCCCAATGCATCCTTGGCAACCGAGACCAGCCAGAAAGTGGACTCCTTCGTTGCGATGACCAGGTCCAGGAAGCTTTCTAGCTCACGTAATCCGCGCACATCCGGAGAGAACCATTGCTCTAGATCATCCAAGAGTACTGTGGTCTTCACCTCTTGCAGTGCGCGCACGACCGCTTGACGACGCGGCCGTGCCCCGAGCTCGATGGCCACGGCGTCGACCAAGCCGACTTCGCGCCGCCATTCGATGGGCTGCGGGCGCAGCAGCCGGGGGGCAGAGAGTTCGAGCTCGCACAGGTTCAGCATGCTGGTCCGACCCGAACCGCGCGGCCCCACCAAGAGCGCCGAACTTCCCCCGCCCTGAAGCCACGACCGCTCGCACCGGATGATCTCTCGCAGCTCTGCTTCGTAGGCTGTGAAGAGGCGGTGCTCACGCACGGGCTCAAGCTTGAACAGCCGAGCATAGTCCGCAGGCGCCGAATCTCCGGATCGATAGCGTCGCGCGTGCTCCCAGATGTCTGCAGCTGCCACTTCGGTCTCTCCGACGTGGCGCAGCACGTCCTGAGAGATCTGGCTGCCTCCGATGCGCTGCATCAGCGCGCTGGCGCTGTGCACGCGTTCCTTCACGGAATCGAAAGCCGGTCCCAGGGCCTGCCGTCCTCGATGCAAGATGCGAGCGAAGACCCCGCCGGACTCCGCGGCAACCACGTCGCCCTCGTCGGCCAAGCGAGCCAGATCGTCCAGCGCCGTGTCTGCGCCGAGGCGGATCCCCGCACTGGCGCGGGCAATCCCCTCATCGAGGGCAGTGAGGTGTTCGTCCAGTCGAGCCAGCGCGCGTTCGAAGGCTTCCCGCATGGCTTCGCGGTCTTCAGCGCTGGCTTCGGCGCCATGGCTCTCCAAGGCGTGCGAGGCGATATCTGCAGACTCGCGGATCAAGCCGGAAGTCTTGGCCACGGTAGTGGTCATGTCGCGTATCTGTTCGTCGACGCCGGGCAACAGGCGTTCGATGACCAGCACGTTGGCAGCTTGCCGCAACGCCACACGCCGCGTGCGCACTTCGGTGGGATCAGAGGCAAACAACACCGGTGTGTCCGATCGTGCAAGTAGGATCGACTCGGGTAGCCCTTCGATGACCGCACGTGCCTCCACCGCTACCAAGTGCGCAGATGCTGCGGCACGCAGCCGCGCAGCTCCGCGCTCCAACGACCGCGTCGTTTCGTCGTCGCAAGACTTGGAACACCGCTCGAGCAACGGCTGCCGTTCTGCTTCCGTCAGCGCCCGGTCCTTTGGCAACGCGTCCCGGACGCTCGAAAGCTGGTGCCGCACGGAATCCACGACGGCTTCGATGGTTTCGAACGCTGTGGCCGCTGGGGACAGCACACTCTCTTCCAAGGAGCGCGAGAGCTCCGCTTCGATCATCGCAAGCTCGACACTCAGTCGCAGCGAGCCCTGGTCCGCATCGAGCGCGTCGCGCCACGCCTCACCTCCACTGTCCAGCGAGCGCAGCAGGTCGCGGACTTGCGGGTCCACCTCCGAGTAGCGGATCCGCTTGCGGCTCATGGCGGGGCCGTCCACCAGACTGAGCGGTCGTGCCGCTGCCTCCAGACCTGACAGGATGGCAACTTTGGCGTCCGCGTCGAAGCGCTCCAGCAGCAACTCGAGGCGCCGCTCGATGTCGCGACGCGCGGTTTCGGAATCGCCACCTTCTACGGCCAACGCACGCAGCTCATGCACGACCCCCGCCTGCGCGCGGCACCACAGACCCAGCAGCGCCGCAGAGAGCGCCGCCATGCGCAGCTCCAGTTCGCGGCGCACGATCATGCGCACCGGGATCCGCCGGTGGCAGCCGCGCCTTCCGAAGGACAGCACGCGCTGCAGGCCGCGCCCGCGCTTACGCCAGCGCACCCCGAAAGCGTCGCCCCTGGCAACCTGACGATTGTGGTCCTCGAGCGGTACGTGCGCTTCCTCGGGACAGCGCCGCAGCGCCTGACGCAGGCTGCGATAGAGCGAGCGACAAGCCTCGACGCGTTCGTTCACGTCAGCCGTGTGGCTCTCAGCAGCCCACTTTTCGATCTGCGTGACGCGCTCAGCGGTGCTCGCGCGTCCGATACGCTCCGTGGATTGCCCAAAAGCGCGTGTCCACGGCAGTAGGCGCTCTTTCGAAAAGCCGCGCGCCGCCCCGTCCAACTGCGCGTATAGCTCGCGGATCAGGGCATCGAGGCTTGGTGTGCGCATGCCCGCGAGCAGCTCGTCGAGGCGGGCCTGCGCGTCTGGAGCGGGCGGCGCTGACAGCGCGATCTCCGCGTCTGCCGCCGGAGGTGCCAGCGCGACCGGTTCCTCCGCATGTTCGTCGACCGTCTCCGGTATCTCTCCCGCGCCTTTCAGTGCCTTGCGCAGCGTGACGGGACCAACGAGCAAGTTCAAGGCCACCACTGCCATGCCCAACGCCGTGATGCTGGGGCCAACGCCGGGCAACTGGTGCGCCGCAAGCCCCACCAAGCCGAGCGTGACGCCGGCCTGTGGCAGATAGCCGAGCCAGGCGTTCTTCCGAACGTATTCGTTCTCCCCCCCGAGACGGCCGCCGAGTCGTGAAGCGATCACGTAGCCCACCGCGCGGGCCACGCACAACGCCAGCGCGATGGGAAACACCCGCCAGGTTGCGACCAGGTCGATGCCGGCCCCCGCGTTGGTAAAGAATACGACGAAGACCGGCAGCGCCACGAGCTGCACCGGGGCCATCAGTTCGTGTTCGTACTTGGAGAAGTTGCGCACGACGAACCCTGCGGTGATGAACACCAACAAGAGCTCGAGGTGGAGCGCCTTGCCCACCTCGGACACCACCAGGATCATCGCAGCGACGAACAGCAGCATCTCGGCGCGGACGAAACGCATGTAGCCGATCAAGAGGCCGCCCAGGACACCACCGGCCAGGATGGAAAAGCCCAGCTCCTTGGACACGAGGACCAGGACGCTCTCGTCCCCACCGCTGGTACCCAATAGCGATCGAGAAACCGCGACGGCGATCGCGAGGCAGATCTCGCTATGACCGAACTGTTTGGTGGCTTTAGTG
>CBDUPW010000169.1:0-14911 GCA_965369205.1 uncultured Polyangiaceae bacterium | reverse complement strand
CCGGTGTTTTCGATCAGCACTTGGAGCGTGAACAGGTCCTTTTCGACGAAGTAGGCCGTCGCTATCCAGGGCTCGGCCTCGGAGCTTGCCGTTCCGAGCTTGAGGGTGGCGTTTTCGTTCAGTAGCTTGCGCAGCGCGGTTTCGGTCATCGCTTCTTCCTTTGGTTGCGCAGAGAGCACTGCAAAGCACGTGCCGCTAGCGCAGGATCCCTTGGCAACGCGCAACGCGTGCCTGCGAAACGCAGGCTTTGCTCACGGAACGCCACGGGCCGCACAAGGTGCGCGTCTCCCATCGCTGCAGTCAGTCGGTGAACAGCGCTTGGCTCAATGCCAGCAAATCGCCGACGGAGTTCACGTCCCGCCCAAGCAGCGGCACGCGTGCCCGAGCCACTTCGTCGGGAAGCGTTCCGGTGAAGTGCTTCCACGCCGTTTGCTGGGTGCGCGCCATGCACGCGGCGTCTGCGTGGATCTGCCGCAGCCAGGAGACGCTGCTGTCGTCCACGCCAGAGCTGGACAGCGCGGCCAGGACACGTTCTGCATCCGTGATCTGCGCCGCATCGAAATGCGGCTGGACCCGATTCTGAACCACGGCCGAAAGCGAGAGTCCCAACTGCCTCATGGAGGTACGCAGCGACTCAGCGCCACGCAGGACGTCGGGCTCGGGGCCTGCAACCAGCACGAACGCAGTCTGCTCGCCCCACAGCAGCGCTCGGGATTCCGCGGACCGACGGCGTATGGCAGCGGACAAGCGCCCGAAGGCGGCGGCGAAGTCCGTTACTTCCCGGAGCGTGTCGCGGCCGGTTGCTCGCTGGAGGCGATGCAGAAGCGTCGCGGCGCGGGGATGCGGCCCGGTGAGCAGACCAACGACGCCTGAGTCCAGGAGTCGGTCAACACGCGCTGGGGCGTATACGAAGTCCAGCGCGTGGGCTGCGGGAGGTGTATCGAGCACGATCAGATCGAAGTCCCCGGACTCGTGCAGTCGACACAGTTCTTCGAGCGCCACGTACTCGGTGCTTCCGGAAAAACGCCGCGAGAGTTGGCGATAGAACGGGTTGTCCAGCAGGGCGCGTGCGGCCGCGTCGCTGGGGGCGTGACGTCGGACAAACGCGTCCCATGCGCTCTGTTGCTCCAGCATGCCCGCGTGCAGCGACACGTCCGTGGCAAGACCCGCTTGCGCGAGCAGCGCGGGGTCGATGCGTGCGATCTGTGTGCTGAGCTGGGCGATGCCCAGGGCGCGTCCCAGCGCTCGCGCGGGGTCGATGGTCAAGACCGCCGCCCGTCTGCCCGTACGGGCGGCGGAGAGTGCGATAGCGGCGGAGAGACTTGTCTTGCCAACACCGCCGGTGCCGATGCACACGACGAGTCGAGCCCGTGCGCAGATGGCTCGCAGGCTCATATCAGCTCCGGCGCAAGGGCGTTTGCGAGCACACCTAGCTCGGCCATGCCGAAGCGCGCGCTTGGGAGCAGCGGTAGCAGCAATGCCCGCGCATGGGTCGCTGCCTCCAAATCCGCGACGCTGCGTCTTTGGATCTGCAGCCAACCAAGGCGCTGCAGCGCGACGCGTTGGAGTTGCTCGCGAGCGGCGCGCTGCCCCGCGTCTTGGATCGGCAGGTGTGCCAGGACCTCCAGGGCCCCGGCGACTGCAGCAGGTGCCGGCGGCGCGTGTCGGTTCACGATGATCCTACCCAAGGGCAGGCCAAGTTCGTCCCGAAGGCGCTCGGTCGTTTCGATGGCTTCTAGCACCGGCATCTCTTCCGGCGTCGCCACCACGTGCACCGCCGTGCGAACAGGATCGGCCAGCAGGGCGTGCACGCGGGAGGCTTCCCGATGCACCCGGCCACGACGGAAGGTGGCTCGCGTGGCCGCGGGCATGCGCAAGTACTCAAGGGCGTGACCGCTCGCGCCGGCGTCCACGACGACGAAGTCCCAGTGCGACTTCAGCACGAGCTCGTCCCGCACCTTGCCGATGGCCATCAGCTCCTTCACGCCCGGGGCAGCCTGCACGAAGGCTTGGTATAGCGGGTGCTCGACGACGGTGTCCGCCAGACGGCCCAGATGCATTTTGCGACGCAAGTACTCGGTCAGGGCATCCGCCCCGTCAAAGTAGGTGAGCGACACGCCGGCCGGCGTTTCCACGATCGCGCCGGGGCGCGGGAGCGCGACACCGAGCAGTCCGCTCAGACCGCCGGGTGCATCCAGCTCGATGCCAAGCACGCGCGCGCCTCGCTGTGCGAACATCAAGGCGAGGGCGGCGGCAACCGTTGACTTGCCCACACCGCCTTTGCCCAGCACGAAGTGGAGCCGCGGTTGGCGCAGCTCAGCCAAACAACACAACCCCCGCCGCCGCGCCCACCGCAAGCAAGACAAAGGACAGCAGCGTGGCGCCTTGGGCGGGAACGAGCTCGGCAGGGGTTTCCGGAAAACGCAGCAACTGGCGAGTGGCACGCAGCGCCAGTGGCAAGCCAACGAAACCACCCAGCACGCCCAAAGGCAGACCGGCCCAGGGCAGTGCCGCGACGCCCGCATAGGTCACGGCAACGAGCAAGGCGAAGGCTCGCGCTGCCCGCGGCCTCCCCAAGCGCACCACCAACGTGCGCTTGCCGGCCTGCGCGTCCGCGCGGGCGTCGGGGAACTCGTTGATCCAGAGGAACGCCATGATGGCCAGTCCAAGGGGCAGGGATGCAAAGATCACTGCCGCGGACACGTCGTGGCGCTGCACCAAGTAGGTGCCGCACGCAATCACGGGTCCGTACGCGGTGGCCACTGCGACCTCCCCCAGCCCCCGGTAAGACAGCGAGAGCGGGGGTGCATGGTAGAAAAACGCCAGCGCCACGCCGACCACGCCGAACCAAAGCACGCGCGGCTCGCGGAGCAGCACAATCGAAAGCCCTGCCCCAATGCCGAGGGCGTAGAACACAGCGGCCATCACGGCGCATTGGCGCCTGGTCATCAGTCCGTCGACCAGCACGCGTTTGCCTCCGCTGAAAGGCGTGCGTTCGCCGTCCGTGATGGCCTGGTCGGTGCCGGAGTCCCAGTCGAATATCTCTCCGGACGCGTTCTTGGCTGCTTCGATGAAGAAGATCCCGAGCACCGTGGCCCCAAGCCAGGGCCAGGAGATCGGCCCCTGCCACGCGGCGATCCCGCTGCCCAAGATCATCGCTGCGACGGACGCCAGGGTGATTTTCGGGTCCGCAACACGCCAAATGCCAAGAGCGATGTTCCCGCGCTCGCCCTGAGGAGCGGCCGTGGGCAGCGTCGGGGCTGCGGTTTCCGTTGGGCTGTCTGTCGTGGTCATCGCGAAGCCTCCGCCAGCGCCCACACCATGGCCGGCACGGTCACGTTGTCCGTGCCGCGCGGTGAGAGCGCCTCTGCTAGCGCCGCGCCCAGTCCCAGGCCGAATGCGGCGAGCAGCGAGACGTCGGCACCGAAACGCCACGCGGCCAAGAGCACGCCGCAAGTCGCCGCGAAAAGGACCGTGAGGGAGCCTTCGAGACTCTTGCGTTTGCCGCCGGGCACGCTGAAGTGACGCTTGCCATAGCGGCGCCCCACGAATCCGCCGATTCCATCGCCCAGGGACAGAGATAGGAGCGCTGCTGCGGCCGGAAACGCCTCGACGGAAAATCCCACCCAAGTGAAGAGAGCGTACGCGCCGGTGTACAGGGTGAGCCCGCCCCAACGCTCATCACCGCCCGCAAACAGATCGCGGAATTGCGCGACGCTTCGACTATGTCGCGCCAAAACCGGCACTGACGCGGTCGCCAGCGCGACGACTAGCACGATGGCAACCGGCGCGAGTTGCTCCTGAAACAGCGGCCACGCGAGCACCCAAACTCCGGTACCAATGTGAAGTACGTCACGCACGTAGGTCGTCTTCAGCCCAAGTCGATGCAGCAGCGCACAGCCAGACAGCCCGACAGCGAGCACAACCCACGACAGCAGGAACAGGGTGCTGTCGCTCACGCGGCGCTCCGGCTATTCATGCGCAGTTCGATGGCGGCAGCAGCTTCCAAACCCGACAGCGTGGCAAGCTCAGTGCCGATGCCGCGGCCACCGGCTCCGTCCCCGGCGATGAACAGCCCCGGCACGGGCGTGTCGACGGGCAAACGATCGCGTCCTACTTGGCCCGGGAACTGACCGTTGGAGATCGCCGCGTTGTTGCTCTTGCCCATCCATTCGCCCACGTCGGGCACGGGGGTGAATTCCGTGAAGATCAGCGCGTCGCGCAGACCAGGGACGACCTGGGCAAAGGCGTCCACGATGCGCTCTTGCCAACGCTCCGGAGGGTCCGCGGGCTGCTCGCAGACCGGACCATAGATGCTGGCGACGACGAGCTGCGCGCCCTCGGGGCCGAGGGACGGATCGTAGTTCGTTGGGATCGGCGCGTAGATCGCCATGGGGTCGGACACCCGCCCCGCGTCGATGGCTTCAACGGTGTCTTGCATCAGCTTCAGACTGAGATCGGCCATGGTGCGGCCCCCCAAGGACACGCCGGCGATCAAGCAGCCCTCTTCGATCAGGGGTCGGCTGAGCCCAAACTTGATCTGGTGCGCGTTGCCAGAGCCGCGGATGGCGTTGACGCGCGCAACATACTCCGGTGGTAGCTCGACGCCATCGAGCAGACTGACGACGTCGCGGGGAGCGAGATTGCAGATCACGTTCTGCGCGCGATACTCCGAGCCGTCCTCCGTAGCCACCACGAGCTCTTGACCGTGCTCGCGAATCGATACGACGCGGCAGCGCGTGACGATATCCCCTTCCGCCGGAGCAACTAGCCCCAGCAAGGCGTGGATGATGCTGTCCATTCCGCCTTCCACGTAGGACAGGCTGTAGGAAGCAATGACCCAGCGTAGACAGCGGATGGATTCCCCCGCAGCCACTTGCCACGGCGGCAACACAAAAAAGATGCTGGCGAGAAAGCTGAACAGGAAGTACGCGCCAGGATGCTCCGTATGCTCGCGGATGAAGTCGTCGAGAGTCCTGCGATCCCAACGACGTAGCTCTGCCTCCGTCAGCGTGAACACTTGAAACAACATGCGCGCCAAACCCGCCATCTCGCCCGCGGACAGCCCGAGCTTGCGCGCAGCCTCTAAGGCGTAGACGGGCAGCTCGCGACGCCGGGCCGGCGCGGCGAGCTCAAACATGCCCCGCGAGCGTACTGGGATCGGATGCGTGAGAAAGCGTGGTTCGGCGAGTCCTAGCTGGCGCAGGGCGATGCCAATGGGCCCCTTCTCGCCGCGAGATATCAGGTGGCTGCCCACGTCGATTTTGAAACCATCACGGCGGTACGACGCGAGGATGCCGCCCAGGGCGGCGTTCTTTTCGAGCACGAGCACGCTCGCGCCGCGCCGCGCGAGGGTGGCCGCAACCACCGAGCCCCCGATGCCGCTTCCGACTACGATCGCGTCGTAACAGCTACGTTCCCCGCGGGGCTTGGTGGGCGGGACGGGGATGGGGGGCATCGGCAATTCTCGCGCTTTGCAGGGTGCAAACGCCGAAGTTGCGCGGGCACCGAGCGCCACGCGCTCTGTGCTTCGGTTGGTGCAGGCAGTGTGCCAACGCGCGCCCATTTTGGCCCTGCCAGGGATTAGTGGCCCGGTGACGCCGCGGGCCACGACCCAAAACCACCAGAGACGCCCACTGCTGAAAAGATCGGCGTTGGAGTCAGCAGGCGCAAGGTCTGCGCTGGGCAGCGTTTAGTTTCGAGATCGCTTCTTCGCAGCGCGCCGCTTGCGCTTCGCTGCCGGCGTCGCCTTCGCAGGCCGCTGGGCGCGGGTTTTGGACGCCTTGGTGGCAGTCGACTTGGACTTCCTTGGTTTCCCTTCGGCTTTGGCACTCTTGGCTGTCGAGGCCTGTTTGCGCGGAGCCAAGTACTTCTCGCTGCGCCGTTCGCCTTTCTGGAGTTTCTCGATGGCTTGCTCCACGCGGCGCTGGCGCGTTTCGTCGCGTTTGGCTTCGGTGATCCACTGCACGTATTCGCGGCGGTGCGACGGCGCGAGGGCGTCGAAGCTGCGTTTGGCGCGGGGCACACGAGTGAAAGCAGTGGACAGGTCCTTGGGCACAGCAACAGAACGCACCGCGCGCTTGGGTGCCTGCACGCCTGAGGTGTTCAGCTCGATCGCTTGTCGAACCAGCCGCTGGATCTGCAATGCCTGCACCTGCCCGGCGTCCGTGAAGTGGATCGCGCGCATCGCGATGGTCTTGCCTGAAATGAGGATCTTGTCCGGATCCGAGAGCAACGCTCCCTTGTGGAACCACAAGGCAACATGTTTCTGAAAACCCACGAAGGAACACACCAAGCCGTCTTTCATCAGGGTGGGCGCGCCCCACTTGATGTCCTCTTGCGCGGTCTTGTCGGCTGCAAGCACGGCCGTGCGGATCTTCTTCAGAATGGGCTGGGCGAAGTCCGGCGCCTTTGCGATGTAGGCGTCGACTCGGGGGTCCTTGCGCGGCATGCGCAGCATGTTGCCACGAGTGCCGCGCTGTGCGGGCGTGTGCATGGGCAGTCGCCAGCGAGTCGGCCGCAGCGGGGAGGGACCGAACCCGTCAGGGGTGACCATTTGTGTCGCGACCTTCGCGGTCACTGGCCGTAGAAAGTGCCACAATTGCTCGGATCTGGCGCCATCGACGCGCAATCCGCGACGGTACGAGTCTTGCGATGGCTGCAGCCATGTCCGATCCCTCACGCACACCAGCTATCCGGCACCTGGGCGAGCTTCTCCGAACGACGCTGCTCGGCGCAGCCTTGATGGCGCTCCTGTTTGCCTCGGCCTGCGGCGGGGACGACGCGGGTGGCGCGTCCAGCGGGGGACAAGCGGGCACAGCAAGCGGCGGCTCCGGAGGCACGGGAGCGAGCGTGGGGTCGGGCGGCGCCTTCACCGGCGGCAGCGCGGGAGCGGGAGGTTCCGCGGCAAGTGCGGCAGCGGGAGGGAGTGCTGGCGCTGGGGGAAGCAGCGGGAGCGCGGGCGCCGCCGGCGGTGGTGGCACGGGCGGGCAGATCGAGACTGCGGACTACTACGTGTCGCCCTCGGGCGCGGATTCAGATCCCGGAACCATCGACAAGCCCTTCAAGACCTTCGCAAAAGCGAACGCAGTCGCCAATCCGGGGCAGCTGATCTATCTCCGCGGCGGCATCTACAAAGAAACCGTGAAGCTCACGAAGTCCGGAAGCTCCGGCAGTCCGATCCGCTGGCACGGCTACCCAGGCGAAGCTGCGATCATCGAAGGCCCAGGGCGCACGACAAGCCTCGATACCGCGTTGACCATCAACGGCAGTTGGCTGAGCGTTCGGGATCTGACTGTACGCAAGTCTGCACGCGCCGGGATCTTGATCTTCGGCGACGAGGTGCACCTGCAGCGTATTGTTTCCCACGGCAATGGCCGCGTCGGGATCAACTTCTATCACGCGAAGAATGGCAGCCTGACCGACTGCGCGACCTTCGACAACTACGACAAATACGACAGTGACGGCTCGCTGTCCCATGGGCAGGACGCTGACGGTTTCGCCGCTTCTGGCTCCACGGGAGTCGTGGTCAAGCGCTGCCTGGCTTTCAACAACGCCGATGACGGTTTCGATTTTTGGGAAGCGTCCAACTCGTCGGTGGAAGACTCCTACGCCTTCGGGAACGGGATCAACCGTTGGGGAGACAGCGCGTTCGAGGGCAACGGCAACGGCTTCAAGATGGGCGGACCCGGTAGCACCAACAATCTGGTGCAGCGCTGTCTGGCCTTCGATCACCCCATGCGCGGCTTCGTAGACAACGCCGCGGTAAGTAGCAACTTCTACAACAACACCAGTATCGGCAACAAGGTGGGGTTCCAGAGCGGCTCGTCCACGAACACGTGGGCGAACAACGTGGGTTTCGAAAACGCAAACGACCGCCCAAGCAGCTGGTCGGGCGTTTCCGAAAGCAACACCTGGGATCTGAGTATCAACGTGCAGAGCAGCCACTTCGCATCGCTGAAGCGACCCGCGCCCACGGGCGCGGAGAGCCTCGATGCCATGCTCGCGCTGTTCGAGAAGTCGGACTTCGCTTTGCCGGCGTCGGGAAGCCCACTGGTGGACGCCGGCAAGAAGCTATCGGGCGTCAGCTACAGCGGTTCCGCGCCAGATCTGGGCGGCAGGGAGCGACCCTAGCCCTGCGCACACGCATTTCGCTGCTCGGCTGCGCTCTTGTGTGCTGGGTCGATCCGAAAGAAACTTCGAGAGAACGCCATGAATAAATCCCTATGTAGCAGTCTGTTGGCAGTGGCCTTGATCGCGTGCGGGTCGGACGACGACGGCAGCGCCAAACCCGCCAGCGGCGGGACGGGTGGCAACGCCAGCGGCGGGTCGGCGAGCGGCGGGACCGCAGGCAGCGCCGGCGGGGGCGCGGGCAGTGGGGGCGCGGGCGCGGGAGGCGCTGCGGGCTCCGGGGGCAGCGCGGGCTCTGCGGCAGCGGGCGGCGCGGGCGGTGGCGCTGGCAGTGGTGGCGCCCCGAGCACTTCTGCTTTCGGACCGCAGCCTGTGGCGCCAACGACCCTGAGCAAAGGAACGATCTTCGCGGCGCACGACGGAAGCGGCACCACCTGCTCACAGGCTGCGCCCTGCGACGTTTGGGCAGCGGTGCAAAAAGCCAAGGGCGGCGACGTCGTGTTCTTGCGTGGGGGCACCTATCCCATCAGCAAGAATCTCAGCTTCTCGAACAAGGCAAGTAGCGGCTCTCCGGTGATCTACGAGAGCTACCCTGGCGAGTCCGCGGTGCTGGACGGTAGTCAGCATCAGAAAGGCACGCAGATCTACGTTCGCGTCACTGGACAGTTCGTGCACCTGCGACGACTCGAAGTGAAGAATATGCCAATGCAAGGCGTCTGGATTGGAGGCACGGACAACGTGCTGGACGGCGTGCACTCGCATCACAACGGCCTGTCCGGCATCCAGATCTACAGCCCGTACACAGACTTCCCCTATGGCGCCAACGGGTCGCGGAACACCCTGCGCAACTGCACCGCGAACGACAATTCCGGCGCGGGGATCTTCGACGCAGAGTTCGCCAACGGCGGCAACTCCGACGGCATCTCGATCTCCAGCGGCGCGGACAATCGAGTGGAAAACTGCTTGACCTACAAGAACTCCGACGACGGCATCGACACCTGGCGATCCACCGGCAGCTACGTGGGCTACAGCATCAGCTACGAGAACGGCATCGCCGATGGCAACGGCCAGGGCATCAAGGCCGGCGGCGCCGTGCCCAGCGCAGACACGCTCGTAGAGCGGTGCCTGTCCTTTTCGAACAAAGCCGCAGGCATCGACTACAACTCCGTCAAGAACGGCACGTTCAAGAACAACACGACGTGGGACAACAAGCGCGGCTACACCCTAGGCTCAACCACCGTCGTAGGCGACTGCATCGCCGGCGAAACCGCGAACAACAGCGGCACGGGCGTGGCAACGAACAACTCGTGGCAGCGCTCCGGCAGCGTCGCGTTCCTCAGCACGGACCCGAAGTCCGCGGACTTCCTCAAGCCCACGGTCGGCGGCGGCTTCGAAGACATCGGCGCCTACGCGAAGTGAGCCGGGCGCCAGCACGCGCGGCTAGTTCGACGCTTCCCAGGCGCCCAGATCTGGCGCGCTGCCCGCGAATTCGAAGGGCCGGTCAGCGAGCTCGGCGCCAGCGTCGATGACCGCGCTGCCAGGCTTGGGTTTCAGAAAATCGCTGGTTTCGAAAACAGCCCATGGGGAGCCGACAGCGGGCCACAGCTCCGACGCCGCGGGCGGGTCTTTGCTGAGCACGACGTCGTCGCCGATGCCGAGCTGCCAGGAGTTGTTGATTTGACTCATCTCGGAGGGATCCGGCAAGAAGGTCGATGCCTCCAGGAGCAAGTTGTTGCGGATCTTGAACTCCGTCGGCGTCGTCTGCAGGGTGTAAGAGAACTGGTTCCGCAGCGCCGTGCAGTGGTCCCAAGCGCCGCTCGTGCCGTCGAAACTACGGAAGCCCGAACTCAGGTTGTCGAAAGCCAGACTACGGTATATCTGGCCACCGTCTCCAGAGTAGAAGCCGATGCCTGCGTCGGCCGAGACCAGCGTCTTACCCGTGGTCCGATCCAGAGCGCTGCCGTTCTCGAAGGCGGCACAGTTCTCCACAATTGCACCGGCGTACACGTCCCAGCCGCGGTTGAAGTTGTTGTGTGCCACGCAGCGCCGCATAGACACATCCGTGCCGCGTACCGCAAAACCTTTGCCCCGATCGGTATCGCTCGGATCCACGTGGTCGTGGGACAGGCAGTCCTCCAGCACCGCATTCGTCGCATCGAGCACGTTGAAGCCCGTGCCCCGACTATAGCGCGCGCGCACCCGACTGAGAGTCACGTCCTTTGCTTGATGGACCAGTACGCCGCCACCGTTGCCGGAGCCGCCGCCTTCGACGGTGACGTTGCGGACAGTGATGAAGGCGCCGCCCAGGGACAGCACGTAGCCCGCGAGATCCCCTGTCGATTCCCGCAGAATCACCTCTTCGCCGGGGTAGCCCGCGAGCGCAATCGGCGCCGCTTGGGTAGCGACTTCATTGATTTCGAACTCGCCCGTATAGGTACCTGCGCGCAGGCAGATCGAAACTCCAGGAGCTAGCTCCGCCAGGGCTTCCTGCAGCGTTTGGTACGGCGCCTGTGCTGACCCGTCCCCGGGTTCTGCAGCGTCGGCGTCGACGTGCCGCACGCTGCCCGAAAGCCCGCAACCCTGCGCCGCAGGCGCGTCGTCCACCGGATCCGGGATCTTTGGAAAACAGCCGGCGGTGATCGCCGCAGCACACACCACAGCGATTCTCATTGCGCCGGGCAACCGCGCGAGCTTGCTACTTGCCGTCGTCATACTTTGCCTTGAGACGCTGAAAGTGACGATGGGCTACGCCGGCGAACGCCGCCGCGCGACCGACGTTGCCCCCTGCCTTTTCGAGGGCATGGGCGATGTAGCGCGTCTCAAACTCACTGCGCAGGTGGTTGCGCGCGTCTTCCAGG
This sequence comes from uncultured Polyangiaceae bacterium, assembly GCA_965369205.1. Taxonomy (GTDB): domain Bacteria; phylum Myxococcota_A; class Polyangia; order Polyangiales; family Polyangiaceae; genus JACKEA01. The sequence goes on along the minus strand of CBDUPW010000169.1, from coordinate 3,923 downwards.
GTTGGGTCCTGAGCCAGGATGCGGGCAATGGTGTCTCCCTGACCGAGCGCGGCGCGCGTGTCGGCGACCCCCTCCTGCTCGGGTTCCCCATCGGCGACGTCGCTCAAGTCTCCCAAGGCGATGCGGCGCATGACTGCGTTGCGCAGCTCGCGAATGTTGCCAGGCCACGGATACGCTTCCCAAGCTTCGAGCACGCCAGCGCTCAGCTGCTTTGGGTCGCCGCCAAGTTGCTTCCAAAAACGCGTGGCCAGGAGCGTGATGTCCCCGTGCCGGGCTCTGAGCGGCGGCAACTCGATACGAGCCACTGCGATGCGATGGAATAGGTCGTCTCGAAACCGCCCTTCTTGAACTTCCTTGTCCAGGTCCCGACGCGTGGCGAAGAGCAGCCGCACGTCTACATCAATTGCCTTTTCGCCGCCCACCCGCGTGACCTGCGAGCGCTGGATGGCGCGTAGCAACTTGGCTTGCAACGCATTGGGCAAGTCGCCGATTTCGTCGACCAGGAGGGTGCCCCCGCTGGCGCGCTCGAATACGCCGCGGTGGACTCCCACGGACCCCGTGAACGCGCCGCGCTCGTGGCCAAAGAGCTCCGACTCGATCAAGTTCGGAGTCACGGCGGTGCAGTCGAACACCACGAAGGGGCCCTGCGCACGCGACCCGACCTCGTGTAGCGCTTCGGCAAGTTGCTCCTTACCCGTTCCGGTTTCCCCCTCGATGACCACGGGAACTTCCGTGAGCGCCAGACGTTCGCACAGCGCGTACAAGCGACGCATCTGCAGGCTGGCCCCCGAGACGCGACCGAAGTGGTCCCGAAACGGGATCGCGGCGGCCGGTGCTTCAGGTGCAAGCTCGACCCGCAGCACCGTCGAGCCGATGGTGATCTGCTCACCCCCGGTCAAGTACGCCCTGCCCACCGCGAGCCCATTCACGAAGGTGCCATTCGTGGAGTCCAAGTCCGTCAAGCCCAGCCGAAGTCCGACTACGTCCAATGCCGCATGGCGACGGGAGGCCTCCGGGTCCTTGAGCTGCACGTCGCACGCAGGTCCCTTGCCCACGAGCAGGCGTGACGGCAGGTCTGGAGTCACGTCGAACTGTAGTCCGTGGTCCGCGCCCTCGGTGACAAACAACCGGAAGCTCGCCGACGTTGTCTCAGTCATGCGCGGACGCGGGCGCGCCATCGTCGTGGCTTGTTCGAATCCGTCTCCGCTATTGTCCGACACCATTTCGTGACTCCGCTTAGAAACTGAGGTGGACTAGGGGCCCCTGCCCTCGTTTCGCGCGATGCTGAGCTTTCGAGCCGGCGGAGGAACCGCCGTCAGCCGAAAGCAGCAAATAGATGCCCGTCGCGCCCAGCACCACGGCGCCCACCGCCGTCGCATTGGACCAGGTCCGCAGTCGCAGCGCACGATCACGCGCGTCGAGATCCTTGCGGCCGCTTCCTTCGAAATTGTCGAGGGCGCTGAAAGTCTGCACGGTCAATACGGTCGACGCAGCGGCGAGTGCGCCTGCAACTCCAACGCTGACCCAACCCCAGGTTTGCTGCCCGCCGCCCGAAGCGCGGTCCGGTGCGGGAGACGGCGCGGCGCTCGCCGTAGGCGCCGGACGGGCCTGCGACGCTTGGGTCTGCGCCATGGGTGGCGGTCGCTCTGCCGCCACGCTTTGGGTTTCGCCCGCCAGGAGGCGCAAGGGTTTGCGCACGTCCGCGCCCGAGCCGAGATTGAAGACGACGGTGTGCGACCCGGGTGCGAGGTGCACTGCCGCGGGTATGGCAACGTTCTTAGCGTGCGCCACAGTTGCAGTTGCACCAATGGGCGCGGTCAGTCTCAAATAGCCAAGGCTCTTCTTGAGCACTGTCAGTCGTTCCTGTGCGTAGGCCGCCTGCTCCGATGCAAGGCCACCCATGGACAGCGCTGTCTCGTAAGCGTCCGCAGCGCGGGGCCTCTCCCCCGCCTACTCCCACGCGGCGGCTGCATTGAAAACCGTTGCCGGGTGCGGGGCTTGTCGATGGGCACGCTCGAACAGCTCCGCCGCCTCCCGGTAGGCCTCGCGCTGCACCGCCTCGTTCGCCCGCTGAAACAAGGCTGCGGAATCATCCTCAGCCCATGCCGTTGCGGCGCAACACATGACGATCGCCAGTCCGCGCGCGATGACGTGACGCTTCTTCATTTATTCTTGTAAGGCGTGGTCGCGAAGGGCACGGATTTGGTTTTTGGTTTGCCGGCGGGCCGGACCCGCGGACGCGGTGAAGAGGACGCCAAGGGAGGGAACACCACCATGAGAGTATCCGCGCCAGGCGCCAAAGTGGCAACCCGCTCCCGGCCGTCCGCAGCTTGAACGGTCACTCGACGCGGCGCCCGGGAATCGATCAGGGGGAGCAGTAGACTGTCCTGAGGTCTCTGCGCCAGGAGCGGGGGCTCGTCGCCCAATCGCACGCTCTTGATAGGGGCGTCCGCGGTCACCTGCAGTTGCTTTTGACGCTTGAGCGAGGACGTCGGGTTCCGACCTGCGACGGTGCGTTCCACGAGCGTCGGTGACGAAGTGGGCAGCGCGATCAGCAGAAGCCCGGCGGCGCCCGTGGCGACGAAGGCGCCCACGAGCCACCTCACCAGACGTGAAGACTTCGGCGCACCGGTAGCCCGCGCCGCCCAAACGCGCTGCGCGTCCACCCGACTCGGCGTGGTCTCGGTAGGCTCGTCCGCAACTTGCATGGCCTGGTCAGCTACGTGCTTGAGCCGGGTGCGCAGCTCCACCACACGCTGCGCCGCTGAGCGGCGTTCGCGCAGCTTCGTCTCCGCCACTTCGCATACGTATCGACCGACCTCATCCGAGTCAGCAACGCCTCCGTGGGATTTGAACGCCGCGGCGAGTGCTTCCTCGTACGCATGCGCACTGGCCACTCGCCCGTTCACGTCGCGCTGCAGAGCCCGATTGACCACATCGGAAAGATCCTGCGACAGCTCAGGCACGACGCTGTTGAGAAGTGGGATGGACGCGTCGCTAACGATGTGCAGCAACGTAGCCACGTCATCTTGCTCTCGGAACAAGCGCCGCCCAGCCATGACTTCCCAGGTCACCACGCCGGCTGCCCAAACGTCGCTCCGGCGATCCAGCGCCGCCGAGCCCCGCACTTGTTCTGGCGACATGTAGCCGATCTTGCCTTTCAGCACATTTTGAGTGGTGGCGCCGAGCCGACTCACGGCTTTGGCAATCCCGAAATCCGTGAGTCGACTCACGCCGTCAATGCCAACCAGGATGTTTTGTGGGGAAAAGTCCCGATGCACCAGGTTCTGTTCCGCCCCGGCTGCGTCTTTCAGTTCATGGGCAGCGTGGAGGCCGCGCAGCGCGTCGATCAAGATCCGCGCGCAAATACGTGTCGGCACACGAGTCCGGGCACGCTTGGCAGCGCTAATCAGGCCAGCAAGGGTTTCGCCCTCCACGTACTCCATGACGAGGCACAGCTTGCCGTCCTCTTTGACGACCTCGATCACCGGTACAACGTTCGGATGACGGACCGAGGCTGCTAGTTTCGCTTCTTCGATCAGGTCCTGGCCCGCCTCTGGCGCCGCGTCCCAGTTGGTCTTGAGCACCTTCACCGCAACGTCGCGGTGCACCTCCCCCGCGACTGGCGCCCGCGCCAAGTACACCGTCGCCATGCCGCCAGCACCGATGGGAACCAGCAGCTGATAGCGACCTGCCGTCTCGGGTGGTTGGGTGGCTTCGGACATCGGGACTGTAGGTGCATGTACTCTATCACGCGACCTTCCTGTACTCGGTACGCCCGCCGCTTTTCGAACGGAGGCGGCGCCTCGCGTTTCACGGCTCGGCGCGTCCTGGACTCGAATCGCACGAACTTGCAGCGGAATCGGACAGCGTCCAGATCGACCGACGCAGCGCGAAGGAAGGCGACGCAGAGTCTGACCGCT
>CBDUPW010000168.1:0-15098 GCA_965369205.1 uncultured Polyangiaceae bacterium | reverse complement strand
GCCCCGCCTCCCGGCTGCGATTCGGGCTCTGCAGGTCTTGGGCCCGACACCAAGTTGAGCCGAATCTGCACAACTGGAACACCCCTCCCAACGGTGGCGTTGCGGCCCCGCGCGTGACGCCGCTGGGCGCGTGACGCCGCTGGGCATTCGATTTAAGCTGAGCCGTGGTGCGCAGCATTCTGAAGACAACCAGACGCCAGATCGCGTTCGTTCGCGGAAGGCGTTTTGGAAAACGGCAACGCGGTGAGCGCGCGGCATTGGGCGAACACGCCAAACGTCCGACCTCCGCCCGCTTCGGCACCTCTATCTGGTAACCAAACCAAGGCAGCCTCATGAACCGTTTCCCGAACCTCCGTCTCTCCACCTGGCTCGTCGCCGCCGCCGTCGCGGCCCTCGCCCCCAGCTGCGGCAGCGACGATTCCCCTTCCGATCCAGGAAACAAGCAGCTCTGCCAGCCCGGCAGCACCCAGCCCTGCACCGGCCCCGCCGCGTGCCAAGGTGGCCAGAGTTGCGCCTCCGACGGCAAATCCTGGGGCAGCTGCGATTGTGGCGCCGCGGGCAGCGGCGGGGGTGGCGCAGCAGGCACGGGAGGCGTGGATGCGAGTGCGGGCGGCGGTGGCGTAGGGGGGTCGGGTGGTAGCTCGGGTGCGTCGGGCAGCTCCGGAGCGGGCGGCACGCAAGACGGAGGCGGTGGCACGAGCGGCAGCGACGGCGCAGCCGCGGATGCCCAGCCGCCAGGACCGCTGGACGATCCGTGTCCGGGGCCAGCGCCACTGGTCGACCATATTGATATCAATTGCTCGGATCAGTGTCAGGCGACGGACACGGCGAAGTGTGCGGCGATGACGAGTTGTGACGTTCCACTCTCGAACGGCGCGACCATAACGAGCTCGAGTCAACTTCCGTTTACGATTCGGCTGCCCGCGAAACCGGGGTTGACGTGTGCGTGTAAGACGGGGATCGCGTCACAGCCTGGGCCGGTGCAGTACACGTTGTGGGTCAAGCTGAACGGTTCGGCAATCACGCAGCCGGTGTGGGCTCGCGTTGGCAAGCCTTGGTATGTTGTTGTGACAACCAGCACGCTCGACCGGTGCGTTGACGATACCTCAACCACGATAAAGACATGGCGCAAGGGGTGCGCCACTGTACCTTCGAGCGGTGCGGACCGGTGGATCGGAGTTGGCACGAACGATCCCAATGCACCGTCACGAACCCTCGTTGTTCGCAAACCCTGGGCTACCGGCACGATCTGCCAAGACCTGTGGCAGTAGAGCGCAACCGGAAGACGACAATGACTCCGCCCGAGAACCTCGGCACGAAGCTGGCTTTTCGAGCCCAGGTCTGCGCGGGCTTGCTTGCCCTTTCCACGACCGCCCATGCCTACCGAACCGCCGGGGACCGCTCTCAGTTCGCCGGAGCGGGTCCCGTCGGCTGGCAGCAGGTCGCCATCGAGTTCGCGGCAGCCCAGCCCGAAGGTAGTCTGAGATGCTAGGCCAGCCCGAAGGCAGTCTGAGCTGCTGAGGGCGGTACAAGGTCTGTACCTGGGGCTGTGACTCAGTCCGGGACGAGCGCGTTGATTTTGCACAACGCGCGCTGGTTCAGCCGATGTGCTCGAGGCATGACCCCTCCGCGCCAAGTGATCGCTGGTCAGCCACCGCCCCGGTCGTCGAAAAACGTCCAACGTCGTGAAAAACGACGCAACTGGGAGGCGGGTCGGACCGAAGGGCCTCGCATGTCCAGTCATTTGCGAGCTGTTTCCCCCCGTGGCGGCGGCGGCTCGGGCTCTGCACGTCTTGGGCCAGACAAGTTGAGCACAATCTGCACAACTCGAACACTCTCGCCAAGGCGTCTGAATTCTGTGATGGTGGCAGGGGAGTTGTCGCCACCCAGGGGCCGCAACATCGCGATTGAACTGCGGGGTTTCTTCGTGAAGACGGGCGAACGACATTGCGCAACGTTTGAGTGGGGCGCCCAAACATGAAGCCGTGGAGCTCGACGCCGCCCTCCGGGATCTGCGTGCTGGTCGTCGACGACGACGAGGTCCTGCTTCGCTCCACCCGCAACATGCTACAAGCCCGCGGACATTCGGTGCTTACTGCCACGAATCTCGCTGAAGCCATGGAGCAGGCCAGCATCCAGCTGGTGCATGTTGCGGTCCTGGACTGGGTGCTGGAGAAAGAGAGCGCGGCGGAGGTTTGCGCAGCGCTGGAACAGCTCCCACAGCCACCCATCGTCATCGTCGCCACCGGGCAGCTGGGCGAAGAGGTGATGCAGCGTTCCTACGCGATCGGCGCCTGCGCCCACCTGCGAAAGCCCTACAATCCCGACGAGCTGGACGGATTGATCCGCAACCTCCACCGACTCCGCACCGAGAGTTCGATTCCGCCGCCCAGCTGCTCGCCTTTCCACGTCGATGACGATCTCGATCAAGTCAGCGTGGACGGCACAGTCCAGGACTTTTCCAGTGCGCGGGTCGAACTGATCCGGTTCCTGAACCGCCATCTCGATCAGGTTGTAAGTCTAGAAGACGTGCGTTTGCACCTGAACGCAGCATCCAGGCACTCGACCCAACAGTTCGTGCACGAAGTACGCAAGCGGCTGGATAAGCACAGAAAGCTCATCAAGACGGTGTCAGGCGGACTCCTGGTCTGCTCGAAGAGCGCGAAGCCGAAGGGCGCGCAAGAGTAGGCGAAAACAAGATCTGAAGCGCGCCACGCAGGCCGTCCAACCCACTGCGACGCCGCGCCGCGCGCGCGAGCCGCCCGAGGGATTCCGCCGCTGTCGCCTACCGCGCGGTCCGCTCGCGCGCCCCAGCGCGTTGCGCGCGCACGCCGAGCAGCGCCGCGCCAAGCTGTAGGAAAAGGTGCGCAAAAAACTGAAGAAGACTGAACGCCAGATCGCGTCCGGATCCCGTAGCCTCCCTCTCCGCGGGAGGTGTATTGGTGTTGGGGAACGGCAACGGGGAGAGCGCGCGACAATTGGCGAACACGCCAAGCGTCCGCCTTCCGCCCGCTGCAGCACGCTCACTCGCAACCCAAACCAAGGCAGCCTCATGAACCGTTTCCCGAACCTCCGTCTCTCCACCTGGCTCGTCGCCGCCGCCGTCGCGGCCCTCGCCCCCAGCTGCGGCAGCGACGATTCCCCTTCCGATCCAGGAAACAAGCAGCTCTGCCAGCCCGGCAGCACCCAGCCCTGCACCGGCCCCGCCGCCTGCCAAGGTGGCCAGACCTGCACCTCCGACGGCAAATCCTGGGGTAGCTGCGATTGTGGCGCCGCGGGCAGTGGCGGCAGCGGTGGCGGCGCTGGGGGTACTGGAGGCGCGGATGCGAGCTCGGGCAGCGGTGGAGTTGGCGGAGCGGCAGGGTTGGATGGGGGCGAGGACAGCAGCGCCGGGACCGACGCTGCTGGCGACGCGGCGCCGGGAGATGCCCAACCCCCGGGCCCCCTCGACGACCCGTGCCCAGGCAAGGCGCCCCTCGTCGACCACATCGACATCAACTGCTCAGATCAATGCCAAGCGACGGACACGGCGAAGTGTGCGGCGATGACAAGCTGCGACGTTCCACTCTCGAACCCCGCCACTGTTACGACCGCCAACGACCTACCGTTCACCATTCGCCTGCCCGCGAATCCGGGGTTGACGTGTGCGTGCAAGACGGGGATCGCGTCGCAACCGGGATCGCTGCAGTACACGTTGTGGTTCATGCTGGATGCAGGAGTCGCAGATCAGACCCTTTGGGCGCGTGTTGACGAGCCTTGGTACATCGTCGCGCCATACGCAAGTTCGTATGATCGCTGCGTCGACGACACATACAACCATCCAAAGGGAAACTGGAAGAAGGGGTGCGCCACGCTCATCGGGTCGTTGGGTGTGAAGAGGTGGATCGGGGTTGGAACGAACGACCCCAATGCCCCGTCACGAACCCTGGTCGTCCGCAAACCCTGGGCCACCGGCACGATCTGCCAAGACCTCTGGCAGTAGACCTTAGCCGGAAGACGACAATGGCGCCGTGCAAGAACCCCCGCAGAACGTTAGCTCTTCGAACCCGAGCGTGCGTGGGCTTGCTTGCCCTCTCCACGACCGCCCATGCCTACCGAACCGCCGAGGACCGCTCCCAGTTCGCCGGCGCTGGTCCGGTCGGCTGGAACGACCGCGCCATCGAGTTCGTCGTTTCCGACGTGGCACCGACCAGCCTTTCCGTGGACGACGTCGTGCAGGCGGTGGACTCCGCCGCCAACACCTGGGGCGTGGCCGACTGCGCAGCGCCCGCGTTTCAGGTCAGCGGGCTGGCGTCGCTTCCCGCCGCCTCGGGGGACGGACGAAACAGCGTCGAGTGGGTGTTCACGGGTTGGGAGAAACGCGGCTTCCCAGCTTCATCCCCCGGAGCGACGGACGTCGTCTACGAGAAGAAGAGCGGAGCCTGGCACATCATCGAGGCGGACATCTACCTGAACGCGGAGCTGTTCCAGTGGTCCAAGCTGCCCGCGGCGCCGGTGTATCTGAACGCGGTGATCGTGCACGAGCTGGGCCACGCACTGGGGCTGCTGCACCCGTGCGAGACCATGGCCACGGCGGACCCGAGTGCACCGACCTGCTCCAGCGTGAACGGAGCCAGCGAGACCGCGATGTATCCGGAGTACGATCCGGCCCAGGCGAGCCTGAGCCAGGACGACGTCGCCGGACTGTGCTTTCTATATCCGAAGCAGTCCTGCGAGCAGTCGGGATGCCCGGCCGGCTCTGCCTGCATCGACGGCGCGTGCCAGCCCGGCTGCAGCGCTGAAACACCGTGCAATTCTGGCGCTGCGCCTCTCGGAGATCCCTGCATGCAGGGGAGTGAATGCAGCACGGGGGTGTGCGTCGACGGTCACTGCGTGCAGGCCTGCGGCGTCACACCCGGCTGTGGCGCGAGCGAATGCGCCACCAGCGCGGATGGCGCGCGCTACTGCAAGACCACGCTGGGTGCGTTGGGCGACACATGCGGTGCTCCGGCCGAGTGCCTGGGCCAGCACTGCGTCCAAGTCGGGGAGTCTGCGCCTGTTTGCACTCGCGCGTGCGGTGCCGGTTGCCCCGGCGGTTGGACGTGCATGTCGGTCGAGGACACGGGCGTCTGCCTGTTGCAGAAGCAAGTCGAGGCCTCGGGTGGAGGTTGCGCTTTGGCGCAGCGCACACCGCGGGCCCCGACGCTGCCGGTCTTCATGTTTGTGCTGAGCCTGTTGGTCACGAGCTGGCAGCGACGCGTGCGCCGCCGTCGAGCCACCAGACAAAAGGAGGAGGAGCGATGCGAACCCGGATCCTGAAGCGTGCAACCCTGGTGGCCACTTTGGTGGCCGCGGCCTTGGCTGGCTGCGGCGACAGCAGGGATGAGAAGCTGCGCTTGCTCCACGACGACAAGGTCGACGATTCGGAGCAGGCTAGGCTGCGCCAGTTGCAGACGATGAAGGTCGTCAGCATTGCTGACGCGACAGAAACTGAATCCGAAGAACTGGTGCCGATTGGTACTTTCGATGACATCAACAGTTCGCATCTGGCGTCTTCGATATACGATCGCTGCGAAGCAGATGTGGGGCTCGCGAGCGGCGGTACATGTGCGGGAGTAGCATTCAACGCGGCGGTCACGCTGTGCTCCGCAAATCTGTTTCTCGAGGCCGCCACATTCCGTGCGAAGCCGCTAAAGGTCCACGACTCTTCGGGCCAGAAGACCTACCTGATCGGAGCTCAGTCCTCACCAGTGAACGCGGCGCTCTCGCGGTACGCCTCGTACCAAGCGTACGACGCGTTCAGCAAGTACCTCCAGACGTTGCGGTGGGCCACGGGGAGCGACACGCTGTATTCGTGTCCGTTGACCGACGCGATGAGTCCCGAACTCACTCTCGCCGAAATAATCGGCGCCGGCTTCGTCGACGCGTACACCACCTACCGCGAAGCAATCGACGTCTTCACCCGGAATACGGTTGCGTCGTCCGACGCTCAGCTGTCGTCCACCGCCTCGCTCACGCAAGGTACTTCCTGGGCAATCTCAGCTTCCGCACTCTCGCGAGCTGCCGCTGCCCACTCGCTGGTGGGCGGCGACCCGGGCTTGTTCGGGTCCACGACCGTCGGCGGCACGGACTGGTGTGCCGTTCCCGAACCGACGCCGGGCGTACGCGCGGCAATCGAGGTCTTCCGGGAGGCCGGTACGGATCCGGCCGACATCCTCATGTCGGAAGCCGAGCTTCCGCTTGCCGATCTTCTAGAGAGTCGGGACGACTGTCCGGGCACATGCACGGGTACGCCGGCGCCGCAGGCTCCGAACTACAGTGTGCGCGAGCGTCTAGCGGACAAGTGGGGCCAAGAAGACACGCTGCTGCTCAGCGCTTCGCCGACCTTGTTCGAGTTCTTCAACTTGACCAAGGCCGACTTCCAAGCCGCCCGCGAGTATTTGGCCAGCGAAATCAAAGCGTTCTCGCGCAGCAAGACGGCTATCCTTCCGCCACCTCCGAAGGCGGGTGGCGGGACGGTGAACGTGCCGCTGTTCGCCGGTGTCGCGACTTTGCCGCCGGTGAGGCCGCCGGAATACTTCGCGGCGCTCGCGAAACCCGGGCCGTACCGCCCCCAATTCCCGACTGGAACAGTTGCCAATCCGTACGACCTGGATCTGTCGAGCTTTGTCGACTGGGCACTGAGCTCCGCAGCCCAGGAATTGGGCCAAACGCTCTCCCCCACCCTTGCGAGCGATCCTACTGCTCGGGCCCAACTCCTCGACCCCATCGCCGCACTCGTGGCGGAATCTGAGCACGAGCGTGTCGGCCGCCTGACCGTGAACCACGACTCGATGGTCGGCATCACCGTGTACGCGAACGGCTTGAGCGCGCTCGATGAAGCCCGCATCGTTCGCGGTGAAGATGGGCTGGCTTGCGCAACCGCGGGCTCCATCGAAGGCGCGGTATGCGACTTGGACTCACCGGACATCACCGTGTCGACCTTGCCGGCGCAGTTCTCTGGCTATGACGTGTTTCAGCACACCGTCTATGGATCGTGGCAACCAGAGATGGATGAGACCTTCCCGCAGCGTTTCTATCTAGTGCGCCGCAAACCCTCTTCGAGTGGCGGCAAGTTCTTCGAGGCGCTCCTTGGATTTACGGTCTACCAGCCGGACTACACAGAATCGTACCCCATCGTGCCGAGCGCAGAGCGCCGCGCCGGGGACTTGCTCGCGCCGGATCGCAACTGGTGCTCCCGCACGCGCGTCAGCTGTGCCGGCGTGGAGATGGACGCTCGCATTCCCCTGGAGGACGAGCTCTCGGACGATTCAAATGGCGTGGAAAACTCGTGGCGCCACTACGTCGACCTTGCACGCCGTTCCGCAAAGGACGCTGATGCTTTGGGCGAGGCTGTCCTGTCCGCTGGAGAAGGTGTCACATCGACGGAGTTGACAATTGCCGGTCGTGCAGAGCAGGCCATGGAGGAAGTGCAAAAGCTCTGCGGCGCGGACATTGATCTGGAGCAACTGCGCAGCATCCTAAGCGCCAACGGCGGCCTGGAGAAGCTCCGCACGGAAACCACATGCACAACGGATTCAGAGTGCACGTCCCCGCAGGGGGCTGACCAAAACGTGAAGTACCATTGTCGCGGGGGGTTCTGTGTTGGCGATCTGCTAGCAACAATCTCCGCCGCCGCTGACAAGGATCCGGCGATCCAGAGAATTGCAGCGTGCGTGGATCCCGGCACGGTTCAGGACTTTGTGACGCTAGGTTCCCAAGATCTGTGCGTGTGGATGAAGGGCGGTGACCTGACGCAGGTCTGCGCGGACCAGAGTCCGGCCTTCCCGTGCCCAATACTCGCGTCCGACACAGACGAACCCTGTAGCCAGCTCTTGCCTCCCGGCTGGGACCTCGTCCTCTACCCGCCCGCCCCCCCAATCTCCACTAAGCTTGGATACTTCGATTTCGCCAACGAGGGTGCGGGCCTTCCGCACCCTGTGTGCGAGAGCATCCGCAAGCTGCGGCGCAGCAGGCCGGACAACGTAGCGCTTTCTGAGATCATATCCTCGGAGTTCTTTCACCCATCAGCGTTCTACCCGTTCGCGCGCCAGATCAGATTCGAGCCACGCTTCAATTCGCACTCTGCGGTGCTCCTCGGCGCCGCGACGGTGTTTCAAACGGGCGACGAGTGGGGCGGGCTTTCCTTCGGCTGGCCTTGTGCTCCTCGTTCAGGTGTCGCTTGTACCGCTGGTGACACCTCCCTGATGTGCGCGATCCAAGCGTCCAATCAGTGCGCCACTCCGACCTTGCGCGCCCCAATCAATCGCCGTCTTCTGGATGCGGTTACGGCCCTGCGCGGCATGGTCACGGCAAATGGAAACACAGCAACGGAGTACCCCACGGGAGTACCCGGGATGGGTAACTACGTTTCCGTCAATCCTGACGGCGACCTGTTTCTGGGCAACCCCAGCAAGTTCACCCGATCCCGTAACGGGAAACCGCCCGTGGTCGTGCACGAGATGGTGAATGCATCGACCCAAAATGTGGATTCCCCATGGGCATCAGCTTCCGCGGTGGACAAGCTCACGTACTACTTCGTGCTCAGTTCGGATCCGGCACTGCGCGAAGCCTGGAGGGAGCCTGGACCGACAATCTACACTACCCCACAGGACGACTCGGACCCGTACAGCGGGCCGCCGACGTTCGTCGTGATCACAACTAGCCCGCGGAATCCTCACGGAAAAGGAGTGGGGCCAGACAGCTACTTTGCAGGCCTCTCAACTGCTGGCAACGCGGCCATCGGAGGCTTCAAGCAGTACCTGGCAAGCAAAAATGCCTCCTTGGGCTTAGGCGACTCCCAGGCCCTGTGGTGGACGCCCAAAGAATTGGGAGTGGGCGTTGCTTTTACCTATTTTACGAATACAGGCGTCCAAAAGCCCGCGGACACCGACCGGGCTGCGCTTGATGCTCTGGAGCTTGCGTGTGAAGTTGCCCGCGGCTCGCAATCTCCCCTATGCGACTTGAGCGACCCACCCGACATGACGGCGAATGGGTGGCCAGCGGCGAAACAGTACTTGAATTGCGCGGCCACGGAAATCCAAAGGCAAGGTGCGCTAACGATCTTCGCGGGCTTTCCAGTGAAGGCTATTGATGCCCTAAGGAAAGAGTCAAAGGTGGGCGCCTTTCCGGCGCTTGGGGGTGCCTACGGCGCGGCTGTGTCGCGCTTGCGAGCCGGCTTGGTGGACCTGGCCGAGGTCACGCCGTTGATCGCTTCGGAGCTGCGGTCGTTTGGCACGGACCTCGAGCATGTGGAAACGTCAGTCGCACTCACAGAAATACAGGAGAAGAAGAACGAGATTCAGTTCATGGCGACAGCTGCGAACCAGACCGCGGAGTGCATCGCGTCGGGTCTCAAAACCGTCGGTCTTCATTCGGCGGTCAAGCCCGGTCAGGTCGCCGCCGCCGTCGTCACGTGCGTGAACTCCGCTGCTCAAATCGCGTTCGCGGCCAAGCTCAAAGACCTTGGCAATGACCAGGCGAACCTGGAGGCCGAACAAGCCCGGTTGAGTTTTCGGCAGCGCTTTGAAACCCGGGCCCAGAACGTGCAGAACTTGGCTACGCGCCTAACGAAGGCTTCAGATGAGATCGACGCTTCCTTGGCGGAGATTGAGAGTCTGCGCGACCAAGCCCGCCGAGCGCTGTACCGCGCGCTGCTCGATAGCTCAACGGTGGGGAAGAAGCAGGCCACGCTACTCTCCATCGGCAAGGCGCGGTTCGCCACTGCTCAACGCCGGTACGAAGCGGCGAGGCAGAATGCCGTACTGGCCGCTTTCATCGCGAAGCGTTCCGTCGAGACGCGGCTTGGCGTGCGGCTTTCGTCCCTCAAAGAGGATTTGCCGCTGGTCGCGGCCCCCCACTCATGGGAGTCGACGGTTTGTTCGTCGAGCGGCGTCAGTTTTGACGACATCGTGCGTGAAGGTGGCGCTAAGGACTACGCCGACGCGTACATTGGCGACTACGTCGATAAGCTCGAGAACGTGGTGGAGTCCTACCGCTTGGTGAACAACTTCCACGAAGGCACGGACACTGCGGTGGTGTCTCTGAAGGACGATTTCAATCGGATCAAGAAGGACTGCCCAACGTCGGTGAACAACCTGTTGTATCACGCGGGTGATCCTTCCGCGGCCGGCGTGGAGCCGGTCGGCAGCGCGGTGACGGACTTCCCGAACCTGCCCGAGAACAAGTGGGCGCTCGCCGGCTGCCTGACCGGGGAGCCAGATTGCGTCGGGATCTCAGTGCTCGGTGGGGATGCGGCGCCGTTCGTTCCGAGTGTGCAGAAACTCTCCAGCGTTCAAGGTTTTCGTGTGAGCTTTGGCCCAGAATCTGGAACCTGCTCGGGCACCTGCGGATATCAGCAAGGTGCCTACCTTGCCCAGCGTCTCGATCTGGTGCCTGGCAAGTACCGCCTGAGCTGGCACACCCGGCAGCCGCCGGACCAGGTGCCCGCGGCAGTCGAACTCGACGGCGTCGGGCTGGCCACGCTCAGCGGTCCGTCGGTGACTGCTGTCGGTATGGAGGGTGCACTGGATGTCGACCCGGATCCCGGCGCGACACTGAAGTGGCATCGCCGCTGGCAGCTGTTCGAAGTGAGCACAACCGGGACGTACGCTGTGTTGATCGGTCCTTCCGGCTCAGCGGGCGGCATCGTGGACCTCGCCGGGATCATGCTCGAAAACGTGCCGGGTGCGATTGCTGCAGATCAGCCCGCCACTTTCGCGAACACCGGGGACACGCTCACACGCATGCTGCCAACCTGCGTCGACACCGACGGCGGCGTGTTCCGAGCCACGAAGTGGAGGCGTGGGTGCGTCAAGCTCTGTTCGGATGGCTTCGCCGCTTCCTGCGACGGCGCCGCAGCGCAGACCTACTGCTATCGCGAAACCCTCGTCTCGTTTTCACAGGCGGACATCGACTCCGGCCGGATATTTGGCGCCTCGGGTATCGCGAGAGGCAACTTCAACTATCGCATCGAGCGCATCGGCGTGAACTTCACGGGGACGGGCCTGCGCAACTGCGAGAGTTCGTCGAGCCCGCAGTCCTGCGCCGGCTCCGGGTACTGGACTTACTCGCTGCAGCATGGTGGCCCCTATCACGTACGCAACTACACCGGGCAGGACGTTCCAGTGCAGCTCTTCACGGGGAACATCGAGCATGCGCGCGGCTTGGCCGCGGAGCGGTATTTGACCAATCCGATGTCGAGTGCAGACAACGAACTGATGAGCACCTTCATGCGTCGAGAGTTCCAGGGCCGACCGCTGGATGGAACCTTCGTGCTCCGGGTCTGGGAAGAACCGGGTCTCAACTTCGACGCGATGGAGGACGTGCAGCTCGCTCTCGAGTACCGCTACTGGACGCGGTTCAAGTGAGGGGGCGCCATGGACCCTCTTTCGACCAGGCAACTCGGCAGCGCGCAACGGTGTGAGCCATGAGCCGAACGAGTGGCCAGGCGGCGGCGAATCGCACGCTGTTGGTCGCAGCGCTCGGCGCGGCATGTGCTGCCGCCCTGATCGCCTGCGGCTCCAGCGACTCGGCGCGCGGTGCTGCGGGGGCGTCCGGTGCCGGCGCGCAAGGTGGCCACGCCGGTGCCGCGACTGGTGGCACGGCGGGCAGTGGAGGCGTCGCGGGAAGCGATGCCTCCGCGGGGGGCAGCGACGCCGGCACGGATGCCGGCGCGTCTGGAGCGCCGGGCGATGCCGGGGCGGATGGGTCAGCAGACAGTTCAAGCGCAGACGGGGCCGGGGGAGGCGACGGCGCTAGCGACGCGGGAATCGACGCACCTGTGTCGACCTATTGCGGCGACGGAATTCGCGATCCCATTACCGAAGAGTGCGACGACGGGCCGGGAACCGTGCTGGATTCCTGCTCTGCGAGCTGTCGCGTGCAGGACCTCCTTTTCGCCGCTGGTCCTGGCTCAAGCTTGGCGGACAAGCGCACGCCAGGGTCCGGGCGGCACACGGTCGCTGCGGGCGACGGTGGCTTCGCGATGGTGTTCGTGGAGCAAAGCCTGCAGCCGATAGCCGTGCGGCTTCGCGCGTTTGATACCAAAGGCGTCCCCGGCAATCTGGTTACCGTCGCGCAGGACGCGACGATCACGTCCAGCGCCGCTCCCGTGATTGCCGCACTGCCTGGCGGAAACTATGCGGTGGCGTACACAGATCTCCACGCGGATGGATATGGGCGCGGTGTGGCGCTTCGGATCGTTGACGCCGCTGCGGCCAGCGTCGGTGCGCTCGTTCGTGTGAACACCGTCAGCCATCTCAACCAGGAAGCGCCCGACGTGATCTGGACGGGGAGCGCGCTCGCCGTGGCGTACAGGGACGAGTCGAATGTACTCAACAAGGGCGACGTGCGTCTGCGCAGCTTCAGTGCCAGCGGTGGCAGCATCGGCGCTGACGTCGCGCTGGCAGCCTCCAAAAACGGAGAAGGTTCCGTTGCGCTTGCGGCATTTGCGGGTGGGTACGCAGCGGCATGGTGGGATCTGGGAGCGGGAACCCAAGACCTCGTCGTTCAAGTTGGCGGCAAGAAGTGGAAGTGGTCGCTTCTCACAGCTGGAGTGGCGCAGAGCCTGCCGTCCTTGGTGGAGCTGGACCAAACCCGGCTGCTCGTGGTGTACGCGCTGGGCGGCTCCGGCGGCACGGTGCCGCGCCTGTACGGTGCGGTGTTGGACACGAGCCAAGCTAGCTCGCCGCCGCCCTTGGACATTGCGCCTCTGCTCGAGCCCTACGCCAGCGACAGTAGCCTCGGTCAAGAGCAGCCTGCCGTTGCGCGGGTTGGAAACAGCATCTTCATCGCATGGAAGTCGGACTCGATCTCGGGGGGCACCATTGGTACCGAGCTGTGGCTCAAAGAGGTGCCGCTCTCGAACAGTGCTGGCACGCTTACCTTGGACTTCTCCTTCGCGGAGATCGCACTGCCCCGCAGCAGCGCTCACACCGTTGGGCACCAAAGTCTGCCCAGCTTGGCAGCGATGCCGGCGGGGCTCGGCGCAGCGCTGGCGGCGGGTTGGGAAGACCGCGGTCACGGATTCGGATCGACGCAGGGCACTCCGGACGTGGTCGCGCAGTTCATGCCGGTGCCGATCGTGCGGCAGCCCAGCGAAGGAGGCCTCGAATGAAAGCGCGCACCCATTGGTTCGCCGGGGTCGGCTTGGCAGTCGTGGCTGCGGCGCTGCCCGCTATGGCGCAGACAGTCAACGAACCAGCCGAAGCGGACCACTCG
Source organism: uncultured Polyangiaceae bacterium (assembly GCA_965369205.1). GTDB lineage: Bacteria > Myxococcota_A > Polyangia > Polyangiales > Polyangiaceae > JACKEA01. The sequence goes on along the minus strand of CBDUPW010000168.1, from coordinate 1,859 downwards.
GATCTCGCGCCGGTCCAGTCCGCCGAGCCCACGGCGTCGTCCTCCGACGACAAGGCGATGTCTTCCGCAGGCACGGTCAGCGATACGCCCATGGAGCCGGCGAAGGCGAGCAATTCGACGACGCCGAAGACGCCGGAAGTACCGCCCACTGACACGTTGGCCCTGCCCAGCGGCGCAGACAAGAGCGGCGTCACCAGCAAGAGCATCAGCGTTCCGAAGGGTTCGGGAACCATCCAGGGCATGGAAGAGAGCTTCAGCGCGCAGCTCTCTACTGGCATTGCGACCTTCTCGGTGCCTTTTGCGCTGCCCGCAGCCCGCGGTGGTGCGCAACCTTCTCTCGGGCTCTCCTACAGCTCCAGCGGCGGCGTCGGCGTGGCCGGTGCGGGTTGGTCCGTTGGGGTTCCCTTCATTGCTCGCCAGACCGATCGCGGCGTGCCCAACTACGCGGACCAAGCGCAGTGGCACCCGAATCAGGATCGCTTCGTCTTCAACGGCGGCCAAGAGCTCGTGCCCATCTGCCTGGTCGGTTCCGGTGGGACTTGCACTGGTGCCCAGACCGACGAAGTGATGCCCGTCTGGGCCTCCGGCTGGCAGTACTTCCGCCCACGGGTGGAAGGATCGTTCTTGCGCTTCTTCTGGTCGCCGGATCATCTGACCTGGCGAGTTCAAGACAAGAGTGGCGTGACGATGGAGCTGGGCGTGCCTCTCAACGACGCCAGCTACACGCAAGCCCTCGAGCGCAATCCGGATCAGACCAGCGAGATCTTCCGATGGTGTTTGGTGCGGCAGTACGACACCTATGGCAGCGCCAATCCCGCGACCGGCACGCCGGCCCCGAACAATCAGGTGGTGTTCCGCTACTTCCAGGACGACGGCACGGCGTATCTATCGGACATCTACGACACGCCGCCCGTCGTAGGTTCAGCGACGGCGCCTCTGTCGAGCTACGCGCACCACACGCGGCTGGTCTACGCCGCGCGACCGGATCCAACGCATTCTTATCGCTCTGGCTATCGCATCGGACAGAACCTGCGGCTGACGCGAGTGGACGTGGCCAGTAAGATCTTCAGCGGCAGCACTTCGGCGCCGCGCGCGATGCTGCGGCGCTATCACCTAGAGTACGAGGCTACGTCCCATCTGTCGCTGCTGAGCAGCGTGCAGGTGGAAGGTCGGTGCGCTGCGAAAGAGCAGAACGCGCCCACCGAAGCCAGCGAGCTGTTGCCGCAGGAAACCAACTGCCCCCGCCTACCGGCGATGCGCTTCGACTACAGCCACGTGCAGCCGTTCAAGACGGACGGCACGCCCGGCTACGCGGATCTGAACGGCTACGAAGGATTCGACGAGCGCCTCCGCAACATCCTTTCCAGCCCGCCACACTCCGTGGACGAAGAGCTGACAGACCTCTTCGACATCAACGCGGACAGCCTGCCGGACGTATTGGTCACGGCCGTGGGGGTGTACGGCACTGGGCACGGTGTGTTCTTCAACGGCGGTGGCGGCCAGCTGGACAGGTTCGCTGCGGTGACGCCGATGTCCGTGAGCGGCGTGCTCGGTGCGGGAGCAAGCACGATTACGCTCAAGAATCTGAACGTCGCCCCACTCGACCTCGATGGCGATGGAATCAGCGATCTCCTGCACATGCCCAAGGTCAGCACCTACTCGGTGTATGGCCCGCAGCAGGTCTCCGGGAAGTGGACCTGGAAGGGCCGTGTGGTCACGACCAGCGATGGTCTGTCGCCCCGGATCGAACTCGGCAAAGACGGCCTGGACACGCAGATGATGGACGTGAACTTCGACGGACTGGTCGATGTCGTCATCAGCGCGGGCACGGAAATGCAAACCTACTTCGCCCTCGGGCG